>DHWR01000205.1 GCA_002413265.1 Chloroflexi bacterium UBA5177
ACGGTGCGGAAGTTGTATTCGACCGCCCCCGACTGCTGCTGTTCCTCGGTCATGGCCGCGTAGAAGTCGAAGTTGAAGTCACTGTTGAAGGGCGACGCCCAGGCGTCAGACTCTCGTCTAGGGCCATGACCACCTGTAGATCAGGTCCACACCTGATACCTCACCATACCCCGCCCCGGTATGTTGATTGTGTTTGTCGGCTGTTCGTGTCAGACCAGGCAGAACAACGAAGGTGTCCGGTCGCCATGAGCAGACTCTTCAGATGAACAGAAGCGCCGCTATACCCGCAGGGGGTATGATGGAGCAAGGATCTGGAGGACCGCCAATGGCTACACACGGATATGCGGATAACCGCGGTCGGCTCATCAAGCGAGTGAATCGCCTGGAGGGTCAGGTACGCGGCGTGGGTCGAATGATTGAGGAAGACCGTTACTGCATCGACATCGTAAACCAGCTCAGCGCGGTTCAGGCAGCGGCGCGAGGGCTCTCGCTCCAACTGCTGGAGGGCCACGTGCGGCACTGCGTGATGGACGCGGCACAAACGGATGATGCTGAGCCCAAACTGCACGAGCTGATCGACACCCTGGGGAAGGCGATGGGCCGCTGATATCCCAGCTCAGAACCGGGAAAGCACTGTGGCAGTTCGATCAGAACAACAGGAATGCGACATAGAAATCCAGGCGGCGGCTGCCGTGCTCGCGGTCGTTGTCGAGCTTGATGTCGACGGGATGACGTGCGCCTCGTGCGCACGGCGGGTGGAGCGGCAGCTCGAGCGTGTGCCGGGTGTCGAGGGTGCCCAGGTCAACCTGGCAACCGAGAAGGCGACCGTACGCTACGATCCGCGGCAGACAACTGTTGACGCCCTCGTGAGTGCGGTGCACGCTTCGGGCTACACCGCTCACGCGGCACATCAAGAGACTCCACCCACCGAAAGGGTGCTCGCGATCGAGGGGATGACCTGTGCCTCGTGTGTGCGTCGGGTGGAGCGTTCACTGGCGAAGGTGGAGGGCGTGCAGCAGGCGAGTGTCAATCTGGCCACCGAGGAGGCTCGAGTCCGAGGAGACGCTCCGCTTCCCGCACTACTTGCTGCTGTCGAGCGGGCCGGCTACCATGCCACCGCGGTCGAGTCGGCGGGCGCAGTTGACAACGACGATCTGGTGGCACGGCAGTCACGAGCTGCGGGACGCAAGCTGCGCGACATCGTCATCGGTATGGCATTCACGGTTCCACTCCTCGTGCTTGGCGTGTTCTTCATGGATCGGTTTCCGAGGGAGAACCTTCTGATGCTCCTGCTCGCGCTCCCCGTCTGGGCCTATGTCGGTCGGGACTTCCATCTGGGAGCCATCCGCTCGCTGCAGCACGGCACCGCGAACATGGACACCCTGGTCTCCCTGGGATCCTCGGTGGCATTCCTCTATAGCGCCTGGATCGCATTGTCCCAGGGGACGGGGGCTACCTATTTCGATACCGCCGCCGCCATCATCACCCTGGTCAGCGTCGGGAAGTATCTGGAGGCCCGTGCACGAAGCAGCGCCGGGGAGGCCATCAAGCGCCTGGCCGGGTTGAGTGCGCGCTCAGCGCGCGTCTTGTATGACGGCGTTGAGGTCGATGTGGCCGTTGCCCAGGTTCGCGTGGGTGATGTCCTGGTGATACGGCCAGGCGAGAAGGTCCCGGTCGATGGTGCGGTACTCGATGGAGTGGCAAGTGTCGACGAGTCGATGATCACCGGCGAGAGTATTCCTGTCTCAAAGGCTCCCGGCGACGAGGTCACCGGAGCGACCATAGACACTGACGGTCTCCTGCAGGTCCGGGCCACGCGTGTAGGCAAGGACACTTCCCTGGCCCGGATCATCCGCCTGGTCGAGCAGGCACAGGGGTCCAAAGCTCCGGCGCAGCGCTTAGCGGATCAGATCTCACAGTATTTCGTCCCCCTGGTCCTGATCGTGGCCTCGGGTACGTACCTCGGCTGGATGCTGACCGGCCACTCCGGCACGGAGGCGATGGTCGCAGCGGTTGCCGTCCTTGTGATCGCGTGTCCGTGCGCCCTTGGGCTAGCGACGCCAACCGCCATCATGGTGGGCACCGGACGCGGCGCGCAGAACGGGATCCTCATCAAGGGAGGGGAGAGTCTGGAACGCATGCACCAGGTGACGGAGATCGTTCTGGATAAGACCGGCACCATCACCAACGGCCGGCCGGTGGTAACCCAACTGCTGGCCTACGGGCCGGGCGGGAGCGGGGATAGAAATCGAGCGCTTCTCCAACTGGCTGCCAGCGTCGAAGCGGGTTCGGAGCATGCACTGGGACGGGCCGTGGTCGAACGGGCGCAGGCGGGAAGCGTGGACCTGCTTCCCGGAGTTAGGAACTTCGTCGCCATCGCTGGAGGAGGTGTCGAGGCTGATGTTGAGGATCGCCACGTCCTTATCGGCAACCATCGCCTCCTCGCATCCCGCGGCGTCGAGCTCGACGGACATCGTGCTGCGATCGATGAGCTCGAGGCGTGTGGACAGACTCTGATGCTCGTTGCCGTCGACGGAGTCATCAGCGGTGCTGTCGCGGCGGCGGATACCGTCAAGGAGGGGGCGATCGAAGCCGTTCGAGACCTCCATAAGCTTGGTCTCGGGTTGACGATGCTCACAGGTGACAACGCGACAACTGCCCGGACTATCGCCGCCGAGGTCGGAATCGACCGGGTCGTGGCGGAGGTTCGTCCGGACGAGAAGTCAGCTGAAGTAAAGAGGCTGCAAGGTGAGGGGAAGATGGTCGCCATGGTAGGCGACGGTATCAACGACGCCCCAGCCCTGGCCCAGGCCGATGCAGGCATTGCGATGGGCACTGGAACCGACGTCGCCATGGAAGCCGCCGATGTCACCTTGGTGCGCGGTGACCTGCGGGGACTGGCACTTGCTATCGATCTGTCAAGGTCGACCGTCCGGATCATCCGCCAGAACTTGTTCTGGGCGTTCTTCTACAACGTGATCCTGATTCCGCTGGCCGTCTTCGGGAAGATCAGTCCGATCTTCGCGGCGGCTGCGATGGCGCTCTCGTCCGTGACCGTTGTCTCCAACTCTCTCCGCCTCCGTGGCACGCGGCGGGCCACTCTTCTTGCCGCGGGCGTGTTCCTGCTGGCGATCGTGCTCGTCAGTGTTGGTGTCTTCCTTACCATCCACTAGAGAAAGGCTTTACGCAATGGAACAGCTCGCACTTACCGCACCGGACATCTCCTGCGATCACTGCAAGCACACGATCGAAGAAGAGCTTGGGGCAGTCCCTGGAGTACGGAGCGTCTCTGTCGAAGTTCCTTCCAAGCATGTGAGTGTCAGCTTCGATCCAGCGAGCACGTCTGAAGCGACGATCATGAGGAAGCTCGACGAGGCGGGCTATCCAGCCAGCGCTTAGATGGCCGGGATTGCCGTGAGATAAGCGCGTATCCCGGACACTACGGGACTCGAACAGCTGGTCCGCCACCTCCACCCCAGGATGACCCATGATCTCGAAGCCTGAGCTCCCTCTTCGGTTGAACGCGACGCTCGCGCAGCAGACCTTCCAGGCTGACTTCGCCTGCGTGTCTTGTGCCGAGTCCGCCGAGCATGCCTTGCGGTTACACGGTGGGATCGCGGATGCCCAGGTTGAATATGCCGGCCGCAAGATCCACGTTTCGTACGATCCCGCTCTGATCGACGCTCCGACGATTGAGGATCTGGTCGGTCGATCCGCTTATGACTGTCGCTGCGCCGGCCAGGACGTAGAAGCTCACGGCGGAGGTCTCTTGTCGCTCGCCCATAAGGCCGACATGGCGGCAATCACCGAGGGTACGACGGCCGACTGGATGCAGTACGAGTTCCCGTCCACGCATGCGGGTAAGCAACACCAGGACGAGGCACACGCCGGGAGGCCGGCATTGAGACGGTCATAATGACAGGCGACAACCGACGGACGGCGGAAGCCGTGGCCCGTGAGCTGGGGATCGAGCGGATATTCGCAGAGGTCCTGCCCCAGCAGAAGGCGAACTACGTGCGGGAGCGGCAGGCGGAAGGGAAGCAGGTGGCGATGGTGGGCGACGGCGTCAACGACGCTCCTGCACTCGCCCAGGCCGATGTAGGGATCGCGATTGGCGCCGGAACGGATGTCGCCATCGAGACGGCGGACGTCGTCCTGATGAAGAGCGATCCACTGGACATCATCCGTGCTTTGCGCCTGTCGCGCGCGACCGTGACCAAGATGAAACAGAACCTTTTCTGGGCCAGCATCTACAACCTCATGGCCATCCCGGTGGCTGCGGGGTCCTCTATCCGCGGTTCGGGATCAGGTTGGCGCCGGAGTGGTCGGCCCTGCTCATGAGCCTCAGCTCTATCATCGTTGCGACTAACGCAGTCCTGTTGAAACGGGTGGACTCAGCGATGGGTTCAGAGCAAGATCAAGGTGCAGGACCGGCATCGATGCTGCAGGCCCAGACAGCCGGCTGAGGACTCGGAGCTGGACAAGCGCCGAGATGGTGTGGCGGAACCTCCATCGTGCTGCGCCGCAGCGGCATGTCGGTGGCGCTAGAGAGACCGACGACGCTCGAGTGGAGCGACAAGCCCTTTCCTTCCGCTGAGGTGGCTGCCGGGATCAGTTCGATACCTTGTCAGGTCGAGCGAACTCATCCCGCAACGCGACCAATCTCAGGCGCGTGACCGATCGTGTCCTATACCGGCCGGGGGTATATTCGAGAAAGAGAGATTCACCTTTGTCCATCAGAGGCGATGAAAACAGCAAGATACTATCCGAAGCTCAGGACAAGAGGAGAAACTGAAATGTTGCAGACTCTGTTGACTGTCGCTGTCATCGCCGTCTGCCCGCTCATGATGCTCCTCATGATGCGCGGGATGCATGGTGGGAATGGCACCGGCCACTCGAGTGATCAAAGCGAGCATGTGGCCGTGAGCTATGGCCGGATTGCGGAGCTCGAGCGTGAAATTACCGCTTTGCGAGCACGCGAATCGAATGCTAATGATACAGACGCTTCCAGAGTTCCGGTTGGTGGCCGGCATGGCTAGCAAGACGCCTGCGACACAGGCCGCTCACTATATTCCAGCAACTAATACGCAGCCCGTTCAGCCCCCAGACGAACTCTTTGGGGTTGGGTTACAGGCTTCGTTGCAGCGCTTAGCGGACTTGCACCTCATGTCCTGCATCACGTGGGCCTTTTGGCCGGAGTTGCGCTGGTCGCCGGGACCAAGGGGACGATTCTCTTTGGATTGATCGGGTTCCGGGTATCGATTCCGTTTCTTCTGCGCCTTCGTAGGCGGCTCGGAACGTGGCGCGCTCCGGCTATCGGACTTGTCATCTTTGCAGTGATGTTCTCTCTGTCGGCGTTCGTCATTGGCCCCGCCATTTCAGGGCAGAGCGGTACCTCCAATCAGACGCCTACGCAGCAGGTAGACCACAGTTCTCACCATGGGTGACGAGGTAGCACGAGCTGGGTTGAGCCACAAGGTCGTAGCCTGATTCAGGCTGGCCGTACCAGTGCCGCGTGCTGCTACCTAGACTCGGCTTCGAACTCTTGGCAGCCAAGGCATTTGTCGTCCCTGCGAAGCTCGATCACTCATGGATGGGAAGTGCAGCGCCAAGCTCCTCGCAGTGGAAGCCAGCGTCTCTTCGGCGAGGCGAAAGCACTGTCGCCTTCTAGCTACTCTGCTTCACCTCTGCGGGAGTTCCGTGACAAGCACGGACTGCCGCAGGTTCCTCATCGTCCTCCCAGTCGCCACGCGGCCAGGCGACGAAGATCAACCCAGCTATCACGCCGATCAGGCCAAGACCGATGAGCCATTCCGGAACACCGCTCAGCACCTGGGCAAGCTCGGCGAGGCGTGCACTACCCCAGATCGTCAGGCGACGCAGGAAGTCAGGCGTGTACGTTCCGCGGCCTGTCACTGCCAGGCCGATCATTAAGCTTCCCATGCCCAGGAACAGAACTGCGGCGCCGAGATCAGGCAGGCGCCGTCTGATCATATGGCCGCCAACGTGGAGACCTACCGTGCGTCCCTTGAAAACACCCCGGCTTGCCAGGCGCAATCGGTCCCAAAAGAGCGCCGCAAGGAACAGCGGGAAGACCATGCCAACGACGTATGCCACGCCGAGGCCAAAGGCATGGAGGACCGACCCGGTACTCACCGAGAGGACGAGCACTCCACCCAGCACCGGAGCACAGCAAGAGCTGACAATCCCGGAGAAGATCCCCAGCAGGAACATCCCACCGGACCCGTTTGCCGACACACTGGGCGCCCGCATCATGGGGATGGGCAGTGTCCAACCCTTCCCGGCGAAGGCAGAGACGCCCATGATGAGCATCAGGATGCCACCGAAGAAGAATACCGTTGAATGCTGGCGATTGAGCAGCACGCCGATACCACCGATCCCGAGCACGATGGGCAGGAGAACCACGGCCACGCCTACCGCATAGACCCCCGTTCGATCGAGGAGCCGACGACGGGACGTCGCCATGACACCGGCCAGATAGGTTGGTCCCAACGAGACGATGCAGCATGGCGCAAACAGCGCGAGGATGCCACCGAGGAAAGCGGTGAGGATCGACGTGCTGTAGATCAGGGCCCCGTCCATCTCAGCCTCCTACCTCTATCGGACCCGACGTGATCCTCTGCTGCAGCAGCTTCCGCAGCTTGCGCTCAGAGACACGACCGAACCCTACAAAGTGACCGTCGAGAAAGAGGCCCGGCGCGAACAGCACGCCGAATCGCTCTGAAAGCTCCTGGCCACGTGCTGATGCGAGCGCAATCTCCTCTATCTCCAGTGGAAACTCTCGTCGCAGCTTGTGCAGCGTGTTTTCCCCCTGCTCACAGAAGTGGCAGTCGTCGGCCGTCAGAAGGAGGATGTGGGCGGTACGTCGGTCGTTGATGAAAGTTGTCACGCGGTTTCCGTCATGCCTGTGCTAGAGCTCGCAAGATGTCGCCCTCGTCGACGTTCATGGTGTCGCCCGCCATATCCTTCCAGCGCACGACGCCGCGCTTATCCAGCACGAAGACCGCGTGATTGTCAACCGATCCCATGTCCATTCCACCGGTCACCAGGTGATAGTCACCGAAGGCATCCCCGAGATGGTGATCCATGTCCTGCAGGATCGGGAAGCCGAGCTTCAATTGCTGCGCGACAGAGCGCGATGTGGAGATGGGATCAACGGTGGCGGCGACCACGTCGCCACCGGCAGCGTGGATCTTCTTCAGGTCTGCTTGCAGCTTCACGAGCTGCTGTTGGCAGGAGCCTCAGGTCACGCCTTCATAGAAGTAGACAACGAGCTTCTTGCCTCGGTACTTGCCCAGGGCGACCTGCTTGCCACTGCTCGCGGGCATCGCCATATCCGCCATCGCGACTCGCTTGCCGACCGCTATTCCCTGCCCTCCGGACGAGTCATTCATGGAGGGCATATTGGAGGTGGGGGCGGATGAGGTAGCCGTTGAGGTGAGGACGCTCTTCGTCATGGCCCCGAGCCCAATGACGACAACCGCCAGGGCTACAAGGAGAAGCCACTGGTCCCTTCGACTGAACCCGTTTCGTCGTCCACGCGTGCGCGCGTGCTCCTTGGGCGCCGCGTTCTGCTGTCGCGCAAGGCGCTTGGCCCTTGACTTCTGCCCCATCGGGTAACCTTCCAGGTCTTGGTATCGTGCCACGTCCCGCCGGATGCTAGAAGAGCTTCACCCTTGCACAGCTACTTACGACGTCATGGCACGCTCACAATACCCCGCCCCGGTATACACGCGACATCGGGTGGAGACCTGAGATTTCAGCAGAAGGCACCTGAACCGCTTTCATCGGCCCGGCGAATCTCAGGCTGAACTGGGGTCAATTTCAGGTGCTTAACCGATATGACGACATACCGGACGGGGGTATTGTGATAGCGGAGGACTCGCTATGAAGCGCGTCCTTCGGGTCCCCAAGGAGGCCTGTGATGATGTGGTATTGGCACGATGGTTTGAGCTTGTGGGGATGGCTGGGGATAACGGTTTCAATGATCATCTTCTGGGCGCTTGTGGTCTGGGGAATAGTGGCTCTGGTGCGGTACTTCAGCGCACCTGGAACATGGCAAGGATCCTCAGAGCCGAGGACTAGAACACCAGAGTCAATCCTGGCGGAGCGCTTCGCTCGGGGTGAGGTGAATGAGCGTGAGTACGTTCACATGCGGGACATTCTGCGATCGCCCGGCACGGTGAATGGTCATGCGACCACCCGGCAGACGGCAGACGAGCGGGACGTCGAGACCGCTGTGCGCTGAGCAGGGGAGAAGGTCAACCTAAATGAATGCCCCAGAACACTTCAACGAGCTCGTTGAAGCACTCCTCAGCGATAAATCCCCGGCCAGAAGGGCTCGGTGTCTCGATCTCACGGAGCAGCGGATGCTGGTTGTCGCACAGCGGTTGCGCGGCTGTCGGACAGTGGGACCGGCTCCCGGATTCCTTGAGACGCTTCGCGGCGCAGTCGTCGCGGCCGATGAGTTCCGCAGTGACTTCCGCTCGAATGGATCTCAGGAGATCAATTGAGGCATGGCGAGTCGCGAGCCTCTGATCCCGTAAAGGTCCTTATCTGGCGTGCATCCGCCTCTTTCATCCACGCCGTTCCGAGCGAAGTGGCGTGCCGGTCAAATCGTCAGGTCCCGTATTCGTCGTGACGGCGCCACCAGAACCCACTCTCGTTTCGACCCAGCGGTGCTCGATCAAGCCACTGGTAGCCGCCCCACATCGCATCGAGGCCCCGAGCGTAGGCGGAGTAGGTGTGGTAGACGACGCCGCCGTCCAGCGCGAAGGCACTCATGCCCGGCATCTCCCGGGAGTAGGTGGCCCAGTCGGTGCCCGCGGGCGAGGCGTCGGGCCCCTGGTCGGCGTTGGGGTCGGGGCGCATATCCACGGTGCGGAAGTTGTATTCGAC
>DHWR01000231.1:0-4182 GCA_002413265.1 Chloroflexi bacterium UBA5177
TCAAAGACGCTGTTTACCCGTCCCTGAAGCTCATCGGGAAGAATGCTCCTGCGGTAGCTGCTCTGAACCAGATGAAAGGGACCGCTGATGAAGCTCTTGGACGCTCTGAAGCACTCGGATGGCTGTCCGCCCTTCTCATCGGCGCGCACCCCGTCGATGTGACATCTAGACTCTCGACGTCGTTGTCTAGGTGAAGGCTCGGAGGAGGAAGCATGACACGACGCGCTCCCGTGTTCGTGCAAGCGGTGCTGCTTTTGGGTGCGATTTCGCTTTCGACCTGGCTCGCACAGCAAGGACCAAGGTGGCCGGCGGGTGCGGCGCGGGCTTCCAGTTTGGAGTCAAAGCGGGCTCCCAGCCTGGGGCATCGGGCGTTTGTCTTTCCCGCCCACTCGCCGACTCGTGAACCCAAACCTGTCACGCCTCGGCGACCGCCTACTGGATTTCGAGTCGTTGCCAGGCCGATCCCGATCCCACTCTGGCCGAGCAAAGTGAAAATCCTTTGGGCGCCACCGTTGGCTTGGGGCAAGCCGATCGTCTTGCTGGTACGGCCGAAACCGTAGAGGTGAGGTGGGTGACTCGGTCCGCACCGAGCCGTAGGTCGCGGCGCAGAAGTCTTAGGGCAGCTTCTTCAGCGTCTTGAGGTTCTTTCGCGCGTGCTTTATTTGGGATTGTGCGATCGCTATGTCCGCCTGCGCGGCGTCCAAATCCGAAGCGGCGGTGCTCGTGTCGCCGCTCTGCATGGCGTCGGCGGCTTGCAGCACAAAGTCTGCCGCTTGCCTCAAATGCAAGTTTGCGCCTGCCACGATGGTCTTTAGCTTGCCATGTGCCGGCAGTTTCTTTACATGAGACAGTTTCTTCTTTGCTGCCAGCAGCTCCTGGTTTGCCGCGTTGGCGAAGTCGCGCGTGGTCTTGAGGAGGGATGGGTTGAAGTCTGGCGACGTCGGATCTATCGAACCTGCAGCGGTGGAGAGCGTCTTACGCGCGGCCTTTACCTGGCTCAAGATGCCCGTGAGATCGGCAATGTAGACGGCGCGCGCGCGCGCGCTAGCCTTGGCTTTCGCGCGGCTCGAGGAGGAGCTCTTCGTTCCGATCAAACTCTGCCGCACCGCGTTGAAGGCGGCTCCCTGCCCCTTTGACCGAGCCTCGGACAGCGCCGACGCCTGTGTTGATGGCGAGACCCTGGCTCCTCTTGGACCGTGCGCGGCAGTGAAGAAGTTGTGGCATGGTGAAATCACGTCAAGGTAGAAACGGCCGTGCAGGCTCTCGTTTGCGATCCCGCTTCCTGCTCTCTTCGCGGGCATCGGTTCCTGAATGAACTGAATGGGAGCGTGCGAGCCCACAGGAATGATGGCGATGTAAATGATTGGCTGCCCCCCCCCCGCCACATTGGTGCACCTTGTGGTCCACCGAAGAATCCAGGAGCCGGTCACGCCAAATGCCGAGCTGACCTTTTCACCGGCTCTCTTGAACTCTCGGTTCGTGCAGCAGGTGATTGATGCCAGGGTCTTTATGCTGGAAGGGGTCTTGGGTCGAGAGGAGCTTGTCGGATGCGTCCCCGGTCGACTTGTTGCGGTCGGCGCCGCGGTTCGCCTGGTGGGCCGTGCAGATACGGGTGGGGTCGTGGCGGTGGGCCGAGCGTTTGCAGTGGCCTGGGCGTTGGCAGCGTTTTGGCTGCGCGTTTGTTCGTTCGCGGTGGACTGCAAGCGGGCAACGGCCGTGCGGGCTATCACTTGGACCGCCACCGAGGTTTGGTTGGCCGCGGCGACTGCCGTTGCCTGGTGGCTCTGGATGGCGGCCAGATCGGCCGTCTTTTGAGGTACCGCTGTCGGGGTCGGGCCGTTCGCCGAGGAGCCACAAGCCGAAAGGATTACACAGAAAAGGAGCAAGAGAACGAATCCCGATCCGCGTGTTCTCAACCCCAACTGCCCGCCTTTCCCCGTGAGCCCTGGCCTGTGCGCCATCGTACCCGATTGAATAGTAAGTTGCCAGTGGCACCGGGCCGTTCTCACATTCATGTGACGGCCTGACATAGGGCTGCCTCTCGAAACGCTACCGTCGACGACCCTGGCCAGATAACTCCGTCGGTATCGGGATGTCGGTCAGCGAGAGGCTCCGGTCGGCGTGGGCTGTATAAGAAAGATCCACACGTCCCAGATGATGTGGCTGACCAGCAGCGGGCCCAGGACTGGACTCATCGCGTACTCAATTCCCCAGTAAGCTCCAGCGGTGGTGGCGGCTCCCATAAGCGTGGCGTTGCCGGTTACGAGATGGACGCCTCCATAGGTCAGGGCAGAGGCCGCCGTGCCCGGCCACCGTCCGACCCTTTGCATGAACGCTTCCTGCACCAAGCCTCGCCAGAAGAGCTCCTCACTGGGCCCAATTACAGTGATCAGCAAAGCAGCGGTAATGGCGCGCGGGGCCAGAGTACGCAGGGCATAGATCTCGGCGATATCCTCCTTTCCCGAGGGCATGACGCGTCTTGCCATGCGGTCGCCGATCTGGAAGATGACGTACAAGCCTCCGGCTGAAAGCATGCCGGGCAGGACGTCCTTCGCGACCGGCCATTGCTTGCGGAGCGCGGGACGCGACAGAAGCGCATACGACCCTAGTAAGCCGGCACCTGCGGTCATGCGCGCCCAGAAGTTCCATTTCGATCCATTGAAAACCCATAGCCAAATGGGGAAAGCACCGAAGAGACCGAGGAGTGCCCGCCGCAGCAAGGCAGGTTCATGCGGCGAAATCAGATTCCTCCGAGAGACTCATTGCGAGCGAACTCCGCTGCTTGCACGCCTCAGTGCACGTATCTGGCCAGAAAGAGCCCGGCGACCAACAGGCTGCCAAAGGTCATGTGCAGGCGCGCGGTCTTCAGATCGATCATCGAAAGCGCTCGGACCTGGCCGGTCGCGCCCAGCTCCGATGCTCGCAACACCCAAATGAATACGGGAAGGCTTAACACCACCAGCAGGGTGGAAACGGGAAGCCGGTGCCAGATGGCGGACGCAGCGACTACGACGTACGCGCCGGTGAGCATCCCCAGATAGAGGAGGTGGGCGGCCGGTGCGCCTATCTGCGCGGAAAGTGTGTAGATATCGGCGCGAGCGTCCTCGCTGATATCTCGCCACTCGTTGGCGTGCAAGATGGCGGCTACCAACAGTCCGATCGGAATAGACGCGTAGAGCGCGTCGGAGCTGAAACCACCGGTTATCGCGAAGTAGCTGCCTAGCACCTCTATCGGGCCCATCAGGATGGCAACCAGCGGAACCCCCAGGCCGCGGAATTTGTACTGGAATGGCGGTCCCGTGTAGGAGTACCCGAACCCTATGCCGGCGGCCCCGAAAAGGAGCATGATCCAGCCTCTGAGATGCAGAAGCTCCATGCCGATGAGGGCGGCGATCAGGAAGGCGGCGAACGCCAGAACAAAGGCTTCGCGTTCCTTCACGGCACCCTTGACCAGGGCGTGCGACATGCGGGGCGACGTTATCTTGTCGATGCCCTGGCGAACGTCGTAGATCTCATTGATGACGTTGGTGCCGATCTGAAGCATGACGCCGCCCACCAGAACAAGGGCGAAGATCCACCAGGTGAAGCGGTTGCTGGCCCATGCCACGGCCCCACCGGCGCAGATGGGAACGACCGAAGCAGTCAGGCTGAAAGGTCGAATGATCTCGTACCAGGCCTGCAGCCGTCGAAATAGGGGAAGTGCTCGGCCTCGGGTGGCGCCGCCGACCTGTACGGGATACGAGCCCGCAACGGCGTCGAGGGTCGCGGTCGATCGCCGTCCTTCGGTGCCGTAAAGCACACCGCTCGCGAGCACCTTGCGGACCTGATCCTCTTCCTGCAGGATCGGCTGGATGAAGGGAACGTCCATCCCGGCCTCGTGGAAGTCGAGAACTTTTTGCGCCACTTCCTCTTGCGTGCCGCAGGCGAGAAAGGCGTCCAAAAGCTCGTCAGGGACGAGCTCGCCCGCACGCGTATAGTCCTCGGCCCGCCAGGCGGTGCTGATCTCGTCTCGCAGCTCGGGTGGAAAGCCGGCGCGCTGGAGGGACGTGTCGCTCAAGACACTCATCATGTAGATGACAAATGGCTCGCGCTTGGCTCGATTGAGAGCGTCCCGCCGTGTGTCGCCGACGAGCGCCAAAATGTAGCCGGAAAACTCAATCGAGTCCGCGGGGCGGCCGTGTT
>DHWR01000231.1:4463-9517 GCA_002413265.1 Chloroflexi bacterium UBA5177
TAGATGGGCACGCGGTGCGGCGGCTGGAACATGGGCTGGAGAGGGGGGACGTTCGGGTTTAGTACGAGCCTCTCGCCCGCCCACAGGGTTCGCAGCATATCGATGGTTTCGGAGACCTTCGCCACCGTGTCGTCGAATTGAATGTTCATCTGCGCGAGACGCAGAGGAAGCCCGCTGCCAAGCGCCAGCGCAATCCGCCCGGGCGCCAGGTCATCGAGGGAGGCGATGGTCATGGCGAGCACGACGGGGTGCCTCGTATTCGGATTGAGTGCACCGGCGCCTACCCGAATGGCTCTGGTCGCCTCGGCCATGATCGCCAGGTACGTTATGGGATCACGCTCAAAGTAGCTGTCGTGCACCCAGACCGACTCGAAGCCCTGTCTTTCGGCGTCGACGGCGTAGGCGGCTTGCTCCCTCACGTCGCCCCGCGAGGCAAGACCGAGGCCGATCCGCCTGGTGAGAGTGCCTTCCATTGAGACCCGTCTCCTTCGAGACATTGTAGGAGAGCCAATTGAAAGTCCGTGCCCTCAGGGGGCGGCAGTATAGTTGAAGCTATGCAGCCCGAGCAGTCGCTGGGAAAGTACTTCGACGCGCTTTACCAGATCGTCATGCGCATAAGCGGCAGTCTCGAGCTGGATGAGGTGCTGGGCTACCTCACCGAGGAGACGGCCAAGGCGGTTGACGTAAGGGCGTCGTCTGTCAGACTCCTGGACGCGAGCGGTACGCTCCTGGAAATGAAGGCGGTCCACGGCCTGAGCGACAGCTACCTCAACAAGGGTCCAGTTCAGGTAGAGCGCAGCCACGTCGACCAACAGATTCTTTCGGGTCAGGCGACACAGCTGGTCGATGTCACTAGCGACACCAGCTTTCAGTATCCGGAAGAGGCAAGGCGCGAGGGTATCGTCTCGCTGGCCAGCGTACCCCTGATCGCGCATGCCAAGCCCATAGGAGTGCTTCGCGTGTACAGCGGCGAGCGCCGGACTTTTGCCGATGCGGATATGCGGTTTTTGGTGGCCGTGGCCGACCTCGCCGCCCTCTGTATCGAAAATGCCCGCCTGTATGAGGGCGCGAAACAAAGTTATGAGGACACCATGAACGTGCTCTGGGGGAAAGAGCCAAAGGAATGACGGATGGCGCCGATCGTGCGTTGGCGTACGCGCGCGATCACCGTGACTCGTTTCTTCGCCATCTCGAGGAGCTTCTTCGTGTCCCAAGCGTAAGTGCGCTGCCGGAGCACGCCGGCGATATGCGGCGAGCAGCAGCTCTGGTGCGCGATCGCCTGGAGACCATGGGGGTGAGCGCCAAGCTAATCGAGGGCGACGGGCATCCAATCGTGTACGGAGAATGGCTCGAAGCGGAGGGCGCACCGACGGTGCTTCTGTACGGGCACTACGACGTGCAGCCGCCCGACCCACTCGAGCTCTGGACCTCGCCCCCGTTTGAGCCCGACATCCGGAACGGAAATATCTACGCGCGTGGTGCAGCAGACGACAAGGGCCAGGTGCTGACCATGCTGAACGCGGCAGAGAGCTATCTCCGCGGGCAAGGCCGGCTGCCCGTCAATCTGAAGTTCCTAATCGAGGGCGAAGAGGAGGTTGGAGGGCGTGCCGTCGAGGGCTTCGTGAGCAGTCACCCCGAATCCCTCACGGCTGATTTCACGCAGGTCGCAGACAGTCACATGTTCGCTCCAGGGCTTCCAACCCTGGAGACCGGACTTCGGGGCAACTTGTTCACGGAGGTGTACGCTCGCGGCGCTTCACACGATCTCCATTCGGGCCTTTATGGAGGTGTCGCTCCCAATCCTCTCAACGCCCTCGCTCACCTGATCGCAGGACTGAAGGACCGCGACGGCCGCATCCAGATCCCAGGCTTCTATGACGATGTGCGTATGCCGTCCGACGAAGTTCTGCGCTCGTGGCGTCAGCTGCCGTTCGATGAGGAGAGCTTCCTTCGTGACGAGGTGGGAGCCACGCAGCTGACGGGTGAGCCGGCATATACCGTTCTCGAGCGCATATGGGCACGTCCGACTCTGGACGTACACGGTATCCCGGGAGGTTTCACGGGTCACGGAGCGAAAACCGTGATCCCGGCAGAGGCCAGCGCCAAAATTAGCATGAGGTTGGTGCCGGATCAAGATCCTGGCAGGATTCTGGAGCTTTTCCGTGCGCGCGTCATGGAGCTTGCATCCCCCGGGATCCGGCTCGAAGTGAAGGTTCTCGGGTCCGGAAAGCCGGTCGAGGTCCCCAGCGACACGCGGTGGATCCGAACCGCCCAAAATGCCCTCAGGGAAACCTTCGGGCGTGACACGTTGCTCGCTCGGTCCGGAGGCTCGATCCCCATAGTCGGGCTTTTTGCAGAGCACTTGGCCCTCGACACCGTGCTCATGGGCTGGGGATTGCCGGACGACAACCTGCATTCGCCCAACGAAAAGTTCTCTCTGGAAAACTTTCAGAAAGGTACGGAAGCGACCATCCGCTTCTGGGATTTGCTCGCCGCCTAGTGGAGTGTCTCCTCATTGACCGGACACTTGTTTGACGGCGACGCGGCGTCGTTCATCCTTCATGACTGTCTCCTTTTCTTGTTTCCACGCCCGATCCGTCAACTCATCCCGACCCAACCACAACCAAAAGGCCGCTGGTCGACCGGCTCACCGGCGGACGCGGTGGCGGATGTGTGTGGCCTCCGGTGTGTCGAACACCCGGACGATCTCCAGCTCGACGCGCGACGGCAACACCTCGAACAGCCGACGTCCACCACCAAACAGCACGGGAATCTGATGGATCTGCAGCTCATCCAGCGCACCCGCCTCGAGCGCCCGTTGCGCCATGTACGCGCCATGCACCATCACGTTCCGGTCCCCGGCGGCGGCCTTCGCCTGTGCCATCGCGCTCTCGATCCCATCGGTCACGTACGTCACCAACGCATAGTTGGCGACGTACGGGCCGGGCGGCCGGTGACTGGGCACGAAGATCGGGACACCGTGGTGATCACCGCCTAGTGTTCGACCTGCTCCACGGTCCACCGACCCGCCAGCACCGCACCGGTCGCCTTTATCTCGTCGAGGAACTCCCCGGCCAGCCCAGACAGCCGAGAGAAGTCGCCGTACCACTCGTCCAGCCGCATGAAGCCGTCGCCGCCGGGGTTGCCCGGTTCGTCGTTCGGACCCGCGATGTACCCGTCGAGGGACGTCGACATGTAGAGCACTGATGCAGACATTCGTCCTCCTGCGGTCTCGATCCAAACCGGTTTCAGCTTGCTGTAAACCCGGCATGGCGCGCATTTCTCATAGGCCGGCCGGACCCAAACTCTGAGCCAAAGCATCAGCAGATATGGATGGCTCGCGGTCACCCGTCGGGGCCCCGGGTTGGACCAACTCGCCTGGGCCGCATCAAACCGGAAACCGCAGCTCGATCATTTATAACAAGACACTTCCGGCTCAAATATTGACAATATTGCGCAAAGCTGCGTAAACTCTAGGCGTAACACATTGGTAGCGGCTGGCGTTTTCGATTGCAATGAGTGGTCTTCCAGCTCTGTCAAGAAGTGACACACAGAGAGATGGAAGACATGGCCTACACAGAGCGACAGCTTACCTGCACGCAGTGCGGAAATTCATTCACGTTCAGCGCGGAGGACCAAGAGTTCCACGCGGGACGCGGATATCAGGATCCCAAGCGCTGCCCCAGCTGCCGCGCAGAGCGACGTAACCAGAGTGGAGGCGGCTACGGCTCCTCCTCCGATGGCTACTCCCGACCTCAGCGCGAAATGCACAGCGCAACCTGTGCGCGTTGTGGCAAAGAGGCGCTAGTACCGTTCGTACCGCGTGGCGACAAGCCCGTGTACTGTTCGGACTGCTATCAGCCGACGCCCCGCACCAGCAGCTGGTAAGACTCGACGCCGTCCTAACGGACGGCGCGTAAGCTCAGCAAACAAGAAGCGGCCCACATTTTGTGGGCCGCTTTTTTGCATGTGCAGGCGGATTGACGCCTCCCCGAAGGCCTCGTATGCTACATGCATTCGGAGGCGGCGGCGGAATGCGGAATCTTGACGGCCAGACCATTGGCTCCTACCTGGTCATCGAGCAGACGGCGGTGGGTGGCATGGCCATCATCTACAAAGCCTACGACGCCGCCCTCGATCGGTACGTAGCGCTCAAAGTCCTGCCCGAGTACTTGAGTCACGAGCCCGAGTTTTCGGCTCGGTTCCGCGCCGAGGCTCGAAACATCGCTCGACTTCGACACCCAAACATCCTGCCTATATATGGCTATGGCGAGGAAAACGGGCTCAGCTACTTCGTCATGGACCTGGTCGAAGGCGGCACTCTCAAAAACTTGATGGGCGAAGCAATGAAGGTGGAGCAGGCGGTTACGTTGGTGAGTCAGGTCGCCGACGCGTTGCAGTACGCCCACGCGCAAGGCGTGGTGCATCGCGATGTGAAGCCCGCCAACGTTCTCATGGCCAGGCCCGATTGGGTGCAGCTGTCAGACTTCGGCATTGCTCGCGTGCTCGAGCAGAACACCAACTTGACCCACAGCGGAAGCGCCTTTTTCGGCACTCCGCACTACATGGCACCGGAGCAGGCCCGCGGCGACCCCGTTAGCCCGCAGACCGATCAATATGCGCTCGGCATCGTGTTATACGAGATGCTGACCGGCACCATTCCCTACAGCGCCGACACACCGCAAGCCATCGTCTATCAACACATCTACTCGAGTCTGCCGCTTCCTCATACCCGCAATCCTCTAGTCACCGATGCCATGGAACGGGTCATCCTCAAAGCGCTGGCCAAGGAGCAGCAGGATCGCTTCCCGGACATGGCGGCCTTCGCCCTGGCTGCCAGAGCCGCGGCCGGTGGAACGACAGTCCCGGTAACACCGCCCGCTGCTGTGGTGGATGAAGAAGCCCAGACCGAAGCTGAGCCGTTTCCCCCCCAAGCAGGCCACCAATGCATTTGTTCCCGTACCGCCGCCCCCCGTCGAGTCCGGCACTGAGCTCTTTGAGAGTCCGCCGCTGGTACCTGGGGTTCGACCGCTCGCACCCGCACTACCGGCTGG
>DHWR01000231.1:9710-21573 GCA_002413265.1 Chloroflexi bacterium UBA5177
GGCTGGCCCCGCTGGTGGCCGATAGCCGCAGGAGGTGGCGCGGCAGCGTTGATTGCAGCCGGGGGCATCGCGTTCGCGGCTCTCGGCTCCTCGTCCAGCAGCCCGGTACCGGTCACGATTGTCGCGCCGGCCGGAGCTTCTCTCGGACAATTTAGCGTTCTGAAGCCCGACGGCGCCGACATGAAGGACGTTTCGGGCGCCGGCACCCGCAGCAAGATACGGCTGTCTCCGGGCAAGTACAGCCTTTCCTTTTCCGACTCGGCCTTTCGGATGCCGATACCTCTTTCGGTAAGCGGCAGTGCCGCGGAGCTTCGACTGGGTCAGCTGGGATCCTTCGTTCGGATCCATGCTCCAGGGCACTCCATACCCGCATTTTCGGTGAATGACGAGGCGGGCAAAGACGTGACGGATGTTGACACGGCGAGCGCGAAGACCGGCGTGTATCTGCTCGCCGGCAAGTACAGCCTGCAGTTTCAGTACAACTCGCATTACACGGGAGGCGTGCCGCTGACGGTTCGGACCGCCGGCACTCAGCTCGTCAATCTGGATCGGTCGATGACCTACTTCAAGATTGTTCCGCCACACGGTCTCCCTTTGAACGGAGTGGAGGTCGACAACACGCATGACAAGTACTTTGAGAATCTCGGTGAGGACGCGGCAAACCTGTCGGGACTTCAGGCTATCAACGCCGGCCGCTATCACCTCTCGTTGGGAAGCCCATATCTGGGACCTATTCCTTTCGTTGGCCGAGCCGGCAAAACGACGGTTCTGAAGCTGGCCGACATCTATGGGCATTTGACCGTCACCCCACCATCCAGTGTGGCTCCCGCCGACTTCAGCCTCAACGATCCCAAAACAGGCGTGGACAGGTGGGACGTCAAAGGCGCGGACGCGCAAAACGGCGTCTTCGTCCGGCCCGGTCGATACCTCATCAACTTCGACAGCTCGAGTCAATTCGTCATGCCTTTGCCGATAACCCTGTCGAGAGCACGAACCGAAGATATCCGGCCGGGCCGTGTATTCGGTAGGATCACGGTCGCCGCTTTTCCTGGCTCCCCTTTGCCGGCGTTCAACCTTGTCGACGTCACGTCGAAGAAGACCCTCATCTACGGAGTTGACAAGCTACGAGCGGAAGAGGGTCTGTTCGTGGCCCCTGGCCACTATCAGATCGCGCTGGACAGCGGGCCCGGCTACCTGGACTCCGTCACTGTGAGCGCAGCGGCAGGCAAGCTGGCGCGCGTTTCTCTTGTAGAAGAGCTGGGAGCAATGCAGATCGTGCCCGCTCCCCATGTGCCTCTTAGCCTCTTCGCAATTGACAACATCAAGGGCCAAACGCTGTACTCCGTCAGTTCCATGGCGCCAGGACACGTGGTGTACCTGAAGGCTGGAACCTATACGCTCGATTTCTCCGGCAGCTCCAATCGCTTTGTCGGCTTGCCTACGATACGGGTGGCCGTTGGACGCGTCAATCGAGTTCGACTCCTCGGCATTTTTGCAAGCGTGGACGTGCCCCGCGTGAGCGGCAGCAATACGCTGACCTTCACGTGGCACGACCAGCTGGGCAGTCGAGAGATCGACGCCACTGCTCAGCCACAACGAATGTACGTCGCTCTCGGCTCCTATTCAGTGGCCGTTAGCGTCAGCGGCCAGGGTCATCTCCAGCAGCTGAACCTGATCGCAGGACGCACGACGCGTCTTCCCACGAAGTAAATGGATGTCGAGCCGTCGGTTTCTCGAACCGAAGCGATTCTTGCTGCTGAGTCGGAGCGAATTCGAGGACTCCTACACCGATATCTTTCGCCACGAGTAGCCGAAGCCGTTCTGGCCGAGCGGCATGCGGCTCAGCGGGTGAGCCAGAGCTGTACGGTATCGATTCTGTTTTGCGACCTAAGGGGCTTCACGAGCTTCGCCGAGAAGACGGAGCCCGCTCGGGTAGCCGAGCATCTGAACGACTTTCTAGAGCAGATGACGCAGGTCGTATTCAAGTACGACGGTGTGCTGGACAAGTACACGGGCGACGGCCTCATTGCCATCTTCGGGGTGCCGTATGCGCAGGCCGACCATGCCGAGCGCGCCGTGTACAGCGCGCTCGAAATGCAAGCTCGGCATGTCGAGCTGCTTCATGAGTGGCGAGGCACAGATGCGGCGAAGCTCGAGCTTGGGATAGGCATAACCTCTGGAGGGGTACTCGCCGGAAACTTCGGCTCGGCGCAACGCGTCGACTATACCGTGATCGGCCATCCTGTAAACCTGGCGGCTCGCCTTACGGGCGTGGCGCCAGGCGGATACATATTGATCAGCGAGGAGACGCTGGCGCTCGTCTCTGAGCTGGCCGAGACGAATCTCCTTGGTCCCGCCCACCTGAAGAACGTGACCCAGGACGTGACGGCGCATCGTGTCATCGGCGTTCGCCCAGGCGCGAGCGGACTCTGCCTGGGCTGCGGAACTCGATCAGTAGATGGCGCGGCAATGTGCGCTGAATGCGGCACCCCTCGTGGAGCGGGCCTTGCGGCGGCCGGCGCATCTGGAGGTCTTCTCATGGCTGCAGCCGTACGGGCTACTCTGACTTCGCTGCGAAAAGTTCGAGGGCCGCACCTTATCGCCATCGCCGGCCCGCATCAAGGCATGGATGTCGCGTTGACGTTTCCGTGCGCAATCGGCCGTGAAGCGCTCACTAATCAGCTTGTCCTCAGCCTCGACACCGCGATCTCACGCCGTCACGCGGTGCTGAGACTGGAGGACTCCGGGGAAGTCATGGTCGCGGACCTCGGTAGCCAGAACGGCACCTTCGTAAATGATCAACGAGTCGAGGTGGCGAAACTTCAGAACCGCGACATCGTCACGCTTGGTAGAACCTCGCTGGTGCTGAGCGGCCTGTGAAACGTGCCCCGTATGATCGGTCGCAACACTAAAACGCACGCGATTTTGAGCGCGGCGTACCTGTGCTTCAAGCTTACGGTGCATAGTCGCCGCCCCTGCTTCAGAGTGTCGCAAAAGGAGCTGCACAATCTCGACGGTTCCCTGGCGTGTATCCGGTTCCTACTTCGAAGCTTGCAATTGCGATCCGATATGTCCCTGTCGCTTCGTGGGCGACGTGCCTGGCGGAAGCTCAACCTACGGCGTCTGCTTTGGCACGCTCTCGTGGCTCATCGAGAACGGCAGCTACGGTGATCGAGATCTAACGGGGCTTTCGACCGTCATGAGCCTTCGCTTTCGAGACAAGACCCTTCCCAGCACTCCATGGGAAGTCATTCTCTACGTGGACGAGAGAGCGGATCTCGGTCAGCGCGATGGACTGTCGAACATATTCCTCGGCAGGGTTGGCGGTACGCCCGTTCAGAACTTCGCTACGGCGATCGGGACTGTGCTGGCAGTCCGGCCTGCAAGGATTGAGCTGGACCATGCCATGAACCATCAGCGTGTGCGAGTAGCAGACCGAGTCAATGTGCGGGTCTCGCACGCATTCGAGTCGGATCTGCCGGTGATGTGCGGTATCCCCGGGTTCGACCATCCAGGCCAGGAGGTCGTGACGGAGGTGTTGCAGTCGAACGAGCCGGCTCTGAGCTGGGATCTACAGTTCACATGCGGCTTCGCCACCGACTTTGCCTATAGCTCAGACCAGCAATGAGCGAGTGGCATTGCAAACGTGAAACGGAGACGACATGACTGAAAGACAGTTGCAACCGGGAGACACTGCTCCGGAATTCCTGGTGCTCGCGGCGATGGATGGAGAGGTCTCTGAGACGTCTCTGGAGTCGCTGCTCGAGGGCAAACGGGGTGTCGTGCTAACGACGTACGTCCTCGACTTTACCGGTGGCTGACGCAACCAGCTGTCCCAGTTTCGGGACGCATACGACGAGTTTCGTCGTCAGGGTGTCGAAGTCGCTGGTATCAGTGTAGACAGTCCCTATGCACACCGCGCCTTTGCCGAGGAGCTAGATCTGCCGTTTCCCCTGCTGAGCGATTTCAACAGGGAGATAACCGCGGCCTATCACGTGCCCTCCAGAGATCTGCGGCTCTTGAATGGTGTGAGTGGCCGCACTGCTTTTCTCGTCGGAAGCGACCGCGTCATCAGGTACTCCTGGTATCTCGCAGAAGGCCGTGGGGGACCGCCCGTCGACGAGGTGCTCGAAGCGGCGAAAGCCTTGCCGGGAGACCCGCCGGTCGACAGCTCGCTGGGGGGCCCAGCAGCCGGTCACTAGGAGTCGGCAGGCTACCAGCGCTCCCAGTGCAGCACGTCGTCAAGCTTACGGCGTCCACGTTTGAGTGATGGTGACTTTTTGTCGGCGCTTCCGTGGCCGATCATGGCGACGCCGATGGGAAGAAAATCCTCTGGAATCCCGAGTAGCTGCTGGAGTTCTGGCTGTTGCCAGACTCCGACAAAGGCGCCCGCCAAGCCTTCGTTGACCGCTGCCAGAAGGATGAGCACCAGCGCCATGCCGGCATCCGTATGCCAGTACGGCACCGGCCACTCCTGCTCCTCTGCTTCCGGATCTGGCTTCTTGTCCGGCTCGCGATATCGGTCCTTATACACCTTTTCGCTGGTGCATACGACGATCTGGACGGGTGCCTCTGAGACGAACGGATCAAGGCCCATGGCAGTGTAGTGCTCTTGGCCGGCAAGGTCGGCGATTTTGCGGCGATTCTCGGCATCGGTGACCACGACGAACGAGACACCCTGACTGAACCCGGCGCTGGGCGCGTGCTGCGCGGTCTCGATCAGTCGAGCGACGGCCTCCCGAGACACGTCCTCATCAGTGAAATGTCGAACCATCCGGCGACGACGGACGACCTCTTCGAAGTCCATGCTCGAGTATAGGAACCGTACCCCACGGGATTGGTGGCTGCGCTGCCCAATCTCGTCAGGCGGGTTCGTCGACGTCTTGGAACCGTGCAACTGCGAATGAGAGCACCACCGGAATATCCACGGCAAAAATCAGCAGCATTGAGACCAGAATGACCAGCAGGCTCCCCCTGGTGCCGTCATCGATGAAGACGTATCCGATCATGCCGGCAATCACCGCGTATGCCAGAAGCGTCCACCGGAAGACCTGAAAGAAGACGGTCCAGGCGAAGTCGCGCAGCCGGGAGAGAATCACGATATTAGTCACCAGCAGGACCAACGCCAGTGCTAGCACGACGATGGGAATGGCCAGGGCCACGGTGCGCGGGACGTAGGACGCGATGTAGATCCCGCCGACGATGACGAAGATCATTGAAGCGACGGCGATCTCCGTAACCGGTGGGAACGATCGTTCTTGGGGCGCCGCTTCGGAATGGCCGGCAGATTGACCGGCTACCATGTCGCGATCTTCGTCATGATCACCAGGATCGCTACCTGCATGACACCGGTGATACCGGCGGTGTAGATGAAACGCTTCATCAGTCGGCCGATGCGTTCCCCGTTGGGGTGCGGTTTCCTCATTTCGAAGAGCACCGCCAGGTTGGCCGGCTCGAGTACGCCCAGTGCGACTACGGACATCACGCCGACCACTGCGAACGACGCCACGAACCACCAGTGCTGGGGATAGCCGACGGCCAGCAAGTTGAGGTGGCGTGCCAGCTGCCAGCCGGATGCCAGTGTCATGGTGACCAACGTCGGCATCAGGAGCAGCATTCTCGGCATGAATTTCGCCATGAACTGTGCGCGTGCCTGCACCGACATGCTGCCGACGATGGGGCCAATGACGAAGCCGACGAAGAGATCGACGCCGGTCCACAGGCCTCCACCGACGATGTGGAAGAAGTCGAGCGCCCACAGCCAATTGCCTGCAATAGAGACGACCAGGGCGCCCAGAACCACCACCACGACCGGCACGGCGGCAACCGGTACGATCTGGATCGACGGCCTCTCAGGCATCGAAACGGCTCTGAGTGGCGCGGCTGCATTTCCCATTGTCGCTTCCGCCATTGGGACCTCCATACCTGATGTGATCTAGCTCAGCGGAGCCCTGCGCACGAATCCGGAAGAATTATATCCCGTGGCTAGCCGCCCCGACCGAACAGCTTGGCAATGCCTCCAGGCCCTTGCTTACCTGAGGCAGCAATGACGGCAGCTGTACCGGCTGCCCGCAAGAGGGACGCTTTCTCGGCCTTAAATCCCGCGAGAATTGCTGGGATGAGGACCTGAGGCGGAGTCGTTACCGTCCATTTCCCCTTCGAATTCTTGAATACTACTCTCCCCTGCTCGCCGGTCATCTTCTGTCGCGCGAGGTCTCCAGCTGCCGCACCGGCGAAGGCCGCACCTGCAAGCAGCGCCAGCTTCGTCACGGTTTTGATCAATCTCACCTTGCTCACCTCCGTTCATGCCGATGGTAACCAAATGAGGCCAGGTCTTCGCTAGCCTCGAGATGCGCCCATAGCCCATACTGAGCAAGTCTCCACGGGCACGCTAAGCCGCCTGCGTGCATGCCGGGCGTTGCCGTCCTGGATTTCACACCATCACGCTAGACGGTCACCGATGTCTCCTCTTCGAAAAGGCACGCTCGCCGTGCTTCTGATATTCATTGCCACCGGCATCGGAGCCGGTGCAGCCATCGCTCGCTATACGAGCACGACCGAAGCTCCGACCCCGGTGCCCGTTCATCTTTATCCTGGCTACTGGCACACGGACGGGAGCCGCATCGTCGACAGCCGAAACCGCACGGTTCGCATCGCCGGCGTGACCTGGTACGGGATGGAAAGCGACTATTGGGTCCCCGCGGGACTCGATTATCAGCCCTACACAAAGATCATGGACGAAGTGAAATTGCTAGGTTACAACACAATCCGTCTCCCATACTCCAACCAGCTCGTGGAGCAAAACCCGCTCGTAACCCAAATGATCGCTGCCAATCCGCAGTTTCAGGGCCGCCACGCGATGGATGTGATGGACGCCATCGTCGGTTACGCCCACCAGATCGGACTAAAGATCATTCTCGACGATCATCGCTGCAAGGCCTCGACTCGAAAGACGGTGAACTATCTGGACGAACCGCTTTGGTACGCTCCGGGCTATCCCGAGTCGGCCTGGATCGCCGACTGGCAAAGTCTCGCGCAGCGCTACCAGGGGAACAGCACCGTGATTGGTTTCGACTTGCGGAACGAACCTCACACCGTCGGCCCTGGCCCCTGGAACCTCCACGCCTACCTGGCTCAGGGCGCTACCTGGGGTCCGTACAACGGTGTGGACAATCCCGCTACGGACTGGAGACTGGCGGCAGAGCGGGCGGGAAACGCCGTGCTGACCATCAATCCGCACCTTCTGATGTTCGTCGAAGGGCTGCAGATGTATCCCGACGGGCGACAGCCGAGCGGCGTCTCCACTTACTGGTGGGGCAGCTCGCTGGCCGGTGCGAGGCTTTATCCGGTGCAGTTTTTCGTTCCGCACCAGCTCGTGTACTCCCCTCACGACTGGGGCCCCTGGAAGTGGAATATGCAATGGTTGCGGCGACCGACCTATGCCTCGATCCAGCAGGTATGGCAGGAACACTGGAGCTTCCTTACGGAGGGATCCGAAGCGGTTCCCATTTGGATGGGCGAGTTCGGCACCTGCACGAATAATCCGAAGTGCGTCGACGTGCAGGAGACCGGAAATCAGGCCGACTGGTTCCACCTGCTACTGCGCTATCTTCACGACCATCCCGCCATCGGTTGGAGCTTTTTTGCCCTCAATGGCACGAATTCGAACGACCACGCCGCCAACAATGGGCTCTTGTCGCCCCGTTGGGACGCGGTAGCCAACGATGCTCTGCAACAGGACCTGGAGAGTGTCCAGGGCCAAACCCAGCGCGGCTGAGAAATCCATCCATGACACCTGCCATTCACGTCCGCGGGCTCCGCAAGATTTACACGGTTCCGGTGCGCGAACCTGGACTGTGGGCCGCCGTGCGCGGACTGGTGCGGCGTGGCTCCCGAGATGTCGCAGCCGTCGACGGCATCTCCTTCGACGTGGCCGCGGGAGAGATGGTCGGGTTTCTCGGCCCCAACGGCGCGGGCAAAACGACGGCCCTCAAGATGCTCTCCGGTCTGCTCCATCCTTCAGGCGGCGAGCTCAGCGTGTTGGGATTCCTGCCGTCACGGCGTGAGGAGGCGTTTCTGCGCCAGATCACGCTCGTGATGGGACAGCGAAGTCAGCTCGCGTGGGACATTCCGGCCCTCGATTCCTTCGAGCTAAACGCGGCGATCTACGACGTTTCGCCGGCAGACTACCGCCGAATGGTTGATGAGATGACGGAGCTGCTGGATCTCGAAGATCTGATCCGGAAACCCGTGAGAAATCTCTCCCTCGGGGAACGCATGAAATGTGAGATCGCCGTCGCCATCCTGCACCGGCCGCGTGTGCTCTTTCTCGACGAGCCAACCATCGGTCTGGATGTGACGATGCAGCGCCGCATACGGGCCTTCATCTCGGAGTACAGTAAGCGCTACGGTGCGAGCGTGCTTGTCACCAGCCACTACATGGCGGATATCGAGGCGCTTTGCAGCCGTGTAGTCGTCATTCATCACGGCAAACTGCTTTTTGACGGTGATCTCAGCGCGCTGGCCGCGCAGTTCTCCCCCCACAAGACCATCGTCGTAGACCTAAAGAATGGGGTGGCCGACCTCTCGCGCTACGGAGAGATCGTTTCTGCAGACGATGGACGCGTGGAGCTTCGCGTACCGAAGTCCGAGACGGCGCGTGTTACCAGCCGCCTGCTTTCAGATCTCGAGGTCGAAGACCTTACGGTGGAGGACCCGCCCATCGAGGATGTAATCGAGCGGGTATTCGCTCAGGGAGCGACGTGAAGCGGCGCCTTGCGATTTGGCGCGCGCAAGCGAGAAACACTCTCGCCATTCAGCTCCAGTACCGCATCTCGCTGGTGATCTGGATGATTGGCCTCGTGTTGAGTCCTCTCGTCTATCTGGTCGTCTGGACGACCGTGGCGCATGCCAAGGGAGGCGACGTCGGTACCTATTCCGCGCACGACTTCGCCGCGTACTTCATTCTGCTGATGATTGTCGATCACATTACTTTTACCTGGGTGATCTTCAATGCCGATTTTCGGATTCGCCAGGGTGCGCTCTCGCCGCTCCTCTTGCGACCGGTGCACCCGATCAACGCCGATATCGTCGAGAACGTGTCGTTCAAGCTGCTGATGCTGATGGTCATCCTGCCGGCGGCCGTGGTGATGTCCATCGCCTTCGGACCTCGACTGCATCCGGACCCCTGGGCCGTGATCGCGTTTTTCCCCGCCCTTCTCCTGGCTGCGGTGCTTCGCTTCACGGTCGAGTGGACCGTTTCGCTCATATCGTTCTGGATTAGCCGGATGGCCGCGCTCGATCAGATGTACTACGTGCTGGTCCTCTTCCTCTCAGGACAGGTGGCGCCAATCAGTCTGTTTCCGGCACCCGTCCAGTTGGCGGCAAATGTACTGCCCTTCCGCTGGATGGTTGCCTTCCCCGTTGAGCTCCTGCTCGGCCGCGTTTCACCTCACGACGCGACCATCGGCTTCGCGGTGCTTCTCGCCTGGCTCGCCGTCGGGCTGGCAGCTCTGCGGCTCACGTGGCGACTTGGACTGAAACAGTATTCGGCGGTAGGCGCGTGACCTACGTGCGGCTGCTCTGGGCTTTCTTTCGGGTCAGCTCGATGCGCGAGATCCAGTACCGTACCAGCTTCATCATGCAAGCGCTGCAATCTCTCATCGGTCTGGGCACGGGGCTGGCAGGTCTGGGCGTGGTCTTCGCTCACACCTCGAACCTCGGTGGTTGGAGGCCGACACAGCTACTCGCGATACTGGGCGTCTACTTTCTCGTGGGCGGCGTCATCAATTTGGTCGTGAGGCCGAGTATGCAGCGGTTCATGGAAGACGTTCGCCTGGGCACCCTCGACTTCGTTCTGACGAAGCCGCGCGACTCGCAATTTCTGATTAGCGTTCGAGAAGTGCAGATCTGGAAGATGGTCGACGTGCTTATGGGCACCGTCGTCCTGGCACTTGCAGTTACTGGTCTATCTCATTCTGTTGGCTTCGTCCAGGCCACTGGTTTCGCGGCTGCCCTGCTTGCCGGCGCCATCATCGTCTATAGCTTTTTCATGATTCTGGCCACGCTCTGCTTCTGGGTGGTGCGTGCCGACAACATTCTCGTGATCTTCCTCGCGGTCTACGACGCGGGCAGATGGCCGGTTACGATCTACCCTGGAGCGCTGCGCTATACGCTGACATTTCTGGTGCCCGTCGCGTTCGCTGTTACGGTACCCGCTGAAGGAATTACGGGCCGGCTTTCGGGCGGCACACTGCTGGAAGCGGGAGTGCTGGCTCTTGTTCTCCTGGTCGGCTCGCGATGGTTCTGGACCTTTGGGCTGAGCCGCTACACCGGCGCCTCAGCTTAGAATCGCCCCTGGCGCTAGTGAGCTCCAATCGCCGCATGTATCGTTTCCGGGTCCGTGCCTTCAACCGCTCCGCGGTGACCTAACGCGGACTTCTGTCTAAAAGCCCGTACTGCACCAGGGTTGGGGATCGCTGGAGAACATGAGGTCAGCCCGCCGAAGGGAGCCCTTCCCGTTCTCCAGCACCCTTCCCGCCCTCGCCAGGGTGCTGAAGGCTACTCCACCAAGATAAGCTGCTCCGAGATCCGTAATCTGAAGCGACAAATCCGGCTTCGTCCGAGTCCGCTTGCAAGTGGCGCCTCCCGGACCGCCCTCGAGCACGTACCGTCCCGAGTTCTCCGGGCAAAATGGATCCTCCACCTCGAGCACCAGCTTGCCTTCGAGCGAATAACGGCGTGCGGAGAGAGACGCGACAACGTCCACCAACCGAATCCAGAGAAAGTCGATCGCACTCTTGATCCTCAAGCGGCGGGGGTCCGCCATCATCCACCGAAGCGGATCGTCGACCGGCGCATTGTCGATGGTCACGCTCGTCATGAGATCGACCCCGAGGCAGAAGCGCCAGAGGGCGGCACGGGCCTCGGAGCTGCCGGTAATGAAGTCGGTTACACGCATCTTGCCGTTGGAGAAGCCGCCGTCCTCCCAGTTCATCTTGACGCGATACGACACGTAGCCTTCGAGCTTTCCCTTGCCGGACCGATAGACCACGTATAGGCGGTCGCTGTGTCCGTCGCGCCAGCTCTCGATGTCCCTGAACGTCAGCTCCCACCACTTATCGCTGCGATCGACGCACCCCGGGTACTGACGGCGAACCTCGTCATAGATTTTGGGCAAGACCCGTGGTGCCTCTTCTCTGTCAATCGGTTCAACGGATCCCGTGATCTTGGGATGGCGTCCGAACTCGCTGTAGCCCCTGTCTGCCTGAAGCTCCACCTGGTGTGTCGCCAGTCCGTAGCCATAACGCCCGTAGATGACGCTCTCGGACGCCAGAAGCATGGCCACAGGCTCTCCGCGTTCGCGGACATCCCGCAGCTGCTGCCGCATCATCGAGGTGAGGATGCCGCGGCGGCGATGAGTGGGAGCAACCGTCACTGCCGTCACACCGGCCGCCGGCACTCTCGTCAACCCCGGCAACGTGAGCTCGAAGGAGTCAATTCCCGCCGTTCCCACGATCCGCGATCCGTCGAACGCGGCCAGGCTGCGATCGAACTCGAACACCTTGCGGAAATGCTCAATTACCTCCGGATTCGGCGCATGTCCGAATGCGTGTTCGAGCAGAGTGGCGAAGGGAGTGAATTCTTCGTGCGTAATGGGACGTATCTCAAAAGACATAGCTCGGCATTGTCGGGGGCGTCGCGGCTGAGAGTCAAGAGCCGAAACCCGGCAAACCATGACCGCGAAGCGCTAGTTAGAGACGTATACTTGCCGCATGTTCTTTCGCGGCATGCCGCAACCTTCTCATGCGGGATCGCGCGGCGGCAATATCTTCTGTTCCGAGGTGCAGCCGGGGTGCCGGCA
>DHWR01000231.1:21813-31370 GCA_002413265.1 Chloroflexi bacterium UBA5177
GGACAGATATGGCGCACATCCGACGGGAGATGGATGTGCGACCGGTGCGCCGCGGGGTGGTCGAGTCGCGAGGCGTAGGGTGGTTCACCTTAAACGGGGGCCTCACGCCTCCTTGGCGGTTGCAGCCTCAATTCGCCCTTTTGTGGACTCCGAATTGTCCTCGCGCTGGAGCCGAACGAAAAGTAGTACGGCTACTCCGAGCAGCAGCGCTAGAGAGACGACCTTTAGCACTCGTGAGTGGTGGAGATGACCGAACAGCGAGAGCACGGCGTCACCGCCGAAGTATCCGGCCATCAGTAAGACGCCCGACCAGATTAGCGCGGCGGGAACGAGTCCCCACAGAAAAACGCGGTAGGGCAAATTCGAGGCGGAAGCCGCAAAAACGGTAGCGTTACGGAGCCCGGGGACGAGGCGAGCCAGGAAGACTCCCCACACGTGATGGCGTTTCACAAGGTTCACGACGCGCTCGGGCATGGCGCGCTCCAGCCGGTCTGAGGTGCCGACGGCGTGAAATAGTATCGTCGAGCCGATCACCATCCCGGCGCTGGCACAAAGCCACGAGATGACAAGCAGCGAACCACCCTGCGCGGCTTGCATCCCGGCTGCAACGAGCGAGATGTCGCCCGGCAGCAGGAACACGCCGGCTTCCTCGAGCGTCAGCAAGGCGAAGAGCCCCGCATAAAAGAGCAGGGCGGTCATGCTAACCCTCTACGCTGTGCTCGCTGCTCTTCGCGACGCGATAGACGTGAAGAATACGCTGCGCGACGGTCAGATACGTGGTGAGGCAGAGGGCACCTAGTATCAGAGTCAGCGCAAACTCGTTGGTTGCCTGAGCCAGGATGAGGCCAACGGCGAGAATGACGATGCGCTCCGGCCGGGCCATAAGCCCCGTGGAGCAATCCAGGTTCAAAACCTCGGCCCGAGCGCGAGCGTAAGAGATCATGACCGAGCCAATCACGAACGCGTAAATCAGGGCCACCTGCACATCGTCGCTGCGAGCCAGCGCGTGCCAGAGCAATCCAAGCCCAATCCCGCCTTCTGCCAGCCGATCAAGCGTGGCATCGAGGAAGTCTCCGCCGTCCGACGTCAGCTCCTTGATGCGGGCGAGGGCGCCATCCGCCATGTCGAAGATGCCGGCGAACAGGAGCAGCACGCCTGACGCGAACAGCCAGCCTCCGCCGATGATGAAGGCGCAAATCAGATTGAGCATCAGGCCGACGGTGGTCAGCATGTTTGGCGTGACGCGACTTCGCGCCACAGGCCGAATTAGGGCCATAGATATGCGCCGAACGCGCGCCTCTATAGGCGAAAACATTTCTTTTCAGCTCCTCCCAGAGCGGCACGCCTATTATGCGGCATTCATAAAGGAAAGTCGATAGGTCTTTTGCAGGGTCTCAACTCAGACTTCAGGACCCTAACGCGGCAGCGGGCCGTTTCCACGGCAGGGGACCGACTCTCTTGTATCGCTCCCATGCGATTGCCACGAGGGCCGCGGCGATAACCACCGCGAGTGAACCGACGGCGTCCAGCAGGTAATGATTTCCGGTGACCACCACGGCTATCAGCATCAAGAAGGGGTACACAGCTCCAAACATTCGCAGCCAGATTGACCGAGCGAGGAGAACGATCGTGCAGCCTGCGATCATCGCCCATGCGATGTGGACACTTGGCATGGCCGAGAACTCGTTGAAGCCGGTTTGGGATCCGATGATGTGGCCGCTGCTATTCATAACACCGAAAACCGTGTCTTGAAAGTGGAATGGGCGCCCATCCCAGTCGAGATGGCCCGCGAGACGAGGCGGAGCTACCGGAAAGTTTTCATACATGATCAGCGCAAAGGCATTCGTCAGAATCACCGTATTGCGAAGCAGGATGAACCAGCGCCGGTGCATCGCGTAGACCCATATCGCCACTCCCAGCGTCACTCCGACGTGGCCTGCGATGTAGATGAAGTCCATCAGGTGCGCGATGTCTATCCAGGAAACAGTGAGCACGAAAATGTGACGCGTGTGCAGGAAAAAGGTCTGCCAGGCAGGCTCGACGAAGAAGCCGTGGGATGCTTCAAAGGTCGCGAGCTGCCGTGCGTTGCCAATGCCCTGAAGCGTGCCGTGTTGAGCGAAGTGCCCCCGGCCCAGGTCATCCGCAACCTCGAACGAGATGGCGATGCACACTTGAATGGCAAACGAGACCCATCCGGTGAGGTAGCTGTTACGACGCCGCGCCTGTGCAACGATCACAGACATCTGGCGAACCTTTCTCTAACGGCTGGGGAGGCGGTGTGCTGCGCCACGGTCTCTATGGGGAGCCGCACTCCGCCCAGCCCTGCTGAACGGTATGCTGCGCGTATCGTGGCTACCAGCACGCCGGCTTCCGCAAAATTGCGGTCCGATTCCGCGCTATCTGGGCGAATTATACTCGCTTTTAGCATGGATTGGAACCACTCAGGATGGTATGAAGCGAGGGTAAGCCGGTCGTTAAGTTTCAGGTCTCGCACGCCTTCGGGACTTGAAACGGTGATGCGGTCGTCGTGGATTTCTACGTTCCCTCGGGTACCCTCAATCAGCCCGCCGTTGTTGCGTGTCTCCGACGTCCAGGACAGCTCGATCCGCCCTTCCGCGCCCGGGAAGAAGAGATCGAGTGTCGCCTCATCTTCAGCCAAAGCGTGACGAGCATCTACTGTCCGCGCGACGCAGGCGACGCTCTCGGGCCACTGCTCCAGCCATGACATGAGCAGGTACAACTGATGCCAACCGTGGTCGAGGATGACACCGCCGCCCGAGTGGCTGACGTCCGTGCGCCACCGAGGTTGCCAGCCAGCGATCCCCTTCGCGGCATCCGGCCGTCCCGTTCGCAGCTCGATCCGTTTGACCTTCCCTATCCGGCCCGCATCGAGTACTTCTCGGACCCGACGATGTAGGTGCGAGTACATCCAGTTGTTGACGCTTATGATACGGCTGTCGCTGAGGTCTCGTGCGCGCGCCACCCGCACGTACTCCTCTTCCATCAGGACGAAGGGCTTCTCGCAGATGATGGGTGATAGTCCTCGGCGGCAGGCTGCCTCGATGATGTCGGCGTGGGTCGTGGGTGGGGTGCAGATGTCGATTCCGGAAATATCTGCCGTGGCTATAAGATCCGAAGAATCCTCAAAGATAGCGGCGTTGGGCAGCAGTCGCCGGCACACCTCGCGCCGATCCTCGGACAGGTCCGCGACCGCCGTTACCTCGATCTCAGCAAACGACTGAAGTGCGGGCAGATGCCCTTTCTCGGCTATGGCCCCAAACCCGATGATCCCGATACTGTGCATATGCGCTAGACCTCGGCGCCGACCCGAACGCCTACTAGGACTTCCTCGAGAATCTCGCAACCCGCATCCGCCTCTTCATTCGACAGAACAAGAGGTGGATTGATGCGCAATGACGAACCGGACGGCATCACCAGCAGCCCCCTGGACAGCAGCTGAAGAAAGATCTCTTTTAGCTCTTCTCGCGTCAAAGGACGACCCTCGCGGTTTAGTTCGATCCCGATGAGGAGGCCCTTGCCTCGAACGTCCGCCACCAGCGGAGAGCGCTCCACCAGTTGCCTCAGCCGGCGCAGCATGCGACCGCCAACCTCGACGGCGTTGGCTCCTAGCTGCTCCTCCCGAAGCACCTCAATGGTGGCGGCGCCCGCCGCACAGGCAAGGGCATTGCCACCGTAGCTTGAAGAGTTGCCGCTCGGCTTGCCCCAAGGCTCTGCTCTCGAGATTTCTTCCGTGGTGACGACACCGCTAACGGGGAAGCCGTTGCCGAACCCCTTTCCCATGATGAGAATGTCGGGGGTCGCGTCGTCGTGCATGAACGCGAATGCCGGGCCCGTGCGATAGAACCCGGTGATCATCTCGTCACATATGAAGAGCGCGCCGAGCTCGTGAGCCGCCTCCTTGACCGCGTGAAGGAAGCCGGGAGGCGGAACGACATTGCCTCCACGACCCTGCACCGGTTCGACGATGACAGCTGCGATGTCCCGGTTCGTACCGTGGAGAACGTGCTCGCGCATGAAATCTATGGTGCGCTCGACGAGATCCGGACCGGCGAACGGCGAGTATCTCGGGTCGGCGTACGGAACTGAGACCACTCCGGGTGTGGGAAGACCATAACCGACCTGCTCGCCCTCAGACAACGGCCGTGTCCCATCAGTCTTTCCGTGGTATCCGCCCCAGAAGCCGAGTACCATCGACTTCTGGGTGGCACAGCGCGCCAGGCGCAGCGCCGCTTCCACGGCCTCGGCACCGCCGCTATAAAACTGCATGCGGCTCAGCTCAGGCGGAAGAAGGCCACGAAGCGATTCCAGGAGCCGCACCCGAGACTCAGAGGTGAAGCCCCCGGCCGCCAGCTTGCCGGCCTGCGTGGCTACGGCAGCCTGCCACGTAGGGTGCGCGTGACCGATGCTGGCTACGCCGATTCCCGCCATGAAATCCAGTATCGTGTTGCCATCGAGATCGTAGAGCGCCGCGCCTTCACCGTGAGAAAAACATACGCGAGCCCACTGGGTCACGCTTTGTAGGCCAGGAGCGATTGATTCCTGCTCCCGCTCGTACATAGCGAGCGACCGAGGACCAGGAATCGGAGAAACGACCACAGGCAGGGACATGGTTACTCCGGAGGTTAGAGAGGTGGGTGCGCGCGCCCCGCGTGCGCAAGGTCAGGATACCAATGCGGCGCTCCGGTCCGCATGGGGGGAATTACGTACCTCTACCTGGCCTGGACCTGTTCTTTTAGGCGGTACCCCACACCCCAAACCGTCTCAATGAACTGAGGGTTCGACGAGTCGTCGTTGAGCTTGGCTCGTAGACGTCGAACGTGTACGTCGATCGTACCGCTGTCTCCTGGGAAGCTGTACCCCCACACATCTTGGAGCAGCTTGTCACGCGTGAATACCACACCAGGACGTCGCGCCAGCTCGGCCAGCAGATCGTACTCTTTGGCCCGAAGGTGCAGCGTCTCGCCGTAGAGCTTCACCTCACGTTTGGCCGTGTCGATCGTGAGGTCCCCCAGGTCCATAAGAGAGTTTTCCTCTTGAGGCGGTGCGCTTTTGACCCGCCGCAAAATGGCCTTTACTCGTGCCATCAGCTCGCGAGTGACGAAGGGCTTTGTCACGTAGTCATCCGCTCCGAGCTCGAGTCCGACGATCTTGTCCTCATCTGCTTCGCGTGCCGTCAGCATAATGATCGGCACATTGTTGTTCCGGCGGATCTCACGGCACACCTCCCAGCCGTCCACGTCAGGAAGCATGATGTCCAGAATAACGAGGGCCGGCCTACTTCGGCTTACGATCTCGAGCGCCTCGGCTCCGCTGCGCGCGCTGAGCGCCGTGTAGCCCTCGCGCTCGAGATACATGGAGATCAGACGAATGATGTTGGGCTCGTCGTCGACGATCAGAATGTCGCCTCGAGACATTGCCAATTTACCTCACTCCCCGTTTCCGCATTCTAACGGCGACACTCGCATCCTCCAGGCTGCCGAAACTGTCCGATTCCTTTTGTAACGGAATGTTAACCGCGAGGTAAGCAGCGAGCCAGAAAGGCTTCAGAGCGCGCGATTAGACTGGTGTCGAGGGATGGAAGGGATGTATGCACGCGCTGCTTAAGGTGACTTCATGACCCGTCTAACGGTGGTTTTCGTCGCCTTGTGCTGCCTCTTCCTCACCGCTCTGACCCCAGTATCTGCGCAGGTTGGCAGGCTTCAGCGCAGTCAGATGGGACTGCTCGCTCAGGTTCAGAGAGGCCGGTTCGTCGGGGAAGTGACCGCTCTTACCGGCCCCACCGCTAACCCCACCGGCTTGACGCTCCAACTTGGCATTGCGTCGGCGGACGTCCGTTTCGGTACCCAGTACACGCCACACCCACTCAGCGCCGAGGCCGAGATCGAGGGAATATCGGTCCACGACTATGCGTCCGTCGTTGTGCGCCGCGTCAAGAGCGACTGGGTCGCGCAGCGAGTCGATTTCGATGTTGAGCCGTTTGGCCATTTGAAACTGGTATCCGCCACGGTGGTTTCAATGACTGCGGACGCAAAACATCTTCGGGTGCGCCTCACAGACACCGGGCAAAATCGAGCGGTGGCGCTTGTGAAGCAAACCCTCTACGAGGCAGATGGCAAGCCACTCACCGGACTGCCGCAGCTGGTCCGCGATCAGCCCATCCAGGTATTGGTGGTGCGCGGCGACTTTGGTTGGGTCGCGGCGACCCTGAATCTAAAGTCGGCCAGCGGTCTGTAGCTAGCTCGCGACCTGGCTGTCGGTCAGCTCGCCGCTTTTGACGCGCCACTTCAAAAAGTGCAGCCGCTCCCATTCGGGCAGGCTGAACACGGCGTCTCCCGAGAGCCGGAATTCCTGGCTGCACGGCTGAGAGCAAAACGGACCGACCCGACCGTTCTCGACAACTCGCCAATACCAGTTCTCGCTGTTATTGTCGGTCGGTTCGCCGTGCTGATTGCCACACGATAGACATTTGTAATCCATCGATTACCTAAAGCCGTTAGCGTCTGACGCTTAGTATGCGGGGGTTCCAGGGCGAAGTCAAGGAGTACTTGAAGGGGTCGTTCGTACCAAATTGGGATGCCGGAAGGTTCTACTCCTGCTATAAGTCTGATATGAAGGCAGGGGATCGAATCGTCGTCCACGCTTATAAAGCGTGCGGGGATTGTTATCGCTGGTGGCCCGCGATGGTCGAGTCGATCGACGTTGAGCGCGTCATGACCATGTCTCGTGTCGGCCACTCTGTCCGGGGTCCGAAAGGCGGCTGGGTAAGCAAGTTCGACATTCGAGGTATCTACTGGTTCGACCGTCCGTACAACCTTGTCGAGGTGTACCTTCCGAGTGGAAAGCTGAAACAGGTTTACATTCACATCGCCAGTCCTGTGCGTATAGGTGAGGGCAGTCTCACCTATACCGATCATGAGCTCGACGTCGTTCGAAGACCGGGACAGCCCGTGAGGATCGTGGACGAGAACGAATTTGAGGATGCCGCTGAGGAGTATGGGTACTCGGCCGATTTTCAATCTGCTTGTCGCCACGCCGTGAACGAGGCTTTGCAAGTGGCCGCGACCTGGAGTCCGAGCGGAGCGCCGCGGCGGCCCTATCGCAGGCGTCAGGCCGTCCGCACTTCAACTCCGGCAGCCGACTCCAGCACCCGCAATACCGAGGTGTAGTCGTCCCGGCTGTGTCCGCTGGAGGCTGAGAGCCCGTATAGCTGTCTGGCCAGCGCCGTTAGAAATAGAGGCGCTTCAGTTTCATTGCCCAGCTCCAGCGCCAGGTCGAGATCCTTGGTCAGCAGCTCCGTCATGAAACCCGGTTGAAATGAGCCGTTGAAAGCGCGGAGAGGGAACTGATTTGCGAGCTGCCAGCTCGCGCCGGTACTCGCGCCAACTACCTCGGCCATGGTGGCCACGTTGGCTCCGGCTTTCACTCCGAGAACCAGCGCCTCCGCGGTTGCCGCGGCTATTGTTCCGACCAGAATGTTATTGACGAGTTTCACCACATCGCCGGAGCCGGAAGGGCCCACGTGGAAGATGCGTCCGCCGAGCGCCTCCAGGACAGGGCGTACCTTCTCGAGAGCTTCCTTCCTTCCGCCGACCATCACCGTGAGAGTGCCCGCCTGCGCTCCCTGAGTGCCGCCGCTGACTGGCGCGTCAAGAAAGTCGATATCGTGTGAAGCGCAGGCTTCAGCAAGTTCTCTGGCTACTGAGGGAGCAATAGTGCTCATATCGACGAAGACCGTTCCTGGCCTCGCGTTGTCGAGCAGCCCTTGCTCCAGGACCAGACCACGGACGTCCGGGGAGTTCGTGACCATGGTGATAACGACGTCACTGTGGGAGGCGAGTGCACCTGGACTTTCCGCCACCTCCGCCCCGACGGCCCGAATGGCACGTGAACTCTCGGGCCGCCTCGCCCAAACAGTCAGCGCAAATCTGGCCTTCATAAGATTTCTTGCCATCGGCATACCCATAGCGCCGAGCCCAATAAGTCCCACACGAGTCATCAGCCGCCTCCCTTCCGTTCCTCTTATTGTGTCGAAGACCGTCCGCAGCGGCGGCCCGCGACCAGGTTCCTTCACACAGCAGCGCCGGCTTGTGAAGATCCTCGAGCTCTCTATATCCCCGTTCCGTAGACTAGAACGAGGTCTCGTCAATGCTTCAGAGCTTTCGCAGCCGGCTGGTACTCTCCAATTTGCTGGTCACGCTTCTCGGCCTGCTCGTCGTCGTCTTCGTCTTCACCCAGCTGCTGGTGAACCGCAGTACCGAGGTCAAGAAGGCCGATCGGGCGGCTCAAGCTCAGGGGGTTGCCTCGCAGGTCGAAGCTCTCTTCGCCCGACATGGTGGTCCGAAGGAGCTGCAACAGCAAATCGACCTCGCCAGCCGGTTGCTGGGCGTGAGGGTCATCGTCACCACCATGCACAGTCGCATACCACCGGTCGACTCGCGCAAAGACACGCGCTTTTATGCCACCCTGCAGACACCGCTCGACCCGGTTGCCTTCAGGAAGGGAAAGGCTGCCGCCCGAGCTCTATTCAACAACTCGAATCTGGTGTTCTTCCAGGCTCCGCTTCGAGGGCATGTTAACCGCAACCTCATTGGCGCGGTCGTGCTTATCGCAAAAGTTCAGGACGTGCAGCCGAGCCTTGGAGCCTTCGCGCAGATATTGCTCACCGTCCTGGGTAGTGCGCTCGCCGTCTGGTTGGTCATCGGCATCTATTTCGCGGTATCGATTTCTCGCCCGCTGGTGCGGGTTACTGAAGCGACAACTCGGATGGCGCAAGGAGATTATTCGGTTCGGGTCCGGGTGCCGGGATCGAGCGAAATAGGGCAGCTGGCCGGAAGCTTCAATGACATGGCGGAAGAAGTGCAGCGAACGAACCGGTTGCTGCGGGACTTCGTCGCCAACGTCTCGCACGATTTACGCACGCCGCTGACCAGCATCGCAGGCTTTTCCGGAGCCGTCGTAGACGGTACGGCATCAGGGAACGAGCTCCAGTCGACAGCGGCGATTATCCATGAGGAGGCGCTGAAGATGCAGAGGCTCGTAGACGACCTGCTGCAGCTCACAAAGTTGGAGTCCGGCCTCTTAAAGCTCGAGGTGCACTCGGTGCCGCTTCGGCCGTTCGTGGCTAACGTGCTCGACCGCATCGAGAAATCCGCCGGGGACCGACCCCTGCCGAGACTCGTGAACAGCATCCCCGCACAGCTGCCTGCGGCAGCCTTGGACGAAGTCCAGTTCGAGCGCGCGTTACAGAATCTCTTGGATAACGCCATTCAGTACACCGGTTCGGACGGTTCCGTAACCGTCGGCGGATCGACCTTCGACGAGCGCACCATCGAAATGACGGTTGCCGACTCCGGACGTGGGATCTCCTCCGACGAGCTGTCTCGGATTTTCGAGCGGTTCTATCGCTCAGACAAGAGTCGTGAGCGCGCTCACGGGCATGCCGGACTGGGGTTGGCGATTGTGAAGGAGGTGGTGGAGGGCCATGGCGGCGCCATTCAAGTTGAAAGCCGCGTCGGCGAGGGCACGACCTTCCGCAT
>DHWR01000231.1:31565-33104 GCA_002413265.1 Chloroflexi bacterium UBA5177
GAGGGCGCTCGCCCGGCGGTGAGCCGCGGATGACGTCGCAGCCCTTGAGCTTCGATCGCGTCGCCGACATTTACGACGCGACTCGCGCACTGCCGGACCACGTGCTTGCGACGATCGCACAGACCATCGTGACTGCGACCAATGCAGCGGAGGCGTCGCGCTTCCTGGAGCTGGGTGTCGGCACCGGGCGCATCGCGCTTCCACTGCTTCAGTACGGCTTCTCGTACACGGGGGTGGACATCTCGCCGGCAATGATCGACGTGTTACGGACAAAGGCGGGAGATTTCGAGAAGCTTACTCTCGTCGAGGCCGATGTGACACAGCTGCCGTTCGCAGACGCTTCCTTTGACGTGGCGCTTACCGTCCATCTCCTCCATTTGGTGCCCGACTGGAGGCGCGTCCTGTCGGAGATTCGGCGCGTCCTGACGCCGGATGGCTATTACATTTACGGCAGTGACGGCTCGGTCGATGGGCAACCAGCCGGGGCCATTCGCAGGCAGTGGCGTGACGTTGTTCGTGAGCTGGGAGCCGACGCGCGACCGGAACACGGAACTCGGGAGGCCGTTCAAACCGAGCTCATTGAAACGGGCGCCCTTCTAGCGTCCTACCGAGTGGTGCAGTGGGAGGACGAGGTGGCTCCTGGCCAGCTTCTTGAGGCCATTCGCCTCCGCACCTTCTCGCAATCATGGCAGGTGCCGGATGACGTGATGGAGGAGGCTCACCGCCGTATGATCGACTGGGCCACGGAACAGTACCGCGACCTGACCAAGCCGGTTTCAAACATCTTTCAGTTCGGGTTCGACATGGCGTGGTGGCCACCCAGCTCTCAAGGTCCGAACATGGAGCGCCAAAAAGAATGAATGACGGCCAGTTCGCCTTCTTTCAGAAGCTCGTGCAGACGACGGGCCCCTCCGGATACGAACAGCAGACTCAGGCCGTGTGGCGGGAGCGAGTCGCCGAAGTGGCTGCGGTTGAGACAGATTCGCTGGGTAACGCGACCGCGACCTTGAACGCCTCTGGATCACCGCGGGTAATGCTCGAGGCGCACATCGACGAGATTGGCTTTCAGATAAGGGCCATTGACGACCAGGGATTTCTCCACTTCCAAACCATCGGCGGCTTCGACGGCTCGACGCTGGCTGGGAACCGTGTTCGCATCCTCGGCCCTAACGGTCCGGTTCTGGGCGTGATCGGCCGTACTCCAACGCACCTTCTCAGCGAGGAAGATCGGTCGAAAGTTCCCAAGCCCAAGGACATGTGGATCGATATCGCCGCCAGGGACAGGCAGCATGCTGAACAGCTCGTGCGGGTGGGTGATGCGGGAGGGCGTTGCCATGGAGTCGAGCGGATGCAGGGTGACTGGGTAACGGGCAACTCGTTCGACGACAGGATGGGTGCCTACGTCATTGCGGAGGTCACGCGGGCCCTCGCCGCCGAAGCACTGCAAGCGGCGGTCATCACCGCCTCATGCGTCCAGGAGGAGATAGGCAGTCGAGGCGCGACCCCCGCGGCCTTCAACATCGACGCGCCTCTTGGGAT
>DHWR01000159.1 GCA_002413265.1 Chloroflexi bacterium UBA5177
AGATGTGTATAAGAGACAGGGATATCAGTAACTCCTCGGTCGAAAGGGTCATTCTGCCCGACGCGTCAACCCTTCTGGACTACATGCTTTTCGTCTTTACGACGATCGTGCGCGACATGCGCGTCAACGAGGCTCGTATGAGGCAGAACGTCGAGACCTCGAAAGGGCTCTTCTTTTCTGAGAAGGTGCTCACAGCTCTGGTGGAGGCGGGCATGGGCCGGCAAGCTGCCTACCGGGTCGTCCAGCGCAGCGCCATGCAAGCCTGGGAGTCGAATGAGGACTTCCGGAATCTTCTCGCAGCGGACGAAGAAGTACGCTCGCGGATACCTGAAGAGGACCTTCAAAGTCTCTTTGACATTGAGAGTTTTCTCACCCACGTCGACTCGACGTTCGAGCGTGTAGGGTTATCGGTCGAGACTGCTGAAGTGCAGCTGGCGTGACTTCGCATACCGACCCGCATTCTCGACATTGTGTCCGCAATCTTGTCATTCGGAAGTCAACCTGCTAATACATACCTGTCGGCCACCCGACGTCCCCGACCCTGCAAGGAGCGCGACATGGATCAAGTGATTGCTAAGTTGGCCGACTCGGGGTCGCACGTGACGTCCGCGCTCAGCGCCGGGGGCGATCAGGCCATCGCTCTGGAGGGTCGTGTCGGCATCGCCTCGGAGGTACTTTCCGATCTTCGGGCTTGGCTCAGCGAAACTTCCGAAGCAGGTCTCGAAAACGACCGTGAACATCAAGGCTGGCAGTACCTGAAGCGGACCGGCGCCTATCTCGTGGAGCAGTCCACGAGATCATTCGAAGACGCGACGAAGACCAGGAGCGGGAGCTTCGGCCTTTTTGGTCGGGGCCCGAACAGGTGGCTCGCGCTAGCCGAGACCTTCCGCCACGAGGTTTCTGCCGCCTCTGTCCTCGGAGTCCTCAGAGCTTACCTAGGTACCAGCTCGGACGCTCTTGGCTGGGTATCGAGGTCACCAATGTATGAAGTATTGACATCGGAACTGGCGACGGTGTCGCGCCAATTGGACACGATGGCGGTCAGCCCTGCCTCGTCGCAAGCGACAATCGTTGAGCCTTTCTTTAAGGGGCTGACAGAGAGCCTGAGGACTCTCCGCTCCGTCCTTGACGAACGGATTGCGGACTCGGGGCAGCTCTCCTCTGCAGAGCAACAGGTGGGCGCTCGATACTTGCTGGCCTGCGCGACGTATGCGTGGCAGGAGGGCCTCGACTCATTGAGCGAGGTGAGGCAGCTGTACATAAACGTGCGCGAACGATGGACGAGCAACTCTGAGATCGTAGTCGAGCGGGTCGGAGTGACATTGCTTCACTGTGTCACCGGCCAGGCGATCGTCACCGGTGCGGACAGCTTTCTACATTCCTCCGCTGGTCAGGTCTTCTCGAATGGCGAACCCGCCTCGACTTCCTGATTTCTGAAGATGTGCTCCCCGGGTCAGGGGAACCAAGCCGGACGTGCATCCGCGCAACGGGCGGCTGGCATGTTGCGAACGTTTATTGTGCGCACGACCGGCCCGCTGCCTCTGTTGATGGAGCGGGCCGCAAATTGATCAGGTAGGAGAACGAGGGTGGCATGCCCACATCGGAGTACAAACAACCTCTACTGCATGCCGGGCGCCTGAGTACGACTCCAACCATCAGGGCGGCGCGGGACAGCAATCTCGAGAGCTGGCTGATCCGCTTCCATCACCGCGATCTCTAATTGAAGGCGCTGTGCAACTTCGCCGGTGAGCTTTACGATGCCGATGAAAAGCGATTTCAAGTTGATAGTGACGGTATAAAACGGTGCATGTGAGGGTTTGACTATCAAAGTATTCTCATCGGTGGTACGAGTCGATTTCCGGAACCGTTTGATTGGCGCCAGCCGCCGGCGAGGTCTAGTCGTGCGTCTCAGGGACGTGCCTGTTCGCGTGTTTAGGGTGCGCTTCGTGCGAGAACTGTGCCGGGGCGCGCCGGAAGGTGTTCGAGTCGTCCATCGATCTTTAAACAAAAAAGTGCTCCGGGAGAGAAACTAGGCCGTCAATTCTTCGGCGAACTCGGGAATGACTTACGTCTTTTCCGGTTCCGCTATTGCTAGGCGTGCCGCCTGCTGACGGGGATTGCTCCCTGCCATCCAAGGGCTACACGTCGCGACGACGTACCGTCGATTACTCACTCGGAGCACCCTCAACCTACCACCAGATGCATTCCTCTTCAAGAGGTGGCGGGATAGTTCGACACAACCTCTGGAAAGGTGGAGAGCTGTGCTCTTTAGAGACCTGCTTATGTAAGAGGAGACAAGTCTTGACATTCCAGAGTGGGTGTGTTGAAGTGTGGGCAGGCGCATGGACACTATCGGTTCACTCGATGCCTGCGAACGACTTCTTCACGATGCGGCTGCCGAACTTGAGGTAGTCGCTCTTACATTCGCGCCCTCAAATCCAGCTGTCGAACCTCACTTCCGGCTGGAGCGCCTGGATCAGTTGTTGGTCCAACTGAGCGGCGCGCAGTCCATGATGATGGAGACGCCCCCAGACGCTCGATCGTGGGCCGTGCAATCACGTGTGGCACACGTGAGGGCCTGGCGTTACGCTGCTCAGGCCGCCGTTGACTTCGCAATCGAGGCGCTTCAAGAAGGGGCCGATTCGACCGCGGCCGCGGAATCGTGCTGCCGGTACTCCGAGCACCTTCTCGCCGCCCTCATCCTTCTCGCCGCCCTGGCTACTTCGGGTGAAGAGGTTTCGCTGCCGGATGGCGAGCGAGCCTCTCAGCGAACAAAATCGTCGATCTCCGTGCCTCTATGGGATGACGACCTCCGAGTTGTCCTGAGGCGAATCGGAGGACTGCAACATGCCGACAAGAATTGGACATTGCCGGCCATATCCCGAACCAATCGGAGCCTGAGGTTGGCTGTCGAGAAGTTGGAGACGGTCGTCGACAGCGTCTGGTCGAGATCTCCGTCTCCCCCGTGGCACCTGTGCCGGTATTACGTCGAGGCAGAAGCCTGGCGGATCGCAGCCGAGACTGCGACCGAGTTTGTCGAGAGAGAAACGAGCTTGCCGCCGCCTGCACTGAAGAGAGCTCTACTGAGCGGGTTGGCATTCGCCGAAGAGAGCATTTCCGCGTTGCTCGCCCCTGGCACTCGATTTCGCGCACCGAGCGGAACACTCATGGAATCGCGACTCGCCGGGGCTCGCGCGTCCCGAAACGCCGCCCAGCCCAGCTAGATCCGGACTACATGGGAAGAGGCTGTGCGGTTGTCCACTGCTCACGCAGACCGCAACGAAGCGCATCGATCTTCTGCCGTCCCGAAACCGTTTCGTATTCACGGTCGATGTCAGCACAGCCATACGCCACACAGCTATGGCTTCGCCCGCCTAGAATGCTCCCAATCTCACTCGCCGAGATCCCGCATTCCGCTCTCAACAGAAACATGGTGACGTGTCGGGCGCGCTCGAGCCTGCGGCTACGGATGTGGCCGACCAGTTCTCCCAGGGAGACACCAAACGATTCCATGACGGTTTGAAGGACAGCTCGCGGCGGCGTCTTGACACACTTGCGGCCGCTACGACCTACAACTCGGATCACGTCCTCCGCTTCCACGCGTCCGTTTGTCGGTCGAGATAGTTCGATGATGTCCCTGAGAATACTTTCCATGACGTGTGCGTCAGGCGGCGAGACAGCGGCAAGGAGGTGAATGACCCTAGTCGGCAAGACGCACCCTCGTTGGACGAGCATCATTTTGAGAGTGGCCTCGCGCAGCGAAAATCCCGGGCGGGAGAGCGAAACGAAGCGAAGAGGATGCAGCGCCTCGGATAGCCTGAAGTGCATCGGAGACCGCGTGTCAACGACCGCATCCGTCACCAACACGACCTGTCCTTCGTTTTCCTGAGCCTCGATCAGCTCGAAGGCCAAACGCTCCTGTTCAAGATAGTGCAGCCCCCTGAGTTGCAGATTGTCGCAAACGGTCACCGGTGACTTCTCACCACGTGGGGAAGCGGCGTACCCCGGCCCGTCGGGTTTTGCTAGGTCCGCCGCACGGATGAATACGGGCCGGCCGTGACCGCTCGCGTAGACGGCGGCAGCCATCAGCAGGTGCGTCTTGCCGGAACCGGGCGGCCCTGAAATCAGCACACCCGGCCGGTCTCCATCCTCGAGGATCGATCGCAAGGCAAAAAAGGCCTCGCGGTTCTCGGATGCGACAGCAAATGAATCGAATGTCTGTGATCCCCGAGCATCAGTGACTTCTCCCGCGGCCTCCGCCTCGACGACGACGCGGAGCCGAAGATCCGGAAAGCCGAGCGAGCGAAACGTTTCTTGAACGGCTGGTGTGAGATGAAGCGAAATCCAGTCCTGGATCTGCAAAGTGGGCGCGGCGACCGTCAACACGCCGACATCCACTTTCAGCGGGCGCACCGGCTGCAGCCAGGCAAGAACAGGCGCCTGTCCGAGTCGGTTCGAGAGGTCGGCAAGTGCCTCCTGCCAGAAGGTGGCGAGGGTCTTGGAGCCGTCAGCCGCCGGAAAGATGGGACCGCGAGGAAAGCTCAGAGTGGAGGTATTCATGTGCCGTCCCGAAGCGAAGATGCGTCATACTAGCGGGTTCTCGGGGGCGCGTTGTTGACCATAACAGTGCCGGTGAACACGCGTCCCAAGCGTCCGAAGAGCCAGTTCAAGGCACAGTCCCGGAAGGCTCGTACGAGTGTGGATGCCACCTCTAAATTTCGTTGAAGCTTTGTGGAATTGTTTCGGGATCTCGTCGAGCTGACACATAGAATTGGTCCCGCCCGAAGGAAACGATGTCTCTAGACGAGTACGACCGCAAACGTCAATTCGACCAGACGCCGGAACCGAGAGGTTCGGAGCAAGAGCGTGCTCCGCGTCTGCGTTTCGTGGTGCAGCGCCACGATGCGACGCGCCTTCATCACGACTTTCGTCTTGAGTTAGACGGGGTTCTCAAGAGCTGGGCGGTTCCAAAAGGACCCTCCATGAAAGCCGGTGAGAAGCGCCTGGCCATGATGGTCGAAGACCATCCCATGGACTACCGCATATTCGAGGGCGTGATCCCAAAGGGCAATTACGGGGCGGGCTCGGTCATGGTTTGGGACGAGGGCGTCTATCAGGCTGTGGACACGTCCAAACCTGGAGAGCAGGAGCGTGTTCTGAGACACGGCCTGCACAAGGGCCACTTGGTAATCCTGCTGAACGGCAAAAAACTCCGCGGCGTGTTCGATCTCGTCCACACTCACGACGAAAAGCAGGAGAATGCCTGGCTTCTTATCAAACGCGACGACGTGTTTGCGACGGACGAAGATGTTACGGCTCAAGATCGTTCTGTCTTGACCGGACGCAGCCAGGAAGAGATAGCGTCGCAATCGGCCGAGGCGGGCGATATTTGGGAGTCGGACAAGAGGAAAGCTCTGCCGGACCTCAACGATGTGCCGGTGGGCGAGATGCCGCACGACGTGAAACCCATGTTGGCCGTCACCATCGACAAGCCATTCGTACGAGACGACTGGGTCTTTGAGCTGAAATGGGACGGATATCGGATCATCGCGGAAACCGAAAAGGGCAAGGTCAGGCTCTATTCCCGAAATGGGAAGGACTACACCGACCGCTTCTCGGACGTCGCGAAGGCAGTTAAAGGTATGGGACTCGACGCTGTTCTCGACGGAGAAGTAGTCGCGCTGGATCCGGGAGGAAGACCTCGCTTCGAATGGTTGCAAAACTATCCGCGAGGAAATGAAGGCGAGCTCGTCTACTACGTCTTCGACATTCTGTATCTGGACGGACATAGCGTCGAGCCTTTGCCGTTGTCTAGGCGCAAAGAAATCCTGGCAGCGGTCCTGCCGGAGAGTCCATACGTTCGTGTCAGTGAGGACGTGCCCGACGGCGAGGCGCTTTTTCGATTCGTGGAGGATCACGAGCTTGAAGGGGTCCTCGCCAAGAAAGCGTCGAGCCGGTACCAGGAAGGAAAGCGCAGCGACTCTTGGCAGAAGATAAAGCGCCGCCCTATCGAGCAGGCGATGATCGGCGGTTACGCGCTGGTGCGAGATGGAGGCAATCAGCTGGGAGCACTGCTCCTTGGCCAACGGGATGGCGATCAGCTGAAGTACGTGGGCAACGTAGGCTCCGGCTTCAGCGACAAGATTTCGAAGGAGCTTCTTGGTCTGCTCGAGCCTCTACATACAGACGCGTGCCCGTTTCCCGAGCCTCCGAGTGGGTCCGGTCAGCGGTGGTCGCGGCCGGGCAAGCCCGCCGAGGTGAGATGGGTGCGTCCGGAACTGAAATGCAATGTCTCATTTTCGGAATGGACGGAAGCCGGCAGCATGCGGCAGCCGGTGTACCTCGGCCTCACGACCGGAGAGGCGACGCCTCCGTCGACTCCGACGATCGAGCCTTCGGGTGCCGAGGAGGGCGAAGCATCCTCTGCTGAGACTGAGGCTGAAGCAGCGCCCGCTGCGAGTGACGTGTCCCCCGCTGAAAGCGAAGCACCTTCCGCCGGGGGTGCGGTACCTCCCGCGGAAAGCGAACCGGCGTCCGGCGACAGAGAAACACGTTCGGCCGATGTCGAGCCATCTTCACCTGCGAGCGAGGCGGTTGACACGCTACACGAGAGTCCAGCTACGGGTCCGTCCGAGGACGAGGCAGCGGAGGCCAGAGACGAGGCGACCCGTCGAAGGTTCCGAGGTAGCTCAGAGAAAAAGCTCGTGTATCGAGTCGACGGCAGGTCGGTTGATTTGAGCAACCCGACGAAGGTCTTCTGGCCGGAGGAAGGCTGGACCAAAACAGATCTGGCCGAGTACTACCGGTTCGTCGCTCCCTACATCCTTAAACATCTACGTGGTCGACCAGAGTCCCTCCGTCGCTACCCGGACGGAATAACCGGAGAGGCGTTCTTCCACAAGGACGTCGGCAATCTGGTGCCCGAGTGGGTGGAAACCGTTCGGGTTGAATCGGACTCCGGAGGACCGAAGACGTACATGTTGTGCCAGGACGAGGCCACGCTGCTGTTCGTCGTCAACCTCGGATGCATCGACCTGAATCCCTGGTTATCCGAAGTGGGCTCGCTAGAGCTCCCTGACTACTCGGTCATCGATCTGGATCCTGAGGATATCGGTTTTGAAAAGGTGGTCGAGGCCGCGACTGCCGTTCACGAGGTACTGGCAGGCGCCAAAGTTCCCAGCTTGGTGAAGACTTCCGGGGCCACTGGAATGCATATTTTCGTCCCCCTCGGCGGACGCTACACGTACGAGCAATCGCGGCAGTTTGCAGAGCTGGTCGCGACGCTCGCTCATCAGAGACTGCCCGACACCACGAGCCTGGTGCGCAATCCGGCTCAGCGCCAGGGAAAGGTGTACATCGACTTCCTGCAGAACCGAAGAGGTCAGACACTGGCAAGCGCGTACAGCGTCCGCCCGTTTCCTGGTGCGCCGGTGTCCACGCCTTTGAATTGGGACGAGGTGGTGCCGGGCCTGAATCCAGGAAGCTTCACCATGTTTACGCTTCAGGAAAGACTCGAGCGGGTTGGGGATCTGTGGGAGCTTGAGCAGGGAGTTTTAGATCTCCCCGGTTTCCTCGAGACCCTCAGTGGGGAATAGGTCGAAATTCGCCATTGAAGAAGCAACTGCTTGTCTGTAGGATTACAAATGCGCCTCACGAAAACCAGACTCGAAACCAGCCTGGAGACGATGTACGTGGCTAGACCGGTCGCCCTCACACAGCCGCCGCCCCCGGCGGAGGAAAGGGCGGGTCCCGTGTTCAGGAGTCAGTACACGTTTGAGTCATTCATCGTCGGCGAAAGCAACCGACTCGCCCGGACCGTCTCGGAGCAAATCGCTCGTGAGCCCGGAAAGCAGTACAATCCGCTCTTCCTATACGGCGGCGTCGGGCTGGGCAAGACACATCTGCTTCATGCGATCGGTCACCAGCTTCAGTGGGGACACAAGCATTTAAGGATCGTACTCACTACTGGCGAACGCTTCCTCTATGACTCGGTCCACGCGGTGCGAAGAGGAACCATCGACGATTTTCGCGCGCGCAGCCGCGAGGCAGACGTTCTGCTGATCGACGATGTCCACTTCGTCTCCGGCAAAGAGGGAGTTCAGCGCGAGCTCTTCCACACCATCAACGACCTGCACATGAACAACAGTCAGATTGTGGTGACAAGCGATCGGCATCCCAAGGATCTCACGCCCCTGCTGGACGAGCTCAGCTCGCGCCTGCACTGGGGCATCATCGTCGATATTCACAGCCCCGACCGTCCCACTCGCGCGGCAATATTGCGGGCGAAGGCCGCAGCAGCAGGTATTACAGTCTCGCCTTCGGTTGTCCATTACCTGTCCGCTCGTCTCAACGGCAACGTCCGGGGACTCGAGGGCGCGGTAATCCGCATTGCCGCCCATTCTCGGCTGACGCGCACGCCGATTTCGGTCAACAGTGTGCAGGAAGCTCTGAGCCACGAGGTAGAAGAGGGCCCTTTCCCCCTAGACAGCGTGATTTCGGCGGTTTCAGAGCATTTCGCCCTCTCGACCAAGGAGCTCCGTGACCGGCGCGACCAGGAAGCTTCGCTAGCCCGTCAGATAGCGATGTACCTTGCGCGCGAAGAGACCGAATTAACGCTCAATGAGATCGGGTTCGCGCTCGGCCGCGACCACTCAACAGTCGTCCACGGCCATCACAGAGTCGCGTCGCAGCTTTCCATCGACACGGCTCTAGCCAGCCAGGTCCGCCAGATACGCGAGGCATTACGCCGCCTTTAGGCTTCAGCGGGCGCGAGCGCCCAAGCCTCCAACCATTTTGAGGCGACAGTAGACACGCCTCGTAGCTGCCTCGTACAATGTGTCCGCGAGTACGAGGGATACGAGTCTGTCAATGGAAGAAGCTCCGATACGGCGGCCTGCGTACTGCTCCGTGCGCTCGTTTCAGGAGTTCTTGAAGCGCATTCAGAGCGTGACGGCGCCACGAATCGTGGATCGCGCGTACCTGCGCCAGCTGCGGGTCGCCGAGAACAACGAGTGGGCTCTGTTGAGCGCGCTGAAGTTCCTGCGGATAGTCGATGATCGAGGCCGGCCCGCACCGGCTTTCCGCAGCTTGCAAACTGCTGAGTGGCGCGCAGCACTACGAAGTCTCGTATACGAGGCGTATGCGGAGCTGATCGAGATCGGCGGAGAGAGCATGTCTCAGGAGGCCCTTCGCTCGTTCTTCGCACTCACCGCTTCGGGGTCGCAGGCGCAGAACGCAGCCAGGTTCTTTCGCAAGGTTCTTGAGCTGACCGCCTCGGGAGGTGGAGCTGAGATTGCTCAGCCCCAACATTTGCGCCTGGTTCCGGCTAGAGAGCAGGTGACCGCGGCCGACGAGGTCATTCGAGAGCGCATCGCGGGAACGCCCCGTGGCAGTGATGAGAGGGTCGACCGCGTACTCCGGATGAAGGAAGCAGCGCTTGCGCTGATTCCGTCGAACCGCGACAGCTGGCCGCCGGCAGACTACCAGCGCGTGCTTTCGACGGTGCTGGAGATCCTGAAGGCGATCGAGCCCACCGCCTAGGCGCGCGCCTCGCCCGGCCGCATGCAAGTTCGGCGACCTCGTACTTAACCTCGTAGTTGAAGGCTTCTAGCCTCGTAACTTTATACGAGGTCGGGGCAAGGACTTGGCACGCAATCTGCTTCGGTGTACTATACGAATACCCGCCGATTTAGACGTTGGAGGCCAAGTACTCGTAATGGGCCAGATGTTCCAATTCTTCCCCTCGAGCCGATTCGGCAGCGAACGGCTTGTGTGCTTTTGGAACGGGCAGTTACGAGCGGCCTTTGCGAAGGAGAGCGTAGGGTCCCTCTAATCCAGCGAAGAGTCCCGAGCTACCGTTTCGGGCCTCACCTGCGTCATGGGCGAGGTGACCAGCGATTGGCGATGAACACACAAACCAGGTTTCTTGGCATTCACCGACCCGCCTCTCAGTTTCAGTGCAGGAGGTAGCGTCCTATGAGACCGATGTGGACGGGCTCTTTGAGCTTCATGATGGTGAACATTCCGGTGCGCGTGTACAGCGCAGCGTCGGAGGAGAACAAGATCAAGTTCTCCATGCTCCACGAGAAAGACCTCTCCCCTATCGGCTATGCGAAGTACTGCAAGCTCGAAGGCACGGAGGTCGATAAGGACGAAATCGTTAAGGGCTATGAGTACGCCAAGGATCAGTATGTGGTCCTGACAGACGAAGAGCTCGCAAAGGCGAACCAGGAGCGAACCAAACGAATCAAGATCGAAGAGTTCGTCGATCCTGAAGAAATCGACCCCTCCTATTACGAGAAGCCGTACTACTTGGAGCCGGAGAAGGAAGCGGATGTTTCCTATGCCCTGCTCAGTCAGGCCCTGCAGCAGACGAAGAAGGTTGGCATCGCCCGCTTTGTCATCCGAAACAGAGATTACATCGCAGTAGTGCGATCCGACGACGGGCTCCTGGTTCTCAACCAGTTGCGGTTTTCTTCAGAAGTCCGAAGCTCTGAGGAGCTCAGGATCCCCGAGGTCAAGGTGGATGAGCGAGACCTCGACGTCGCAAAGACAGTGGTGGCCGCCTATACACACGAATTCGAGCCGGCCGAGTTCCACGATACGTACGCCGAGGAGATTCGACGCGTGATCGACGCCAAGCTGGAAGGCAAGGAGCCGGAAGAGCGCGGCGAAGTCCCGAAGGCCACCGCGGCCAACGACCTCATGAAGATGCTGAAGGCCAGTCTCGATCAGGCGAAGCAGAAGGACAAAGTCGCGTGACCACTGGTCAGGTTCGAAAGCCCTCCGAATGCAGGTTGTGCGGGTCGTCGGTCGGAGACAACCCGCTGTGCTTTGAATGCCAGAAGCACAACGCGAGAGAGTGGCGGCTGCGATTGATGGAGCGGGAAATCGACGCAGCCGAGAGCCGGCGTGCCGATAGGCGAGCCGTTCCCGTCGGTTCTCAGCACCACCTGTAGTTTCCTGCATGTCCAACGATAGGAGCGAGACCAGCGGAACGTTTCGCGACCTGCTACGCGCTCATCCGGACGCGCTGTGGCGGATGGATGAGGACGACGGGGATGTCCAGACCACCAATGAGGTGCGCGCGTGGCTCCCGGAACGGATCCTTCGACAAGCCGCCGTCCGCATCGGTGACCGCTTCTACCGGCCGTCTTCGCAAACCATTTCTGAAAGCGTTCCTCTATTGACGCTCTTGCACCCCTGGAGCGGAGACACGTCACTCTCCGACGCCCTTCAGACCTTCGGTGAGGGCCTGTGGCTCGACCTGCAGGGTGTCTGGTGGTCAGCGGAGCAGCTTCTGGACAAGCTGACTCTGGAGCAGCTGTCGACACCTGTGGATTTGCAGTGGATGGACATCGATGACGAGGTTCGCTTCTGTTTGACGGCCGGCGACCGCTGCCTGCTGGGCCACATGGATCTTGCAGATTCAGTTCGAGTGACGATCGCGCTCAAACTCTCTATGGCCGGCACAGGGGTGGAGATGTCCGCGCGCCCGGCGCGTGCCGACGATGATCCGTTCTGGCCTGCCGGCGTAACCCCGGGCGCCGTGGCGGCGGAACCGACCGGGGCGCGGGAAGACTGGGCGGGCTAACGCCTCTCATCGAGAGCTAAGTAAAAAGCTCCTGCTGCTCAGGAGCGTCCGGGTCGTCGATGTCCGCTTCCTCGAACGTGTCTCGAACTACGATCTGAAAAATCGACGCCGAGCCAGCACTCGATTTGAAGAGATTTCGAGCACGTCGGGCAGCCCTGAGGGGGGCGGAAACGATTACGGCGAGAGTTGCGGCTGACGTCCCGGCAATGTCCTCAAGCCGCGTGAGCACTGCTCCTGGAATGGATCCGGCCACGACGTCGGCAAGGGAGCGCGCCTTCTCAAACACCGGGGTGTGCGGAGTTATGAGACCCAGCCCGATTGAATGTGCGAGACGCCGGGCGAGCGGTTCGTGAGGACAATATATGAGAAGGGAACCTTCGGAGACGACCTCTGCAAGCTCCGCAATTGCCACCACCTTACCGTGCGCATTGAGAACCACCTGCCTGCTCAGGTCGCTGTCACCCCCCTCGCGCGAAGCCGTCTCGTATAGCCTGCGCTCCATCGGCTCGAGATCAACGCGAACCACGTAGTCCTGTTCGACGAGAAGCGGATTCTGTGGCGGGTAGATGATGCGTCCAACGAAGGCAGTGACGGCCTCGTCGAGCTCCGGTGGCGACCCTCCCACGTGAATGCCCAGGGCGTGGGACGGGGGTGGGTGCTCTAGAATGGCGGCTCTGCCGCGCAAAGACAACGACGCAACGTCGTCGAAGACGACAAGATCGAACAGATCGAGGTCGTCTATTGCTCTCGCGAGCTCCGAGTAGGTGGCGATTGTGACCTCCGGAGGTTCCCAGGGAAACAGTGACGTCTGCCCCTGTTGCATCGCAGCAAGGCCTGAAACGACGCGGGGAAAGCTGTCTCCAAAGATGCGGAGGAGACCCTCCTCCCAAAGGGGTATCTGCCTTCTGGAGTCGACGACGACCAAGCTAGAGCGCGCCGCCGACTGCATAGCCACCGCCGAGATAGGGATTCTCCCGGCTGGGGACGGCAGCAGGACTACTCCTCTGCCGCCGGCCTCAGCCCACGAGATCAGAGCCTGCTGCTGGTAGGACCGAAGCTCGACGATGGATCGGGCCCTCCTCCATTACTCCCTCTCCTAGCGTAGACACTCTCGAAACCGTAACCGAACTGCAACGAAAACCCCTCGACGGAATCATTGAACCGCGATACGGTTAGCCCGATCGCTGGTCGATTTGGGGGAGATCATGAATTCATCGCTTACAGGGTTGGACCTGGACATTCTCAACCGCCTGATTGAAGTCGGTGGCTGGGTGAAGCCGAGCGAAGTCGGTGCAGCAAGCGGATCACACCACTACGTGGTCCTGCGACGGCTCGTTCGTGGGGGTCACGTCGAAAGACGCTCACTCCCGAGCGCGGGTACCAAGGGCTCGTACGAGTACCGGGCAAGGCGTCGCTTACCGAAGGCCGCATCCGAGCAGGAGCGAGCGTGGCCCGCTCGCGAGGTCTCGCGGTCGGCCTAGTCGACTCGTTGGATTAGCACAGGGATCCGGAGGTGCGCCGCGGCACTGAGCATCTGTCTCAGTGCTCGGCGCATCTTCTGGTTCAAGGGGAGTGGCACGAATTTTGCTCGCCGCCTTTCGGATCGTTCGCTCGCGGCTTTCGATGAGCGGGCTTTAATAGGGAAGGGATACCGACCAACTCGGTGAAGCAAGGAGCACGTGCAAGTCCACGATCGTCCCCGGCTGCACTCGAAATGACTCGTCTCGTTTGCCTGGATGGAGGGCCTTTCGCGGACTCGCCGCGCTGGCCATTGCAGTTCCGCTGCTGGTAGGCGCCGGCGGAAACGCCGGGAAGGGCGGCACGTCCGCTCCGGCATTCGGTCACGAAGTCGTCGTTGACCATCAGCGCGTGGCGGGCGAGCCGAGCATCTCGATCTCTCCCACCACCAATGGCTTCGGATATCACGACCTGTTCGTGAGCGCTCCCTTTGGGTTCTCCACGACAGCCAGCTTCATATGGAAGTCGAAGGATGGCGGCCAGACCTTTTACGTCGTTTGGTCGCAGGCTTCCGTAGATTCGAACGGCCAGATCGATGGTCCTAGCACCATTTATATGGCCACTTCGACGAACAACGGGGCGACCTGGACCGCACCGATCAATGTCAGCGCACAGGTCGCCGGCTTGCAAACCAATCTGTTCCCATGGGTCGCTGCAGGCTCAAATGGCAAGGTTGACATCGTTTGGTACGGGACGCCGACACTCGGCTCGTGCCCGAACCAGCCGTGCGGACCTGCGGCAATAAACGGCGTCTGGAACGTGTACATGGCACAGACACTAAACGCTGTTAGCGGCACCGGAACGCCGAATGCGGCCCCTACCTTCACAACTACGAAAGTGAGCGAGTACTCGAACCATTACGGTGCAATCTGCACCATGGGCATCGGATGCACGACGGGCGGCGACCGCGGGCTCGTAGACTTCATCTCGGTCCAGGCCGACCCGAGTGGCGCGGCCGATGTGGTCTGGGCTGACTCGGCGAACACTGACTTCAACAGCGAGTCCTCGGCTCTGATCGCGTTCGCACATCAGACGAGCGGACAGGGCTTGTACGGCGGCAGTGTCAGCCGCCCTTCACCGGCCTACGGATCGGCGTCCGGCTCCCCGGCTTCGTACTTCGCCGGGAACGGGTCGGAGACGGCAGCCCTGGCCAACAGCAACGTCGACATAGTTAATTCTTCTCTGACCGAGGCGAAGAACGACCAGTCGTACACGGTCACCATGCAGGTCGGCAATCTGAGCAGCCTTCTGGCAGACGCGTCTCTCG
>DHWR01000287.1 GCA_002413265.1 Chloroflexi bacterium UBA5177
CCGTACTCCAGTCCCAAGAGTTGGCTTTCGGGACGCAACACTGGCGGGTCGATCCAGCGCACGGGGACGAGCGGGTCCTCGATGTTGGCGAGAGGATCCTCCGAGAAGTACCTGTAGCAGACTAGAAGCCGGTCCGGCACGCCGTTGACAGGCTGATAGCGGACCTGCCAATACACGGTATTGGCGGACATGTTGGCCACATTCAGACCTGTCTGCACAGCTTGCTCGACGCGAGCTCGCATGACGGCTGACCAGTATTCGGAGTGGCTGCCGACTACCAGAGCTTCGTGTCCATCCAGAATGTGGGCGTACAGGTCGAGGTCGACGTCCGTAGCGTATGACATGTCGTATCCCATGCGCTCCATCCACCTGAGCATCGGGTAGTCCCACTGCCAGAAGCTTCCGGCACCGTTCACATAGGGTCGGTTGAAGGAGACGACTCGTGCTCGGAGGGCGTCCAGGGTAGGGGCGGAAGCGTCGCGGTAGAGCGACTTGCCACCCCACGTGTTGTACGCCTGCCAGCTACTGACGCCAACCTGGAAGAGGATCTTGTGGGGTTGCTGATCGTCTCGAACTACGAACGGGATATAACTCTGGTACTTGCTGCTCGATCCAATCAGCTTCGCGAGATAGACGCCGCTCGTCCAGGTGGATGGAATGTTGAGCTGATAGCCGACGGGCCAGTTACAGTCCACGGTGCCGGTGACGGGATCCGGAGCCGGAGTCGGGTAGTCGTGGCCGGGAAGATCGGAGATGGTCCCCATAAGGCGGCCACCAAGGCCCCCATACCAACCCATGCGATAGATCTGGAGGTCGTAAGACGTGTCCATGGTGCTCACGTGTAGGTCGATACTCTCGCCCTGGGCGACGCTGGTTACGCCCGCATAGCCTGAGATCCTGGGGACTGTGTCCTGCGAGCAGCAGGTGAGCTTCCAACCCGTGGTTCCCGTTTTTTGGTTCTCAGCCTGGATGGCGTTGGTAGCGAGTGTTTGCGCGTGGCCGGCAAGCCCAGATCGCGTGCCGCCGGGCAACGAGATCGCCACAATCGCAAGGCACACGGCCACCGCGAGTCGAGTCTTCATGCCTACGGTTAGTTTCCGCCCAGCAGGAACGACCGCATGCGATCCACATCCTCGTCGACGCGATTCCACCAGACGGGATGCGTAGTGGAAAGAATTTTTGGAGCCTTGCCCAGCATGCGGCAGAGGCATTCAGGCTTCTTTAAGCGATTTGAGTCCGACATGAAGACACCGCCTTCGTTGAACAATGCGGCCCCTCCCTCGTACTCAATACCCAGGTCCGCGAATTCGCTCGGGTCCAAAGTGTACCGCACATGTTTTGGGAGGTGCACGGTGGCGGCGCGCACTTTCCGTTCCAGGACAGCGGTCAGCACCGTTAGCTCTCGCTGGAGCTGTTCTCGGGGAGTCGAACCCGGCAGCGGGAAGACACCTACCTCGTGATGTAAGCCTATCTCGAAGCCTTCGTCAGTCAGCCACCGCAGACACTGATAGTTTTGACGGCTGAACGGGTTGTATTCGGCGGCGTGGACACGAATGAAGATGGTGCTGCGTACGCCGGCCCGATGCTCGATCTCCGCCATTCGACCGGCGTACTGAATGGACACGTCGACGTCATGCCTCAGGAGGAGCACGGGATCAAGAGGCCGATCAAAATACTGCTCCAACGACTGAATGGAATACCCTTCCTGCAATGCCTTCTTCAAGATGAAATCGTAGTGCTCGAGCGAAAAGTCGCAGGCCGACGCCTCTTCAATCACTCGAACACGTGACGGTTTCCCGGCCTATCAAGGCGCGACTTGCACCACCGTTGTTAAAGAGCAGGTCAATGATCGACATGTTCTCGACAAAGTCTCCGTGCAGTTGTTGGTAGGCGGGCGACCGATAGCTTACAAAGTCGACGCTTATGCCCCGTCGCCGAAAGTCCGCCATGTCGAGATAGTTTCTCCCACCGGTTCCGGAAAGGTATTTGTCGGCTTGCAGGGACTCACAAATCCCGGCAATGAGGTCCTTTCCGGCACCTGATACGCCAAGCTCGCTCGATTCTACAAACTTGACGTCTATCCGAAGCCAGCTCGCACAAAGTTTGATCAGACGTGTGTTAAGAGCGGCGAGTGACGTCCACGGCGCCGACAGCTCATCGAACAGACTCTCATGATATTGCTCGAAATGCTGTGCCTTGCCATAACTCGTCTGGATGGCGGCTCTGTGCTTGCGCGGCCAGCCCGATCGGGTATCGATCTCCACATCCCTGATCAGCTGCTCGGCCCTTCCCGAGGTCTGCACCGGAATGGTTATCCACTGCGGGCCGTTGGCGGTTTTGATACGGTTCCGGTTGGTCCAGTTGTTCTTGGAGTATTGAACGTCGTCGAGCATGACAAAGACGTCGGCCAGTGCCATCTTTGCGAAATATCCGCTGCCCGGCAGGTAGTTGGGCTGATGAATGGTGACTGTTTTCACGCATAGCCACTGTAACGAACTCCAACGCGACTCTACCGTCTGCCGAGGTTCCGGTTGGCTTCTGACGGCGGTTAGGTCTGCGTCCCGACCTTCATCCAGGTGCCCGGCGTGCCGTCTAAGGTGCAGATGTACAGGACCCCGGTGTTGTCGACCATCAGCTCGCCGCGACTATGCGCTCCGGATGAAGGAGCTCCCGTGAAGGCAGCCGGTTGCAGCAAGAGCGGGGCTCTGCCACCCGAGAAGGAGGCTCCCAGTCCGTTGGTGCTGACCGCTTTGACGCCGATACCAGCGCCACTGTTGTTCCCCGACAGGGCATTGCCGTTGGCCGTGGAGCTCTGACCGTACACCCCCGTGGCCCCGTAGCCCCGAAC
>DHWR01000210.1 GCA_002413265.1 Chloroflexi bacterium UBA5177
GAAGCTACGCAGGCTTTACCAGGCCTTGAGTTGGCCGGCCACAGTCGCCACCGAAGCGGCGGCGCTGAGCACGGCAATCACGCGAGGCGCGATACGCATGAAGGACTCCCTCTTGTGGGGGACTGACGGCACTGCGAGTTTACGCACATAGAGGCAGGTTTTTCAAGGCTTTGAGTAGCTTTGAACCCGGAATCTCCGGCATTTCGCTATACGCCGGCTTCCTGGCCACGGTAAGCGTCCTGCTCATCGTTGCGTTGGCACGATCGAGCGGATTCCTGCAGGACTCTCGGTCGGCCTTGTCACTTGCGGCCTTCGCGGTTCTAGCGCTCGTTGCCGAACGGCAGACAGTCAGGCTGACGGCGAACCTTCAGCTGTCAGTCGTGTTTCTCCCGCTCCTCTTTGTTGCGGTGGTGTTTGGGCCGTTAGCCGCAGCTCTCGTTGGAGCGGTCACCGTGCTACCCGACCTAGGTCGACCGTTCACCCGCTGGGTAATCTGGACGGCAAACCGCACACTCATCGGCGGTCTCGCAGGCTTTGCTGCGCTTCAGGTCATGGGCAGCGGCGGCAGCACATTCGGCCGCATCCTTGCCGCGACCTCCGTTGCTGCGGTCGTCGATGTTGGGCTGGACTTCATTCTTAGTGGAGCCACCCTGGTTCTACGCGGGACAGGCTCGATTCGGGATCTGGCCCGGACAACAGGTCCTGTCGCGCTCGCCGGATATCCGCTCTACACGTCACTCGTCGGGATGTTGGCGTACAGCTATGTCGCATTTACCCCGTGGAGCGCTGCGCTTTTCTTCATCCCGGCGCTGGCGGCGCAACGACTTCATGTTATGTATCGCGAGCAACGTGAGGCGGTGTCCGAGCTCGGTGAAGCAAATGATCGGCTGGAGCGAGCAAATCTATCGTTCGCAACGGCCCTTGTCGCAACGCTCGATGCCCGCGACCGCTACACGGCAGGGCACTCGGCGGCTGTAGCGATTTACTCCAGGGATATTGCTGAGCGCATGGGACTTAGTGACCAAGAGCAGAACCTCGTTCATCTTTGCGGGCTGGTCCATGACATCGGTAAAGTTGGGCTCCCTGCCGGTCTACTTGAAAAGCCGGGTGCCCTCACGCTCGAGGAGCGCAGACTCATGGAAGAACACGCAGCCATTAGCGAGCGGATTCTTTCCAAGGTTGAGGACTACACCGAGATCGCCCGGATTGTGCGCCACCACCATGAGCGAGTCGACGGTCTCGGGTATCCCGATGGTCTTAGCGATAGCGAGATCCCATTGCTTGCCAAGATCATCGCCGTCGCGGATTCGTACGATGCTATGACCTCAGATCGGCCGTACCGAGATGCGATGCCCAGTCGAGTTGCACGGCTGCGTCTGGCACAGGCCGTCGAGAGTCAATTTGATACCTCCGTGGTCGCAGCATTCGAGGCGATCCTGGCAGGTTCGAGCGAGGAGTACAGGGCCGGCCGCCGAGATGATTTCACGCTGGAGACGCAGCAAGCACAACAGCCTGCTCTTACTGCCGCTACCGCTTAAGTTTCGGCACGAAATAGCGCGGCTTCCGTTCTAGAGCGTACGCCGAGTTTCTCGAAGATATGCCGGACGTGCACCTTCGCCGTTGACTGTGCGATCCAGAGCGTCTGTGCTATCTCTCGATTGGACATTCCTTGGCGAAGAAGATCAAGCACTTCCTCCTCGCGATCTGTCAGAAGGCTGGCCCGGCGAACTCCGGTTGCTCTTTGGTTGAGTCCGGCTTTCTCCGCAAGTCGTGGGTCGTATGTGACAAGGGGGCGTAGTAGGAAATCGCTCAAAGCAAAGCCCGTGCCTGCAATGACGTTCAATAGATTCGGAGCCAGTCTGTAGGCCACGACGAATGAATCTGCGTTGCCAGTCACCTGCGCGTCGATTAAGGCGAGTTCAAGCTGCTTGTTGCGTCCCGCTATATCGCCACGACGATCTGCGGCTAAGGCTTTTGCGAAGGCTCGCAAGCCACGCGCCTCAAGGTGCGTGGTGATTGACTCTGAAGCCTCGATTTCAGCTTCAGCTTCCTCGACCGCCCCTCGACAAGCCAGTGCGAGCGCGCGCATCGAGCGGACTTCGCCTTCCATCCCAGGCCCTACGCTTCGGGAACCGGTCATATCGAGCAACTCGAGCGCTTTGCCCGGTGCGCCTTGAGCGAGAGGAATCCTCGCAAGCAGGGCCTGTGCGTTGACTTGTGCGTGGAGATCGTCAGCTGCCTCGGCGAGTTGCCAGGCAGTTCTCAGTGCTGCTTGTGCTCCCTGGAAGTCTCGCAGTCCGATTTGAGCAAGGGCCTTCATCTCGAGTCCGTGCGTGCCTACCCAATCGAGCCCGAAGCGTCTTGCATCAGCGATTTGGCGATCCGCCAAGGCATATGCGTCTGCGTACTTAGCTGCGAGGTTCAGCGCCGTCCCGTATGACTGTAGGAAGCCCGAACGAACCACCGGATCCGCGGTTCGCTCGAGCAACTCAAGGGTGGAACGATGGCGATCGAGTGCTTGTTGTACGCCGCCCCAACGCACGGCTAGGTGGATCGGGCCTTGGCTAAGACGGATTTTGTCCTCGACAGACTCGGGCGCCAATCTTTCGAATTCCTGAAGCGCTTCTGCTGCTTGCCGTGGCTCTTCGAGATCAGTGAACGTAATAAATCGGCTCCAGAGGACTCGGCGAAGGTCTGCTGAAGTCGTTGAGCGGGCTCGTGCTTCGCTCAGAAGCTCCAATGCGTCAGCGGGCCGGTCATCGAGCTGCGCTACCTGAGCCGCTCGAAATAGTGCGCGGGATGCGAGCGGGTGCTGTCGCGATAGTCGGGTGGCTAGACGGCGTGCTCGATCCTCGGCCTCTGGCCAGCGGCCTTTTCGGAAAGCCAGTTCAACTTCAGCGAGTGCTGCAACGTCAGCAGAGGGGATCAGTCTGTGCGCCTCTTCTAGCCATCTCTCGAGTGTCGCTAGCCGACCTTTTGACAAGAGATCGTCCAAGGCCCGACCGAGGAGGGCATTTAGAAGCTCGCCTACACTAAATTCGCTCGCGAGCGCGAAGACCTCATCCCATGCCGATTTTTCCAAGTCTGCATAGGCGATGGTCTCAACTGTTGAGGCTCTGGCCAGCGAATCTGCCTTTGCCATCTTTGATCGAAGAAACTGGCGAAGAAGCGGGTGCAGATCGTAGGTTTCGCCATCTCTGTTCAGGAAGCCTCGGTCAAACGCCTCCTCGAGAACGAGTCGGCCGTTTGGCCCGAAGAGCAGTTGTGCTAGCTCGGCATCTATTGTCGCGGCGAGCGATAGCTGAACTAGGTTCCATTGAAGCTCAGCACTGAGCTCTTGATAGAGCTCCTCGGCAAAATACGAATGTAGAGCGTCGGGAATCTCATCGTCCGCTAGCAGCTTCGGAGACTGGATAAGTGATGCCAGTCCAATCACGGCCGGCCAGCCTTCTGCGAGTGCAACGAGACCCGCTAGGACGCCAGGGTCCGTCTTGGGCGGGACCGCCCTTGCGGCTTCCTCGTGTGTCATCGCCAAGATGTTTCGGCCAAACTCAGCCACCTCGCCGTAGAGAAGGCGTTTCGCAGAAACCCAGGACGGTCGGACTCGGCTTGTTACGAACAGTGGAATCGTGCCACGTGCAGCTACGGCATCAATCAACTGTTCTGCGGTTGGCTCATGAGCGAGGTGCTGATAGTCATCGATGACCATCCACACATCGTCAGGCCAGTGAGCCAAATCGTCGACCAGAATGTCTGCAATGCGGATTACCTCGGAATTCGGCGAGTGCGACGTGCGAAGATGTTCTTGCAGGCGCGTGCCAGCCCCCTTCAACACCTCTTCCGCCGCTTGGGCAAGACCAAGCGCTAGCGCTGCAACGTCGGTCGAGGAAGGACCTGCGCGAAACCAAACTGCCTTGCGCTTCTGCCCTGTGAACCACTGACGTGCAAGAGTCGTCTTGCCGTAGCCGGCGGGCGCGACAAGAACTATGTGTCGGCTTTGTGTCTCGTCGAGCAGCCTCATTAGCCGTGGTCGGTGAATTAACCTGTGGCTTCGAGCGCTCTCGCCGAGAGCTTCTGCTTTCGCCTTGCCCACGCAAACCCCCGCGACACCCGTTCCCCTCGGCTTACCTTAGCGCTGGGCGACAGCAATTTCGACCAGAGGTCGGGCTGAACCGTGCCTGCGGCCACTGAGGGTCGCAGGCACGGTGCCGTCAGCCCCCGCTATCGGCCGCAGCCGATTCGAGGCTTCGTGCGAGGGGGTCTTCTCCGGTTATCGCCCGGTACGCCACTGGGATTTGCCGGCGTCGGGTTACGCCGAGTTTCTGCCGCAGGACGTCTGAATGAGCTTTCGCCGTTCGAGGGGAAATGCCGAGCCGCTCTCCGACTTCGTCGTTCGAGCACCCGGCAGCGATGAGCTCGATGACCTGCCGCTGTCTCTCGGTGATGGTCGGAAGCGAATCTCGCAGTGCGTCGTACATGACGATCAAACCTAATCGGCCAAGCGCCGCCTGACCATTGACCAAAAGGCGTATTTAGAGCAACAAGGTAGATATTTTATGGTAAACTCAATTGAGAACATGCAATCTACAAGGGACATTCTCATCGAAGGATTCACCGCGCGACTGCATCGCGAAGGGCTCGTGCCGGGCAGCATCGACCAGTACGTCCGCTCGGTGAACGCCCTGATCGGCGCGTTCCCCGAGCGCCGACCACAGGACTTGAGCCGGGACGACGTTGAGACCTGGATCGACATGGTCGCCAGGGATGTGTCGCCCGCGACCACGAACCTCCGTATCGCGGCGTTGAAGCGGTTCTACGCCTACCTCGTGGATCGCGAGATCGTGACCGGCGCGAACCCGACGGCCAGGCTCAAGGCATCGAAGCTGCATCGGCGGAAGGTGGACTGGTTGCAAGCCGACGAGGATCAGGCGCTCCTGAAAGCGCCGACGACGCCACAGGAGCGCATCGTCGTCGGGTTGCTCCGGCACACCGGCCTCCGCATCGGGGAGGCGCGCGGGCTCAGAGTCCGTGACGTGGACTTTGAGCGCGGGGAGGTACGCATCCACGCGGCGAAGTCAGAGTCGGGGATCAGGATCGTGCCGATTCGAGGCGAGGCGGTGGTCGAGTTGAAGGCGTGGCTTGGCTACCTCGACAAGCACGGCAGGGCGGCCCCTGACGCCTACTTTCTGAGCACGCGGAACGGCACGCCGATGCAGGCGAATCAGGCGCGTGACCTCGTCAAGCGCTGCGCGCGCCGGGCCGGTGTTCGAGTGACCGGTGACGGCACGCACGACTCATCCGTCTCATGCCACACGCTCCGCCGCACCTTCGGCTCGTACCTTCTCAACAAGGGGGCGAGGCTGGAGACCGTCGCACGCCTGCTCGGGCACGCCGACACACGCACGACGGAACGGTGCTACGCGGCCCTGCTACCGGACACCGTCCGCGACGACATGTGGAAGGCGCTCTCCGCGTGAAGAGCTACCTCTTCCATGACACAAGACACGCCTTTGCCTCGCGGATGATCTCGCGAGGTATGGACGTGGTCACGCTCTCGGGGCTTCTTGGGCATAAAGGAATCCGCGCGTGACGTTGGAGACCTATTCACACATGTATGACCGCCAGAAGACGGACGACACCATCCGTGAGGCGATGGCATGAGCGACGAGACGGCAAAGATGTACGAAACGATGACCGACGACGACCTGGCGCACTTCTGGAACAAGGGGAAGATGATTGACGACGATGGCACGCTAGAGGAGGAACTCATGTTCAGAGGGTTCAAGGACTTGTACCGCTCGAACGGCCGCCGCAATCGAAGGTTGGACGCGGGTGTCTCTCCACGCGCGCGCTGCGCGATCATGCGGGCGAGCTCGAGCTCTGCCTCGTCGCGCGTCCTGCAG
>DHWR01000207.1 GCA_002413265.1 Chloroflexi bacterium UBA5177
GCTCCATGGGAACGTCCACCGGGGCTGGAGATTGAGCGCCAGATAATTCCAGTTGATGAAGTTCTCGGGACTTATCACAGGGGCCAGTATCGCCATGAGGACGAGCAGACCAATGACAACCGCTCCCAACATTGCCAGCTTGTGCTTCCGGAATCGGCGCATGATTAGCGAAAATTGTCCCAGCTGGACGATCGGGACTTCGGAGTCCTTCAACTGTTGGAGCGCGATCAGGGACGGTCCGGCTATGGGCGTGACCGCCCGGTCGGAAAGGATCGCCAGTTGCTCTTGCTGCGGATCAATCACGTCCGTATACCCTTTCGACAGACTCAGTCATAGCGGATGCGCGGGTCTACCCACGCGTAGGCCAGGTCGGTGAGCAGGTTGGCAAGAAGTACCGCCAGCGCGCCGATCATAGATATTGCCTGGATGAGCGGATAGTCCTGCTCGGTGATCGAAGTGAAGTAGACGTATCCGAGTCCACCCCACGAAAAGATTGTCTCTGTGATGACTGCGCCACCAATCAGCGCGGGAAGGTATAGACCGATGTTGGTGATGATCGGGAGCAGCGCATTTCTGAAGGCGTGTTTGAAGATAACGACTCGAGGAGATAGGCCCTTGGCCCGGGCCGTCCGTATGTAGTCCTGACGGATCACCTCGAGCATCGAGCCACGCATGAATCTGCTGTCCCCCGCGATGCCTGTAATCATGAGCACGAACATCGGCATCACCAGATGACGCGCAAGGTCACCAAGGACCAATCCAGGATTGTGGCGCAGCAGAACAAACCAGTCGTGGCTCCAGAAAACCGGCAGAGATACATCCTCGACTCGCCCGGCAGGTAACCAGTTGAAATGCACCGCGAAGAGGAAGATCAGGATCAGGCCGAGCCAGAAGGTGGGCATTGCCAGCCCCACGTAGGTAAAAAACGTGAAGACCTGGTCAAACACCGAATACTGCTTGAGTGCAGCCATCACCCCCAGCGGCAACGCGATGCACTGCTGCAAAATGTATGAGCTGCCCATGAGAAGCAGCGTGGCGGGCAGTTTTAGCTTGACGACGGATACGACCGAATCTCCATAGATAGTCGTCCCGAGATCTCCGTGAAGGTACACGCCCATCTGATTGAAGTACTGGACAACCAGCGGCTTGTCAAGTCCCAGGCGAGTCTGGCAAGCGTGTATGCCAGCGGCCCCTTTGACTCCTGCCCCCTCGGCAGCACAAGGGCCGCCGGGCGTCAAGTGTACGATCACGAAAAACACGATCGACAGACCGAACAGGATAAACAGTGCCTGAATCAAACGCCGAACTATGTACGTGCTCATAGGATCTCCGCACCCTCTAAAGCAAGTTCTCGGCCACAGAACTGTGCTTTCACATTATCACAGTGCGCAATGTCAACACGCGTTTCACCCTTAACGGGCATGACGAATGAGGGGCGGAAAACGTAACTGCACGTTTACGCTCTGCGCTCGGTTACCTGCTCCGTCAAAGCCACTAAAGTCTCCTTAGCTTCGCTATCGCCGAAGCCGCGCAACGCCTCACGAGCTCGCGAAGCGTAGCCGCCGGCGCGCTCTATCGACACGTCCAGGACATCCGAACCCCGCACTGCCTCTACCACCGCTTTGACGTTGCGACCCTCGGCAATGTCTCTCCCTAGAGATGAGCCAGCCGGCAGCCGGGAAGCGAGCAAGATGACCGGCAAGGTGATGGTGCCCTGCAGGAGGTCGTTGCCCGCGGGTTTTCCCAGCGTCTTCTCGTCTCCGCGAAAGTCCAAAACGTCGTCGGAGATCTGGAACGCGAGACCCAGATTGGAACCGTATGCACGTAGCGCCGCAATCTCTTCCTCGGATTGCCCGCTGATGATGGCAGCCCCCTCGCAGCACATCGCGAAAAGGCTGGCAGTCTTGCCTGCGATCCTCTGAAAATAGTCCGCCTCGTCAACCGCATGAGAGCTGGACGCCGCGTACTGCCGGAGCTCGCCGCTACTCATTGCCATAACGGTCTCACTGAGGAGCCGCATGATCCGGACACTGTCAAGCAGTGAAGCCAGCTGCGCGGAGAGAGCGAGCAGGAAGTCTCCGACCAGAATCGCAACTTTACCGTCCCAAACGGCGCTCACCGTCGGGACGCCCCGCCGTGTGAGCGCTCCGTCGATCGTGTCGTCGTGCACCAGGGTTGCCGTGTGAACCACTTCCAGCGACGCTGCCAGCGTGACGAGCTCGTCGATTGGATAGCTGCCCAGCCTGCCCGACAGCAGCACCAATGCCGGGCGTATCAGCTTCCCTCCAGACTGGAACACGTGCTCGAGCGTCTCGCCCAGAAGCCTGTCGTGCTCTGACGCGAGCTCGAGTAGCCGATCGGCGACCCGAGGCAGGTCGTCGGTAACCGGGCCGTACACGGACGCAAGCTTGCTCACGCCGCCCCCCATCGAAAGACACGCTCGGCTGTCTTCCACACGTCGTTCGCCACGGTCTCCACATCCAAGGCTCGGACCTCTGCCAAGGTCTCGCATACCGCCGGCACCCTCGCCGGCTCATTGCGCTGCCCTCTCCAGGGCTGAGGAGCCAGCACGGGAGCATCAGATTCGATGAGAAGGCACTCAGCAGGGACGGAGCGCGCGACTTCACGCAGGGAATTGGCTTTGGGAAAGGTCAGGTTGCCCGCGAAAGACAGCATGCAACCCGCCTCCAAAGCCTGTGTTGCGAACGCCGCGGACGAGCTGAAGCAATGAAGTACCGCGACGACCGAGAAATTTTCGAGCGCACTCAATACGTCCGCATCCGCGTTACGGTTGTGGATGCTAACGGGCAGATTCCGCGCCTGCGCCCAGGCTAGCTGCTCATGGAACGCGAGGGTTTGCACGTCGACGCTCCAGTTCTCGCGACCTCGATCGATGCCGATCTCGCCGACGGCTACAACTTTTGGTTGATCGAGCAGCGCCTCGATCTCCGCCGCCTCATCCGGAAACCGACCGGCCTCGTGCGGATGAAGGCCTACGGCGGCGTACACATCGTCGTAACGAGATGCGCATGCTACGGCGGCTCGACTGCTCTCAAGGTCGGACCCGACTGCTAGCACTCGTCTCACTCCTACTCGAGATGCTCGCCGAATCACGTCGTCCCGATCCCCGGCAAAAGCTTCATCGCCCAGGTGAGCATGGGTGTCCGGAAGCAGCCGCGTCCTCCTCAAATCCACAGCCTCGCGGCCCCTCGGATACTAGCATCACTCCCCAACGGGTGAGTCTCGCTCGTCGCTCTGCTGCTGGTCGTCTTCGGCTTCGATCCACATGGCGTATGCGTCGTTTCTCGGGATGCCGAATTGCTCTGATATATGCTTCAGCACTGCGCGGCGGTTCTCCCCCTGCAGGCGCCTCCGGAGCACCTCATTCCGCGCCGTGTCCAAGTTGTGCTCGGGAGAAGGGGGCTCTCCCGGCGCAATGACGATCGTGAATTCTCCTTGTGGTTCCTGCCTGCAATATTTTTCTATGGCGTCAGAAACGGTGCAGCGCACGTACTCCTGGTGAAGTTTGGTCAGCTCGCGAGCCAGGACTAGGCTTCGTTCCCCCATCACAGCACGAATCTCCTCGAGGGTGTCTACCAAGCGGTGAGGGCTTTCGTAGAGCACCGTGACCAGCTGCAGTCCGGAGAGCATTCTCAGGCGCGCCCGCTTATGAGTTCGCTGTCTCGGTAAGAAGCCATGGAAGACGAAGCCGGGAGCCGGCAGGGCAGCTCCCACTACAGCGGTCACGACCGCACTCGGACCCGGCAGCACATCCACCTCAATACCTCTTTGGACGGCAGCCGCGATGAGCTCGAAGCCGGGGTCCGATATGGAGGGCATGCCGGCGCTCGATATGAGCGCCACATCGCCATGTTCGAGGGCCGCAAGCGTCATATCCAATCGGGAGTTCTTGTTGTGCTGGTGGTAGCTCATCAACCGTCCGCCTATGCCGTAGCGCGACAGCAGCTTCCTGGAGTGTCGCGTATCCTCGGCCAGAATCAACGGCACCTCGCCAAGCACTCGGACTGCCCGATACGTGACATCCTCCAGGTTGCCGATCGGCGTCCCTACTACGTACAGGCGCCCCACTTCATCAGCCCGGCGGCCAGCTCATAGGACGGCCGCCCAGCACATGAAGATGCAGGTGCGGGACACTCTGATTGGCATCCGGTCCGGCGTTTACAACGCTGCGATAGCCCGACTTACTCACTCCCTCCTGCTCGGCAATGCGAGCAGCGGCCCTGGCGATGCGACCCACGAGGACCTCGTCCTCGTCGCTTAGATCGCCGAATGTCGGGATGTGCTTACGCGGGATCACCAAAACGTGGACGGGGGCCTGGGGCTGGATGTCTCTGAATGCAATAAGATCGTCGTCGCTGTATACGACTTGAGCCGGTACCTCGCCCGCCACTATTCGGCAGAACAGGCAGTCGTCCATGGCATCAGTATAGGCACCGATTTTCGAGGCCCTTAGCCAGCGTGTGGCCGAGCTGGTGACCGAGAGCCAGGGCGTCGCTCGCCGGCCCCTTGAGCTTTTCGCGCACGACGACGTCGCAGTCTTCGGACGCGGCCATGCCAATCAGCGATAGTTCTTCCCCAGTTAAGGCGGCGAAGGCACCGACAGGGCTGCGGCAATCAGCCTCGAGCGCCTGGGCGACGGCTCGCTCTGCCGTGGCGATCGTTCGGCTTTTCGCATCATCGATCGAACCGACAAGGGTTTGCGCGGAGGCACCCGTTCTGGTCTGCACCACGATGATTCCCTGCCCCGCGTCCGGAACGAAATGGTCGGGCGAGAGATACTCCGAGATGTATCGTTCCAAGCCAAGCCGTTTCAGACCCGCTGCAGCCAGAATCACGGCGTCATAGTCTCCTTCCAAAGTCTTGTCGAGTCGCGTTTCGACGTTGCCTCGTATGTCGACGACTGTGATGTCCGGACGGGCTTCGCGAAGCTGAGCGCGCCGGCGAAGACTGCTGGTGCCCACCCGCGAACCGGTGGGAAGATCCTCGAGCCGCCCTCCACAGCGAGCGACCAGCGCATCGCGTGGGTCTTCTCGAGCCGAGAACGCCGCTAGGGTCAGCCGCGGGTGCTGATCGTCTCCTGGGACGTCCTTGAGGCTATGAACGGCGATGTCGATCGACTCGTCGAGCAGGGCGGCTTCGATTGCTCGAACAAATATCCCTTTGTCGCCGATGTCTGAAATTCTGTCGTCGGTATTGCGGTCGCCAATGGTTTGGATTGTCTGAACGACAAACTCTAGGCTCGGATGTCTCTCGCGCAGCTCACGAAGAATCATCTCGGTCTGCTTTCTGGCCAGAGGGCTGCCCCGGGTGCCGATCCGTACGGCGCCAGTGACGGCAGTCATTCGATCCCTCCCCGGACACATGGTAGCCACGTTCCGACTTTGAGGAGACCAGGTGCGTACATCGCCTCTTGCAGACCTGCAGTCGAGATATGGGTCCCAGCTCGATGCGCGAATCCAGAAATGGCTCGCGTGGCCTGAGGATTCGTCCGATTTTGCAGGCATGATGCGATATCAGCTCGGCTACGCTGACGAGACCTTGAAGCCGACACTGGCGCCTTCGGGAAAGAGGTTCCGCCCCCTACTCTGTCTCCTGGCGTGCGAGGCCTTAGGATGCCGCGGCGAACAAGCACTGGACACGGCCGTTTCGGTCGAGCTTCTTCATAATTTCTCCCTCGTTCACGACGACATCCAGGATCGAGACCCGTCCAGAAGGCACAGGCCCACCGTCTGGAAGTTGTGGGGCGAGCCCCAGGGGATAAACGTCGGAGACGGGCTGTTTGCGCTTGCAAGTCGGGCGGTCATGGCGATTGCGGATGCCGAGACGGCCGTCGCGGTGGGGAAGGCGTTCCAGGAGACCGCACTGCTACTGACCCTTGGACAGTTTCTCGATATGAGCTTCGAGTCGCGCGCTTCGGTCGCGATCGATGAGTACATCGATATGATCTCGCGAAAGACGGCTGCCCTGGTCGGGTTTTGCGTCTGGTCGGGAGCCAGAATCGGCGGCATGGACGAAGCGTTTCTGGGTCACCTTCGCGACTTCGGCAGGTGGCTGGGCATTGCTTATCAAATTCATGACGACATCATGGGGATATGGGGCTCTGCGGAGGAGACAGGAAAGCTTCCCGGCACCGATCTGAGGAACTGCAAGAAAACCCTGCCCGTGCTACTTGCCGCGCAGCGGGCTCGTGGCGGAGATGAGCGCACCTTCGAGGCTTACTTCGCTGGGGCAGCGGTGGACCTCGACCTAGTGCGCGAGACTCTAGATCGGCTCGACGCGCGCTCAGACACCGAAGACGTTGTGGAGACGAACCTCGAATCTGCCCTGAGTGCGTTGCAGCGCTCGGGACTCGATGGCGAGTTCATCGAGAATCTTCAGAGCGTCGCCTTCGAGCTCACCGGTCAGGCACCTGCTAAAAGCTCGGGAACGGTCTCAAACCGGTAGCTTCGATGCCGCAGCCCATCGACTATGGCTTGCAGCGCCAGAGCGTCCTGCGACTGACTTCCGACGTGCATCAGCAGGATGGCTCCGGGACGAACCAGGGACAGGCACCGACTGACGATCTGCCGGGCCGGCAGATGTTGCCAGCCTAACGAGTCCACGGTCCACATCACCATGTAGCGGTACCCAAGGCGTCGGACAAGTACCAGGGTCGCAGTGTCGTAGTCGCCGTACGGTGGCCGAAAGTAGGGCTTCGTTGTTTGGCCGGTGAGACGGCGAACGGCCCGCTCCGTCTCTTCGACCTCCCAACTTCGACTCGCTGTAGAGAGCGGCCGTAGCCCCGTAGAAAGCCCGGTGAAGGACTGGTGGTCGAAAGTGTGATTGATGAAGGTGTCGTGATCACGAGCCATCTGCCTCATGAGATCGGGGTTCTGGTCCGCCCATCGTCCCGTCATTCCAAACGTCGCATGCAGATGATTTCGTTCCAGGATTCTGAGGATGGACGAGGCGTAGCCCCGATCGGCACCCGCATCGAAGGTGAGCACGACGACGCGGGCATGCCCCGAGCCCGAAGAGACGATGTGTGCACGAGGCGACGTTATAGAAGCGACGCTAAGAGTCAGAGCTACAGCGAGCCTCAAGCCTCTTCCACCGGTGTGTCAGGACGGTTTCCCCACTCCTGCCAGCCGGCCGCATAGTTGGACACGTTTTCGTATCCCAGACTCTTGAGAACCAGCCAGGTGAACGTGGAACGGCTACCGGATTGGCAGTGCACTATCACGTGCTTATCCGGTGTGACACCAGCGTCCGCGTAGAGACGTTTCAGGTCTTCTGTAGAGTGCAGACGCGGGACACCCTCCGTCGACTCGAGGTTGTTGGTCCAGTCGATGTTGATGGCTCCCGGTATGTGCCCGTTCTTGCGTACTGTGTGCTGCACACCTAGATATTCGGAAGGGTGACGAACATCGACGATCACCGTCGCCGGGTCGCTAAGCGCCTGAAGCACTTCGTCGGTGCTGGCGGCAATCCCAGGAATGGAGGTGGGAGAGCCGTAGTCCGCAGCCGGGAGGACCACCGGAGAGTAGTCGACGTCGAATCCGTCTCGTGCCCACTTGGTGATCCCGCCATCGAGCACGGAAACGGATGGGTGACCGATACCTTCGAGCAGGAAGGCGACGTGAGAAGCTGTTGGGGAAGCGCCGTCGTCGTAAAGCACCAACGGATCGCCGCGCGAGATTCCGGCCTGCCCTACTCTGGCTGAGATTGCCTCAGCCGACTCAGCTCCGGCGATCAAGAACAGTGGGAGATTGACCGCGCCGGGAACATGCCCTTGAGCGTGGAAGAACGGAGGCCGGCAGTCCATTATCACCACGTCGCCGCTCAACCGCGCCGATAGCCAGGCGGTACTGACAAAGTTTGGCGCCCTGGTCATCCTCACCTCCACTCCACGCATCTATATTTTACGAGCCATATGTCTGAGCGGCGGTACGACGAGGAGGCGCTAGTGGCGATATTACTGATCGATGGTTACAACCTCATGTACCGGTCATTCACCAGCTTGCCTCGGTCCATCGTGGGAGCCGACAAAAAGCCGATCAACGGCGTCTACGGGCTTCTGACGTTTCTGAACTTGTCGATACGCCAATTCGGGACCGACAGAGTTACCTTTGCATTCGACACTCCCGGCTTCAGCACCTTTCGACACGATCTCTATCCCGACTATCAGGGCCAGAGAGGGCCGCTGGGAGGCGAACATGCGGATGATTTTGCCCGTCAGACAGTCATTCTCCAGGAGGTAGCGACGGGACTCGGCATACCGGTTGTCGCTCGGGAGCGGTTCGAAGCGGACGATTTGATCGGCTCACTGGCTGTGGCGCTGGCTGCCGAAGGTGAGCACGCCATCATCGTCTCGACGGATCGCGATCTCCTCCAGCTGATTAGACCCGGAATTGAGATGTATTCGCCGAGCAATCCACCCCTACACGCGCGGTCTGAGGACGATGTTCGAGCCAGACTAGGCGTAAGTCCCGCGGGTGTCACAACGTTCAAGGCGCTGGCCGGCGACGCGTCGGACAACATTCCCGGAGTTCCCGGGATAGGCGCCAAGTCCGCCTCCTCGCTGGTCGCGCAGTACGGAACCCTCGAGAACATGTATGAGCACCTGCACGAAATGCCGCCTCGCCTGTCGACGAAGCTGTCGGAAGGGCGGGCCGAGGCCTTCCTCTTCCGACAGGTAGTGACCGTTCTGACCGACCTCGAGGTCCCGGTGGATGAAGTACGCGAAGCAAGAGCCAAAATGGCGCCCGACGACACCTCTCGCCAGATACTCAATCGATTTGGCTTCGGCTAGGTGTGGTACGCCCGGAGGGATTCGAACCCCCGGCCTTCTGCTCCGCAAGCAGACGCTCTATCCAGCTGAGCTACGGGCGCGCGGCGGCTATCGCAGCCCTAAACATGAGTTGACGAGCCGCAACGTAGTTTACCGAATGCCCCTCGCGGCGCGGCAAGCTCAATTCGAGAGGGATCGCTTGACATGATCCGAGAAGGTGCCGACGAGCGATCGAAACTCGGTCATCGAAACGCGGGCAGGATCGAGCGTGTCCACAGTTGCGATCCCCAGTACCGTATGAAGATGGAGATAGCTCCAGTAGCTGACCAGGCCGTTTGAAGCGGTCACCGTCTCCACGGCGACATCGACATCATCCAGCTTGGTTCGAAGATGAGAAGCCTGAGCAACCTGATCAAACATATAGGTCGCCGCGTGCTCGGATTTGAAAACCAGGGCCATGAGCCCGATTTGGACGGGCACCTCCGTGTCGTCCTCTTGGGCTCGTCCGGCATACGAGCGAAAGGCTGAGCTAACGGCCGCGGCTTTGAGCATGGTGCCAAGCTCTTCCGTCTGCTTTGTTCCCCTGGAGTTTTCGAGGAAGACTCCCGGCCCGAGAGCGGTACGTGTCTCCTCGGGAGTGAGCAGAAGATTTGCCGGGTCGATTGCCACGTCGTCCTGCATTGGTTCGCGATGCCTTCTTGTTTTTGGATTCTATGGGGCTTTGCGGGTTGGTGAACAATAGAGGAGCTCCGATCGCCGGGGGCGCTAGAGATGACAGACTTCCGATTCATAGCCACAGCCTGTGCCGTCCTCGTGCTGTCGGGCTGCGGGACGAGCGGCAAGGGGCCATCTCAGGCCACGTCAATACCTACGCTTCCTCCCACCTCGACCGGCTTCAGCAGCACACAGCCTCTCTCTATTCATCTGGCCTACCTTCGAGCCAGGTCGTACACTCCCGATATCCGGCTTACGATTCGGCTGCCGCGTGATCATGATCTTTACGTGGTTCACAGCGTTTGCACCGGCAGCGCCGATGGTCATTGCCAGGCAGTGGACGCCTTTGTGGATGGTCAACGGGCTCCCATCTTCCACAGTGAATACTCGGCCGTGCAATCACTCAAACCGATCACCGGGGGCTTTGAGGTAATCGCGCAGAGTTACAAACAGGGCGACCCCTTGTGCTGTCCATCCGGCGGCACGGTCACCGATCGTTACGTGTGGAGCGGAGGGGCTCTCACGGAGCACGGCTCCCTGCCGAAGCAGCCGTCTGGTTAGGAATTCGTCTCCCGGCTATCCGACTCTCTTACCGAAACCGACAGCGGTGCGGCGTGCTCAGTACACACCCGCACCACTGCTCCATCGTCGAGCGTCAATAGCTCCGTAGACTGGTCTAGCTGCCTTTCCGTAATGACGTGCCCTGTGAGGCACCAATACTTCGTTTCCTTCATGACATCCCTTGAAGCAGCCCCCGTTTTTGATCAGGCACAGTAGGTGGATTCTAAATGGATACGGGCAATCTGGATGCTCGGTCGACCATAGACGACGCCTGCCACGCCCTCCCCGCGCCGTCAAAAAGCAGGTTGCTTGTAGCCGTGTCGGGTGGACCCGATTCCGTAGCATTATTGCGCGCGCTGGTCCGGGTCGCTCCGGATCATGGGTGGCAGCTGCGAGTCTGTCACGTCAACCATCACCTGAGGGGGGAGCACTCGGACGCAGACGAAGCGTTTGTTCGAGAGCTTGCCGAACTGCTCGCTCTCTCGATAGACGTCCGCAGCATTTCGACGGTCGAATATGCTGCCGGCAACCGCCTCTCGACCGAGACCGCGGCCAGGGAGCTCCGGCACGAGGCGCTTGGTCATGCCTTGCGCGAATGGCCGGGCGACGCCATCGTCATGGCTCACACCAAGAACGACCAGGCTGAGACACTACTGTTGCACCTGCTGCGAGGGTCGGGACTTGAAGGGCTTGGCGGCATGCGGGCCGCCAGCTCGCAACTTTTGCGCCCGCTTCTCGCTATCGACAGACCGACGGTTATTCGAGCTCTGCAGGCCGACCGACAGGGTTACCGAGTGGACTCGAGCAATGCGGAAGACGATAACGCGCGCGGAAGACTGCGAAAGCACATCATTCCCAGTCTCCAAGTGCTTCAGCATGACCCCGTGGAGGTCCTAGCCCGTTCCGCGCTTCTCCTACAAGACGATGCCGATTTACTGGCAGCCGAAACTCACGCGGCTCTGAACAGCCTGCAGATCAGGAGTGGCGACTTCGGGCTGACTCTCGACCGAGCGTCGCTGAATGCGCTGCATCCATCGCTTCGTCGCTCGGTTCTTAGAGCCGCCGTTCGACAGGTGCGTGGCGACCTCTTGGATGTAACCGAAGATCAAATCAATTCACTGAGTTCGAGGCTCGAGAAGGGTGAGGGCTCGCCAGGTTCGGCCTTGCGACTGCCTGGGCGAATCGCCGTGGTTTGGGAGCGGCTGAAGGTGACGTTGGTGCCGGGACCTGCACAGCTGCCGGAGCCGCCGGCCGAAGAGTCACTTACGATTCCGGGGCGGGTCGAGCTGGCGACCGGGACCCTTCGCGGCGAAATTCTCAACGACGCTGCACCCGCCGAGGTCGCCAGAATGCTTGAAGTGTGCGGTCCGGACCACGCACTGCTCGACGCCGACGCCCTGAAAGGGCCCCTGACAGCCGGCCCGCGCCGGCCCGGCGACCGCTTTCGGCCGCTAGGACTTCAAGGAACAAAGAAAGTTCAGGATCTCTTCGTCGACCGTAACGTTCCCCGCGACGAGAGAGAAAGAAGAGTGATCGTCAGAAATGCCGAGCACATCGTCTGGATACCCGGCGAAGGAGTCGACGAGCGTGTGGCAATTCGGGCGTCCTCGCAGCGCCTCGCGCACCTGGCGTTCTGGCCAAAATCCTAGAGACCCCGTGCTAGAATGCGGCGTATTTCAAGGGCTTTTTGCCCTTTTCTCATCGGTCTACGGACCCTCGTCGCCCCATCTGGAGCATTTCCTTCATGGACGCTAAATGGTTCCGAAACAGCTTCTTATGGCTGCTGGTCATGGTCTTCGTTCTCGCGATCGCCTTTCAGGTGTTTCGCAACAACAACTCGACCACGAAGAACATCCCTGCCACCGGAGCTCGCAACAGTCTCGTGGCCGACATCAACAAAGACCTTAACAGCGCACGTCCCAGAAACATCAAGCTCACTCAGAGCTCCGACACGGTCACGATGCAGATCGGCACCAGCACGATCAAGTATCAGACCAACATCGGCAGTGTTCTAGACGTCACCCAGTTTCTTTCCGTGCTAGGCGTGAACACGAAGAACGGCAGATTCACACGTTACGTGAGTGTGAACCACGAATCTCCGAGTCAGCTTGGCAACATCATCGCCACCCTCGCCAGCTTCCTTCCGCTACTGATTTTTGGTGCATTGATCATCTTCATGATGCGACAGGCTCAGGGGAGCAACAACCAGGCGTTGTCGTTTGGCAAGAGTCGGGCTCGCATGTTCGCGGGCAACCGTCCGACGATCACATTCGCTGATGTTGCGGGCGTGGAGGAGGCGAAGCAAGAGCTGGCCGAGGTCGTCGAATTCCTCAAGTATCCAGACAAGTTCGCGGCCCTGGGGGCCAGAATACCTCGGGGCGTCCTGCTTGTCGGGCCGCCCGGGACCGGGAAGACGCTCCTCTCGCGCGCGGTTGCCGGCGAAGCAGGCGTACCCTTCTTTTCCATCAGTGGCTCAGAGTTCGTAGAGATGTTCGTGGGCGTGGGCGCCAGCCGGGTTCGTGATCTTTTCGATCAAGCCAAGCGGAATGCGCCCTGCATCGTATTCGTGGATGAGATCGACGCCGTGGGAAGGCAGCGTGGGGCGGGCCTCGGCGGGAGCCACGACGAACGCGAGCAGACCCTCAACCAGATACTCGTCGAGATGGACGGGTTCGACACCAACACAAATGTGATCGTTATCGCGGCCACCAACAGGCCCGACGTCCTCGACCCAGCTCTTCTGCGGCCCGGTCGATTTGACCGCCAGGTAGTGCTGGACAACCCAGACATCCGCGGCCGGAACCAAGTGCTCGAGGTCCATGCACGAGGGAAGCCGTTCGAAAAGAGCGTCAATCTCGGCACGCTGGCCAAACAGACACCAGGCTTCAGCGGTGCCGATCTAGCAAATCTCTTGAATGAAGCCGCGATCCTTGCTGCTCGACGCAACAAGAAGGCCATAGGCATGCAGGAGCTGGAGGAAGCCATCGATCGGGTGATCTCGGGGCCGGAGCGCAAGAGCCGAATTATCAGTGAGCGCGAGAAGGCCATCACGGCCTACCACGAGGTAGGTCATGCTCTGGTGGCTCGCATGCTCTCCAACCTCGATCCAGTTCACAAGATTACGATCGTCGCGCGCGGTCTCGCGGGAGGCTACACGCGGCTCCTTCCCACCGAGGATCGCTACCTTTACACCAAGTCTCAATTCGAAGAGACTCTGGCCTTCGCGCTGGGCGGACATGCCGCGGAGCAATTGATCTTCGGCGAGGTTACTACCGGCGCATCCAACGACATCGAGCGCGCGACGAGCCTGGCGCGCCAGATGGTGACGCAGTACGGAATGAGCGAGAAGCTAGGTCCCGTCATGCTGGGCAAGAAGGACGAGCTCGTCTTCCTTGGTCGCGAGATCGGGGAACAGCGCAACTACAGCGAAGCCGTTGCGCAAGAAATCGATAACGAGGTGCGCGGCCTTCTCAACCGCGCCTACAGTACCGCTCGCGAGATTTTGATCAAGCACAAGGACAAGCTCATCACTGTCTCTGAAAAGCTCATGCAGCTGGAGACGATCGAGGGCAACGTGTTTGACGAGATCATGGGCATTGCCCAGGCGGCCACCGTCTACACGACCTAGTTGGTTGGGCCCCGGCCATCGTGCCGGGGCCCAAAACCTCTTCGGAAGGGTCGTATGCCAGACGCCAGGACACCGAGGTTCCCTCTTCTGCATGAGGTCGGGAACGGCGAAACCGCCGACGTCTACTTCCTTGGGAGATCGACGGTATAGCGGTTGCCATACGCGGCCGCGTGCCCGGCATGCAGCATAACGAGCGCTTGAGGCGTCTGATCTAGGCGTCTATGAGCTGGAGCAGTACCTCGGCGCCTTCGACCGTTCGACAGTCGACTTCAATTCCGAGCTCCTGGAAAATCTGTGCCCGATTTGGATCCTTGATCCTGCTCACAACTTTAGGTACGTGGAACACCCTCTGGACGACCTCGCTTGCCATGACGTTCCTGTTATCACCACTGGTTGCGGCCACGAAGGCGTCCGCTCGCTCAATTCCTGCTTCGACGAGAACGTCCTGGTCAACCGCGTTCCCCAGCACCGTTTGACCTTCGAAGTCGTCAGGGAGGCGTTGGAACGCCGGCTCGCTCCAGTCAATGATCGCGATTTCGTGCCCCGCTTCCGTGAGCATGGTGGCCAAGAGCGATCCCGTTCGACCGCAGCCCATGATGACTACGTGCATGGCCGGCTCACCTCGTCAGACCCTGCTGGAGGTTGAACAACTCAAGCTCAGCGCGCTTTTCCTGTTCGCGTGCTTGCAAATAAGCCCGATAGTAGGTGTCGTAGCGCGCATCGCCGGACTCTCCGTCCCGTTCCAGCTCTCGAAGGAGAGACAACCACTGCTCGATGGCGTCGGACGCGCCATGCATCTTTTCTTCGGCACGTAGCGTTTGTTCGGACGCGCCAGACTTATGCTCGCTTCCGCTCCAGAGCAGTCGTCCAAGCGCGGATTTTCGCTCGTTGCGAACCACCGGAGCCGCTCCCGGCCTAGACAGGCTCGTTGCTTGGAAGGAGTTTGTCCCGGCTGTGCAGCGCGCTCCGTGCGATGGTGTGCCGGTCACGCTCCTCTGCAAGGGACGCGGGCGGAGGAGCTTCGCCTTCCACCTGATTCGTCATAAAGTCGACGACTGTTTCGGAGCGCCCGGATGCGATGGCGATTGTGAGGTCGAGCAGGCAGTCGTTACAGAGCTTGTAAGCACCGTACAGGGAAGAACCTGCCGCCGGCTTCTCTTCACCGCAGCTGTCGCATCGCATGCTCCGCGTCACATCGATGCCCCGTTCAACACGATCATCCACCATGCTATGAACGTTGAGCGTGATCCGTTCAATCGTGGAGTCGTTCAGGTCCAACTGGTTTTTTTTGGCCAAGAGGCCTGATCCTTCCGATTCGAAATGAGTAGCTTAGTATATCAAGCGTCTGTCGGGGGGAGATTGACTACCGCTATCGTGGAGGATATCGCGGTTATAGTCAACCCGGCGGCCGGCGGAGG
>DHWR01000026.1:0-369 GCA_002413265.1 Chloroflexi bacterium UBA5177
GGCACCGCCTACATCACCGTCAACATGGACGAGTCGGGCGAACCGCTCGAGGCATTCGTTAACATCGGCTCGTCGGGCAGCGACGTGATGGCCTTTTCAGAAGCGCTCGGGCGGCTGATCTCTCTCGTCCTCCGCGTTCCGTCACCGCTCACCCAGCGCGAGAAAATCCAGCAGGTGGTCGACCAACTCTCCGGCATCGGTGGCAGCCGCTCGGTTGGCTTTGGCATGCAGCGAGTGCTCTCCCTTCCCGATGCCTTGGCTCGCGTACTCAACGACTACGCGACGGACGTAGCACAGTCACTGCCCAGAGCTCAAGGGGTAGCAGACTCTCCAGCCGGCTCTCCTGCCGTCAAGGCAGACCTCTGTCCC
>DHWR01000026.1:621-1712 GCA_002413265.1 Chloroflexi bacterium UBA5177
AAGAGGGCTGCAAGAAGTGCCACTTTTGCGGCCACAGTGAGTGCTGAAAATCGCAGGACTCGCTAGCGAATAACTTCGCGTCCAACGAGAGGGCCGGGCTCACTGAGCCAGCCCTCTTACTCATTCAGGCAGCAAACGCGTTCACGTCATATGCGACGTGAGGTCTGTCCAAGGTGTTCCATGAGCTCTTCATACACCTGTCGAGGATGCGCCAGGTCCTCCAGGATCATCTTGCGCTCCTCGCCGTGCTGATCGCGCGCCGTCATCTCCACCGTTCCGACACCGAGCATTCGCTCCAACAGGCTCTGCTTAAGCTCCAGGGTGGTAATGAAGCGAACCGGTACTCCAAATCGATGATGGCCAACCAGCCCCCAATGCACCACGGCTGCATTTCCGTCCATCGTGTACAGCCACGATCGAGTGTTCATCCAGGCCAGAGCGAGCAGCAGTACTATCACAGCCGGAACCAATGCATATCCAGGTGAAGGGTAGTGAGGAAGGGAGTGGGCTGCAGGCGCGCGCCCGGCTGCAAAAGCGATCGCGCCCAGCACCACCGCGCAGGCCAAACCGATGACGTATAGCTTCCGGGCAGAGCGACGCACCTCCAATTTGGACTCCCTTCGAGCCGGCTCCGGCGCGTCTTCCTCCGAGCCATCCTGGTAGACCAGGGGATGGGCGGCAGTCTCGGCGTCCCCTGCCACCAGCGGCTGGGGCTCCGTGAGGGCGGTTGAAGGCGCCGCCCCGCGTAGTGCGGAAGAAAACGACGTCGTGTCGGCGAAGCGATCCTCCGGGAGCTTGGCAAGCGCTTGCATTACGGTGCTTTCCAGGCGCGCGTCCACGGGAGCCGCGGTCCCGTGCAGCGGACGCGGCGGGGAGTTGAGATGCTGATTGGCAATTGCCAGAGCGTTTGGGCCGTCGAATGGTGGCGCGCCCGTCAGCATTTCATAGAGCACGACTCCACACGCGTAGATATCGGAACGCTCGGTTGCTTCATCGCCTCTCGACTGCTCGGGTGAGAGGTACTGCGCGGAGCCCAGGATGGCCGCCGTGCGCGTCGACGAACCATCTGCGAGATGTGCGATGCCGAAATC
>DHWR01000026.1:1909-3514 GCA_002413265.1 Chloroflexi bacterium UBA5177
GCGCAGGTGAGCGCGTCGAGTAGCTGAAGCATGATCGAGCATGCACGGTCCGGCGGCAAGGCCCCGGCCGCCTCCAGAACCTCGTTCAGTGTTCGCCCTCGCACGTACTCCATGACGATGAAGTGGCTGCCCTCCTCTTCGCCAACGTCGTAGACCGGGACAATGTTCGGATGCGAGAGAGACGCTACAAACTGCGCCTCTCGCTGGAAGCGCTGCAGGAAGCCGGGGTCTCGTGTTAGATCCTCTCGCAGGATCTTAATCGCGACTTCGCGGTTAAGCCGGAGGTCGCGGCCGCGGTATACCGCCGCCATTCCTCCCTCGCCGAGGGGACCAATTAGTCGATACCGGCCCGCCAGGACGAAATCAAAAGGAGGCATCTCAGGCGAACTGGCGGGCGGGCTGCCCGGCACGGGCGCGCCGCCATGAGTCAATGGCGAACCGACCCGAGAAGTGAGACTGCCACAGGGCAAAGAGGCCCGGTCGATAAGCCTGCGCGAAGGTGTCCATGGTCGTCAGCTGATGGCCTCCGAAGCCCTCTTTGAAGCGGTACACCCCGTACATATCCTGGTCTTCGCGCAGGATGTCCGGCACGGCTCGAAAGTCATACACGCGGCATCCCCACTCCTTGGCGCACCGTATCCCTTCCCACTGAAGGAGATAGGTCGCCATCACGTTGCGGTGTTCATTGCTCGAAGCTCCGTGCAGATACCAACAGGTATCGCCCACCCGCACCAGCGTGATGGCGGCGATCAGCACTCCCTCTTTCCGCGCGAACAACATCGAAAACACGCCGGCGGAGCGGAAAAGCTCGAACATGCGGGCGTACACGTGCTTGGGGTGGACGAAGAAGTCGTCACGGTACGCGGTCACCCGATAAAGCTCGTAAAACTCTTCAAAATCGCCAGGTCCTGCCTCGGACACCGTAACTCCCCTGCGCAACGCCAAACGGATGTTGTAGCGGGTCTTTTGCTTCATTGCGGCGAGTAGCTCATCCTCGTCGGGGCAGATGTCCAGTACCCACGAGCTACGTGGCTGGCTGGGAGGGAAGCTCGGATAGAAGTCGAAAGCCTGAAGTAGGGTGCCGATGCTTTCGTTGCATCTCGGCAGGCTCGGCTCGAGGCGGATCCCGATCGATCCATGCTCGAGCCCGACCCGGCGTGCCGCGTCCAGGAGCGGACCCAAAATCCGGGCAGATTTCTCCGTGAGCGCCGGGCCTCGGGGCACGTACAGGATCGTGCTTCGTAGGGGCTTCACCGCGTTCACGAAGATTTGCATCGCGCCGCGCATCTCCCCGTCCTCAGTCGCCGCTAACCTCACCGCCGAGCCGCCGAGCTCGGGCGCCAGCTCTCCCCACTCCCAGCTCTGCTGGAAATGCGGGTAGGGGACCGAAGCAATGAATTGATTCCACGATGCCGGATCATCCCAGGCTCGAACGGTCATGGACATAAAGCGCCCGATAATACCACGGTGTCAGAAGGCTCAGACCTGTCTGATACATTGCGCCATGAGTCCTTCCCGCGCCGTGAAACGGACCAACGGACCGAGGATGGGACGTCTCGCCAGCGCTGCGCTGCTCCTCAGCGCATCCTTCGTACTCAGTCGCTT
>DHWR01000026.1:3795-9729 GCA_002413265.1 Chloroflexi bacterium UBA5177
CTCGCCTCCGCGTTCATCCCCGTGTTCGCCGGTCTGGTTGAGAAGCGGGACGAACGCCAGGCCTGGGCGGTCGCCTCCAGCGTTCTGAACAGCATTGCCCTGGCCCTGGCGGCGATGGCGGCTCTCGCCTTCGTCTTTGCCCCGCAGATCATGGGCTTTCTCGTCAACGGACACGCTCACGGTCCGTGCAACGGATTCACCACCGCTCAGGTCGGCTTGACCGTCAGCCTCACCAGAATCATGCTCCTGCAACCGATATTCCTGGGCCTGGCCGCCATCGTCACCTCCGTCCTTCAGACTTACCACCGGTTCGCGCTCACCGCCATCGCCCCATTGCTCTATAACCTGTCGGTCATCGGCGGAGCGCTTGCCGGCAAGGCGGCCGGCATCGAGGCCCTGGCGTGGGCCGTCGTCCTGGGAGCGGCCGCCCAGCTCCTCATTCAGCTGCCGGGTCTGATACCGGAAGCGCGCCGCTTCCTTCTCGAGCTGAACTGGGGGCTGCCCGCCTCCCGAGAGGTTCTCCGCCTCTTCATCCCGCGCGTCATCGGGCTGGGAGCGTTTCAGGCGATGCTGTTCATCACGCTCTACCTCGCCGCGCGTCTTCCCTGCGGGATGGTTGGCGCCATAAATTACTCCTGGTTGCTGATCTCGTTTCCGGTCGGAGCGCTGGGGACAGCCGCGGCCACCGCGATCTTCCCCACGCTGAGCCGGCTTACGGCGGCCGAGGATCTGCGAGCAGTCGCCCAGACCGTCAATCGCAGTCTTCGACTCGTGCTCTTTCTGGCTATTCCCGCCGCCGCGGGCCTTATCGTGCTGCGGCGGCCGATCGTCAATCTTCTCTACTTCCGGGGAGAATGGACCGCTGCAGACACCGAGCAAACCGCCTTTGCCCTGCTGTTCTACGCCCTCGCTCTGGCTCCGCTCACGGCCATCGAGGTCTTGCCGCGAGTCTTCTACGCCATGCGCGACACGATTTCGCCGGTCCGCATCGCGCTCGTCGCCGTCACCGTCGATGCCGTGCTGAGCGTGGTCCTGGTGCACTGGCTGCCCCGCGCCTCAGGGCAGGGAGGTCTGGCCCTGGCCACCGCGATCGCCAGCGCCGCCCAGGCGATCTGGCTGGCCATCGCTCTCAATGGACGCCTTCGAGGCTTGGGGTTCGACTCTTTGCGGCGAGCCATCGCCGACGCGACCATTGCCAGTCTTGTCATGGCGCTGGTTCTGTACGATGCGTTGGATCCGTTGACGGCGATCTTCGCACAACATGGCGTCGGCGCTTTTTTCACCGTCGCCGTCGAAATCGTGCTGGGAGGCGCGACCTTCGCGGCCGTGGCGTATCTCCGTGCCTCACCCGAGCTCTGGCAGGTTCGAGGAATGTTCCTCGGCCGGTACGAACGCCTTTAAATGAAACAGGGGAGGCGGATGCCTCCCCTGTTTCCAGGTCTCGCTACTTGACCTCGACCTCGGCGCCGGCGTCCGTGAGCTTGGCGCGAACTTCCTCGGCCCGATCCTTCGGCACGTTCTCGACGACCGGCTTCGGAGCTTCGTCCACCAGTGCCTTGGCCTCTTTGAGGCCAAGCTGAGTGATCTCGCGAACAGCCTTGATCACGTTGATCTTCTGCTGTCCGGCATTGGTGAGCACCACCGAGAACTCGGTCTGCTCCTCGGCAGGCGCCTCGGCGTCCGCGGCTCCGCCTGTTGGAGCGGCGGCGGCCGCGACCGGCGCGGCTGCCGTTACCCCGAAGCGCTCCTCGAATTTCTTGATGAAGTCAGATATTTCGAGGATCGTCATCTTCTCGAACTGCTCGAGAAGCTCGTCGGTACCGCCTGCGGCCGCCTTCTTGGTTGCTGTTGCCATTGTTACCTCTCCTTTTGTTTATCTCGGTTTGTTTGTGTGGCTCTTGCCGGTCCCCCAAGGGCACCCCTAAAGGGGTGCGGCTAGGGGGAGCAGCTTGTCATGCCGCCTCGCCTGAGGCTTGTTTCTTCTCTTCTAGAGCCTGCATGAGCCCCGCGACCTCACGAGCCGGCGCCTGCAGCACGGCCAATGTCTGCGCCATCGGCGCCTGAAGCGCGCCCAGCAGCTGAGCAAGCAGGGTCTCTCTGGACGGAAGATCCGCCAGCCGCTCGACCTCGCTCGCCGACATTGAGTGACCGGCGATCACGCCGCCCTTGATGCTGACCACCCGATTTCGTCGCACGAAGTCTCGCAAAAGCCTGGCTGGACTAACCTCGTCCGCCATCCCGAAGGCGATCGCGGTGGGACCTTCAAGCAGATCCGGAGCGACCTCTACCTCGGCTCGGCCGGCGGCGATTTGGAGCAAGGTGTTCTTGGCGACCACAAAATCGACCTGCTGCTCGTCCAGCGCTCGTCGCAGGGCCGTGATCGCGGCCACGGTCAAACCTCGGTAGTCGAGCATCACCGCGCCCCGCGCCTCGCGCAGCTTTTGCTCGAGCTCGTCGATGGTGCGTGCCTTGGCTTCTGTAGGCATTCATTCCTCCTTTCTTGGGGACTGGAGGAGCGGACATAACGAAACGCCTCGGGAACCGGCCGAGGCGTCAAGAGCAAAACGGAAGCATCCGTTTGTTCGTTCAACTGCCTCGGCAGGATTCTTTAAGCGGATCCCCGCTCCTGCTGTCTTGGGCTATTCAGTTGTGTTTTAGTATACGTTCCCCTCTGTGGAGGGGGCACCCCTAAAGGGGTGCGGCTACAAGGGGTGGGCTCCGGCGGGGCACCCCTAAAGGAGTGCGGCTACACGGGTTTGGGTTATGACGCGGCGGCTCGCAGTTCTGTTGTTGCGGTGTTTTCCAATTTCAGGCCGGGGCCCATGGTGGGTGTCAGGGCAATTGTTTTCAGGTAGGTGCCTTTAGCTCCCGAGGGACGTGCGCGCATGATCGCGTCGACCATAATGCCCAGGTTTTCGAGCAACTGCTCCTCGTCGAAGGAAACCTTGCCGATGGGGACGTGAACGATCCCCGTGCGGTCCACCCGGAACTCCACGCGACCCTTGCGGATCTCCTCGATAGCCTTGCCGATGTCGGCAGTCACCGTGCCCGTCTTCGGGTTCGGCATCAGGCCACGGGGGCCCAGCACACGGCCCAGCTTCCCAACCGTACCCATCATGTCGGGTGTCGCCACCGCCACGTCGAAATCGGTCCAGCCGTCCTGGATGCGCTTGGCCACGTCGTCGCCGCCGACCACATCGGCTCCCGCCTCTTCGGCCTCTCGGACCTTATCTCCCTGAGCGAAGGCGACGATGCGCGGCTGCTTGCCTGTGCCATGCGGCAGAACGACGACGCCGCGAACCACCTGGTCCGCGTGACGCGGGTCCACGCCGAGACGCATGTGCAGCTCGACGGTTCCGTCGAACTTCGTGATCGACACCTCCTTGACTAGCGAAACCGCCTCTTGTGGCGTATATTCGCGATCTGGGTCGACCTTTTCAATGGCCGCAAGATACTTCTTGCCGTGCCCTCCAGATGATCGTGCCATCTATGCCCTCCTCGTTGGTGATGCGGCCCGGCACAGGCCTCCCAACACCGGCGCGCAGCGTGTTTCGCTACGCGACTGTAATACCCATGCTGCGGGCGGTTCCCTCGATGATCTTCTCGGCCGCCTCGATCGTCGTCGCATTGAGATCTGGAGCCTTCGTCTCGGCGATCTCCCTCAACTGAGCGCGAGTGATGCTGCCCACCTTTGCCCGATTGGGGGTCGCCGAGCCACTCGCCACGCCCGCCGCCTTGCGCAGCAGATCGGCTGCCGGAGGCGTCTTAAGAACGAAGTTGAAGGAGCGATCCTCAAAGACCGTGATCTCTACGGGAATGACGGTGCCTGCCTGTGACGCGGTGCGTTCGTTGTACTGCTTCACGAACTCCATGACGTTCAGGTGCGGCGCAACCGCCGGACCCACCGGCGGGGCGGGGGTCGCCTTGCCGGCCTCGATCTGCAGCTTGATGACTGCCTTTATTTTTTTCGCCAACGTCCCTTCTCCTTAGAGCTTCTCGACCTGGAGGAAGTCCAGCTCAACCGGAGTCTCCCGGCCAAAGAAGCTGACCAGCACTTTGACCTTGTTGCGTTCCGTGCTGACCTCGTCGACCACGCCGATGAACTCGGAGAACGGGCCATCGATGATGCGGACGTTCTGGCCCCGTGTGAAGGTCGGCTTGATCTTGGGCGCCTCCGCCTCGGTCTGCTTGAGGATCGCCTTGACCTCGCGGTCCATCAACGGAATCGGTTTGTTCTCGGCGCCTACGAAGCTGGTAACGCCAGGTGTGTTCCGGACCACGAACCACGCCTCGTTTGAGCTCTTATCACCTTCCTTGAGCTCGATCATATTGACCAGCACGTAACCAGGGAACATCTTGCGCTCGACTGGCTCCCGTTTGCCGTTCTTCATTTCGATGGTCGTCTCCGAGGGGACGACCACCTCGTAGATCTTGTCCTGCATCTGCATGGATTCGATGCGGTGCTCGAGATTGGTCTTGACCTTCTTCTCATACCCCGAGTAGGTGTGGATCACATACCACTTCGAATCCGGGTGCTCAACGAGCGCCTCGATTTCAGTCTCTTCGGGCGTCGCGTCAGGGATGTCTGCAAGTGCTGCCATACGGATTGTCTCTCCGGTCTACTGCCCGAGAATGGGCTTGATGGCCAGGTTGAGGATCTCATCGGCGAGGCCGAGAAAAGCCGCGATTGCCACCGTCATGCCGATGACCGCGACGGTGAGGTTGGAGGCGTCCTGCCAGTTCGGCCAGGTTACCTTGCGAAGCTCGGAGATCGACTCTCGGTAGAAGTCGCCGATCGAGTTGCTGCCCAATCGTCGAGATGCTTGATCGGCTCGGCTCGTGGCCGCGGTTTTTGCGGGCGCAGCCGACCGCCGCGGGGAGCGACTTGCTGGAGACGTCTTATCTTGCGGCGGGGGCGCCGTCGACTTTGCCACGGGGACTCACCTCGACTCAGGGATAAAGGGTCCGCTCACACATGGGCCACGCCGGCCGGGAGTTTGGCAGGCCCGACACGACTCGAACGTGCAACCTGCGGTTTTGGAGACCGCTGCTCTACCAATTGAGCTACGGGCCTGTGCCGTCGGGATCACGAAATTCAGCCCATAAATAATAGGACCGGCCCCAGGGGGCTCGGTTCGACCAAGTATAGGCGAGTCGCCGGGAAAGAGTCAACGGCTCTAGATCGGAGCGGGAAGGTTGGAGCCACCGGGCGGCACTTGGGTGACCGCGACCGGAGTATGGTTGCTGGATCCTCGCAGCACGATTAGGAACAGCCACACGCCAAGCACCGCCATCGCAATTGTGGGGACCTGAATGTGCCACGTGATCGATGTGCTGAAGCCGACGTAGATTGCCAGGTAGAGAATCACCCCCAGGATCAAAGTTCCGTTCGGCGCCATGGCTCTGAACCTCCAGGCGATGGCGGCAGGAATCAGAAGTAGCGTCAGATCGTGTATTAGAACGTGCTGACCGACGAGCAGGGTGACGACTACGGCGATCCCAAACGGTAACTCGATGCTGCGGCTCTTGACGGCCGCCATGCCCATGACTCCAAGGGCAATGAGATCGAGCACGATGCTCAGCGGTGCGGCAATTGGGGCGGGGAAGAGGAGTCGGGTGAACCCGACAAGGCTGCGGTTCGCACTGGGTGTAAATCCTCCGACGCTGCTTCCCCAACTTGCCGCGTGGGCCAACGTTTGGATATACGAAGTGTCGATGGACCAGCCCAGAACGAAAATCGGTCCGACGAACAACACGGCTGCAGTGGCAACAAAGGCAGCGAGCGAGTGATAGCGGCGCTGAATCACCAGGACCAATAGGAAGGCCACGGCATACTGCGGCTTGATCAGCGTGAGTCCGAGCGCCACGCCGGCGATGCGATCCCGGTCCGTGCGCAAGGCTGTCTCTTATACACATCTCCGAGCCCACGAGACC
>DHWR01000090.1:0-4490 GCA_002413265.1 Chloroflexi bacterium UBA5177
TCGAGCAGCGCTCCTAGCTCCTGAGGGATCCAGGAGTCGAGGTATTCGCGGACCCAGCGAGCCATGGCGGGGCTTCGGCCGTTGGTAGAAATGGCAATCTGAAGGTCGCCGCGGCGAACCAACGAGACGGCAAAGAAGTCGCAGTTCGGGATGTCGTCGACCGCGTTGACCAGAACGCCGGCGGCTCGCGCGTCCAGGGCGACGCGCGCGTTCAGATCTCTGTCCTCGGATGCGCCGTAGGCCAGCGCCATTCCGTCTAGATCGCTAGCCTCATAGGCGCGGCTGTGCAAATCGATCACTCCCGCCTCGGCGAGAACGCGGAGCGCCGGGATGGGCTCGCGGTCCACCACCGTCACCGGTGCGGCGACTCGAAGCAATCCTTCCGTTTTCTCATGCGCCAGCTCTCCTCCTCCCACTACCAGGCAGGGTTTATCGAAGAGATCGAGCGCGATTGGATAGCTGCTGTGGGTCATGGTCACCTCACCTCCTTGTCATCAAAAGAAAAACCGGCCGGCTCGATTACGAGCCGGCCGGGACCTTTGCGTCTGCTGTTTTGCTTACTTCAGTCTCTTACCCACCGACGCACGCACCCACACCGAACTCCGAACGACAACAGCAACATCCCTGGCACTGAGCGATGTTCTGGAGGACGTGGGTGGAGAAATGCATTGCATCTCCACGGTACAGATGTCGCCGGGCGGGAGACAGCGGACAGAGTGCCCACAGGACGGGCGCTCCCAACTGTTCAGCATGAACAGGACGAAGTCGGTAGTCCGTCTCCTCCAACGAGGCTGCCTTCAGTGGGAATACGGACCCTCGTCCCTCTGAAGTCACGTGAGCTTACGGATGGAATGACGCCTTCGCGGGCGGATGATGACGCCAGGCAACCGAGGCTTGCCGAATCGTCTCGAAGGGAAGCACACGTGGCAGTCAGCGCAATACCCACCGAAGCCACACCCAGAGTCGGCCGCTCGCGCTCAATTAGCCCGCTCATCGGCACCGTCTCTCTCCTGATCATCGTCGGCGTGGTTCTGGCATTTATCGGCCTCCGACGGCCCACGGCTGCGTATCCGCTTCACAGCCCCCAGCGTGCCGTTCAGACTTACCTCGATCGGCTGCAAAGCGGGAAGGTCGATCAGGCCTACCGGATGACCGTGCTGACGCCTGACTACCCCGCCGACACTTCCCTGGCGGGCTTCCACCGCCAGTGGGACAGCTGGAGTCAGACCTCACATCGAATCACCCTCGTTCGGTCCAATCAGTCCGGCGGGTTGGCGAGCGTCACCGTGGACGTGGCGGCATTCACTCCGACCGATCTACCGTCCTCGGAACAAACATCTCGAGTGACGTTCACCCTCGAACGATTGCACGGAACCTGGTACATCACCGGGCCGTCCGACCTATACATCCAATAGCTCAAGGAAGGAAAGCGAAATGCCATACCTATCAATGCTCTTTCCCCTAGGCATCCTGGCCGGCATAGTCGTCGGCATAGTCCAAACCGTCCGCCACTTCCGCAAGAGCGATTCGATCAAGGTCGTGCAGGAGGACGAGCGCGTGCCCGGTGCCGCCGAGCGCGTCTTCACCTATGGACTCTCGTTCGTCGGACTGATGGCGGTCCTGTACGCCCTGGCCGGGTTGATCGCTCTGGCCTTCGTACCGATCTTCCCGGCGGCGGGCAGCCTCATCAGTCACCACGATGCCGAACAGCGGGCAAGCCTCTACCTCGCCGCGCTGATCGTCGGCGCTCCCGTCTGGTTGGGGCTCTGGCGTCACGCACAAAAGAAGCTTCGAGCATCGCCCGCGGAGCTAAACACGGGAGAGCGCCGGCTATATTTCGGAGCCATCTTCGGCTCGGCCGCGGTGGTAGCGCTGTTCGGCCTTCAGGAGGCGGTGCGCGCCGCCCTCACGCTTTCCGGGAACACGCCTCACAACCCTTTGATCCGCGATCTGGTCGTTGGCGGGGCGCAATTTGGCGTCTATGCCGCCGCCTGGTTCGCAGCCGCGCGCCTGGGATGGAAAGAGCGAAGCCCGAGCGCCACCGATTGGGCCCACGACCTGGCCGTCTACGTCATCGCCGGCTTTTCAGTCATCTTTCTCTTCGTCGGCCTGCAGGGCATCCTCCACGAGGCGTTTCAGGAGATCCAGGGCGCGACCTCCAAGTCACTGTTCAACGGGACATCGACCGCCGTCTGGCGATCCTGGGCGGGCAGTCTTTCCTGGCTGCTGGCCGGGCTCATAGTTTGGCTTACGCTGCAGCGCTACGACTTTCGCCGCGGCGGTTCCAGACTCCTCCGGGTGGTCTACGAGTACGCCATGCTGATCTGGCTGGTGCCCGTCACCATCTACGCGGGAACGGATTTCCTGTACGAGATCGTGCGCCGGCTCTTTGGATATCACGCTCCCGCCCACTCGTACTTCGTGTCCGACACAGTGCCTCTGCTGCTAGCCGCCGGTCTCCTGGCTTACTACCACTGGGGACTGGTGCGGCGGGAGAGCACGCTGGGGCCCGCTTCGGCGGACGCCATCGCCTACCCACGACGACCCCTCATTGGCGCCTTCGCGGCCTACGGATTGGCGGCAACCGCCATTGGAGCCGCCGCCATCCTGTGGGTCGGTATCGACTGGCTGGTCAGCAGCCACGATCAGCTCAGCGGCGGCGCCTGGTGGCGCGATCAGGTGAGCCTCGGCCTCGGCCTCGCCATCGTGGGCGCGGCACTCTGGCTCCCTGCCTGGTCCTACCTGCAGACCGCAGTGCAGAAGCGAGTCTCAGAACGGGACGCCACGGAGCGTCGCTGGCTGCTTTCCGGCATCACTCTGGCGTCCGCGCTGGCCGCGACCGGACTTACCGTGGCCGCCCTGTACGTCGCCCTGACCGCGTTCCTCGGCGCCGGCAGCTCGAATAGTCTGAGCGACGGACTTCACTTCGTCACAGCCGGCGCGATCGCCCTGGCAATCTTCGCGTACTACGGCGTGATCCTGCGAGCCGAGATGCGTAAGCGGGGATCCGATCCTCGCCGTGGCGAAGTAAGGCTGGTGGCTCTGATCGCTCCGGACGCGGACGCCGCCTTGCGGCAGATAACCGCGGAGCTGGACGTTCGAGTCGAGGTAATCGGCCGTCTCAGTGGCGAGCCGGAGGAGATCACGGTAGGACTCATCGAGCTTCGTGAGCAGATATCTCGACTGGGCGCAGCCGCTCAAGCCACTCGCGGGCTGCTCATCCTGTCCCCCACAGGCGGCAGACTCTACCCCTACGGCTTGCGTTCAGAAGTCGGCGCTACGGAAATCAGCGCCGACCGCATCGAGGATCCACCGAGCGCCGGCACAAACCCTGGCGTCCCACTTACTCCGGTGAAGGGAGGCTTGATGACGAATCGCAAAGTATAGAAACTCGCCAGACAGTGACAGCTGCCTGACGAGTAAGATTTCGGACTCCGCGCTCCCCAAGAGAAGTCACGGCGACCCTGTCCCAGCACAAGGATACCGCGGCGGGCGAGAGCATCCGAACCTGCACCGAACACCCCCAGAGCACCTGGTGCTCGCATTCAATGAAAGAGGAGAAGCGTGATGCACTCTCAAGAAGTCCACGACCGGTCACGGCCATCGACGTCCCAGCGATCCTTCTTCGCGGCCTGCGCCGCGCTGCTGTCGGCGGCTGTGGTGTTGCCCTCCGCGATGCCTTCGGCGGTTCATGCAGCTGCCGCTAACAAGAAGTGCAAGATCGTCAAGAAGCACGGCAAGAAAAAGAGGGTGTGCACGGCAAGCAAGCCACACCCAACCGCAACCGCAACTGCAACCGCAACAGCAACCCCGACCGCGACCGCAACGTCGACGGCAACCGCTACGGCCACGGCGACCTCGACGCCCAAAGCTACGTCGACGGCGACTGCCACGGCGACCGAAACCACGATCGATGAATCAATCTTCGCTCCCACGCTGGCGGACTTTCCTCCCGGCAGTATCTTCGATACCAACCAGGTGGAGTCGAACGCGGCTACGGTCGATTCTCTGTTCCCGCACTTCGGTCCATCCTTTGATCAAGAAGGGCGAACCGGCGGCTACTACGTGGTGGGGGTGCAGCCGAACGACGGCCACACCGTGCTCACCCTGTACCTGGTTTCGATCTTCCCGTCGGCTGCGCAGGCGACTGCCACCTTTGCGCAGCAGCGTTCAGGGTTCGACGCCATGGGAGGTCTGTCGACTCCCCCTCTCCCGGGATACGGAGATCAGGCGGCTCGATACGTCGTCGGCATAACAAGTCCGTACGGCCTGCTCATCTACAGCGAGTGGTTCTTCACCCGCGGACGCGTGCTCATCGAGACCGCACAGGCGAACTTCGTGGACGACGTGAACTACGCNNGTGCTCACCATGTACCTGGTCTCGATCTTCCCGTCGGCTGTGCAGGCGAGGGCCACCCTTGCAGAGCAGCGTGCAGGGTTCGACGCCGAGGGCGATCTGTCGACTCCCCCTCTGCCGGGATACGGAGATC
>DHWR01000090.1:4685-6241 GCA_002413265.1 Chloroflexi bacterium UBA5177
GCCGCGCAGGCTCAGGGCATCAACCTGTCGGACCGGACCATGCTCGCAACCACAGACTCGACCGTCAGGAGCGCGCATCTCGTGCGTCTCTCGAACCCGAGGATTCGACAATTGATGACGAGAACGCTGCTGATGTCGAGGCCGCAGGGCCCAGTCTCAAATCGCTGATCCCATGCAGAAGCGGCTACGAGATGACCTGACTACGCAGAACTGGGAGCCCCGGTCTCACGGCCGGGGCTTCTTCTCACTACTCCTCGACGAGCGGCCTGACCTCGACCGAGCCGCCTCCCGGCCAGCCCGACGCCAATTCCACTGCCTCGTCTCGATCCGCCACTTCGACCACCGCGTAACTCCCGATCGACTCCTTCGATTCGACAAACGGGCCGTCGACCAGTTTCGGGCGGGTGCTGCGTCCGGCAGGTCCCAGCCGCACCGTCACGGCCGAGCCGCGCCCTCGCAGCCGCCGGCCCTCCACGATCCTGCCGGCAGAAACCTGTTTGCCGTACCACTCGCCGATTCGCTGCACCGCCTCACCCCTCGCATCTTCAGCCAGGGCCATCCACGCTTCTTCGTCCGCCACAAACAGCAACACAAATTTCACGTCGACCTCCAGTCGTTCTCACTCTATTCAGTACACGAACGGCCGGATCCCAGAATCGACAAATCTGCAGTTACTCGTGCTTTATTCCTTGGCGAACGACGGTCTCGCGGCTGTCACAACCCCCGTAGGGAACGGCCCGAGCCCACACCGTACCCGAATCCACCGGCATCGAGACCACTCCCGGCAGCGCTTACGCCCCAGCGTCATTCGTCGCGAGGAAGGGCACGCAGGCCCTTCCCCTCTGCAGCTACTCGACGCGCCCGTCACGAATGCGCACGACTCGTGCCGCTGAGGACGCGATGGCGACATCGTGGGTGACCAGAACGACCGTATGCCCCTCGCGAACCGACAGGTCGCGCAGTAGATTGAGGATTTCCTCACCGGTGGTGGAGTCGAGATTACCCGTCGGCTCATCTCCCAGAAGCACGGCGGGCCGGTTGGCGAGAGCGCGGGCGATCGCCACGCGCTGCTGCTCGCCTCCAGACAGCTGACCCGGAAGGTGGGTGCGGCGATGGGAGAGTCCGACGGTCTCGAGCAGGTCCACGGCCCGCTTGGATGCATCGCCGCGCCGCATGTGGGCTGCGGCAAGCGCCGCCTCGACATTCGCTTGTGCGGAGAGCGTCGGGACGAGATTGAACTGCTGAAAGATGAACCCGATACTTTCACGGCGAAGCTTCGAGAGCCCGCCATCACTCATCGTGGCGAGATCCTGCCCCCTGCAGAACACATGTCCTGCGGTCGGCCTGTCGAGTGCACCCAAGAGCTGCAGGAGCGTGCTCTTCCCGGAGCCGCTGGGACCGGCCACCACCACGAATTCCCCCGGATCGATTTTCAGGTCAACGCCTTTGAGGGCTTCGACCGCCGCATTGCCGCGGCCGTATCGCTTGGTGACGCCTTGGAGCTCATACACCGGCGCGATTTCCAGTGCCGCTTTGTTTTCGTGGTCGGCCAATGT
>DHWR01000090.1:6338-12675 GCA_002413265.1 Chloroflexi bacterium UBA5177
CGTAAGCGAGCCGCGCGAAGGCCCCCGACCGCTCCGGCCAGCAAGCCGGCCAGCGTCGCAAGAGCGACCGCGGCCACGATCAGCGAAAGGTCTACCGGCGCATTGATATGAACGATTGAAGAGGCGGGCGCCAGGCTCTGCTGCGCGAAACGGCCGAAGCCGAAGCCGGAAGCCTGTGCCGGGGCCGTAACGGTTGCCTTGAGAGTCAGACCCATGGCGTCGATCACGCCCGCCGCGGCAAGGCCAAGACCTGCGCCGATCAACCCTCCCAGCACTCCCTGAACCAGAGACTCGAGGCTGATCTGTCGAACGACCGTGATCTGCGACCAGCCGATGGCCTTCAGCGTCCCGATCTCACGAACCCGCTTCGCCACTGAAGCCAGGGTGAGCAAGATGGCGATCAGCACCGCCGCCAGCAGGCCCACGATCTCGAGGCCGAGCCCCAAGCTGTTCGACAAATTCTTGGCGTCAGTCAGGGACCCGCCGATGCGCTTTGCCAGATCGGCGGCCGTCGTCACCTGGGCGCCGCTCAGGCTCTTGGTGATCTCCTGCTTGACCGTCGTGATTTTCCCGGAGTTGGTTGCCCGCACCTGAACGGTATTGACGCGGCCAGGAAGGTTCGCAAGCTTCTGCAAGACCGATAGCTCCACGTACATGTCAGATCCGGTGCCACCAAGCGGCGCGGAGGAGAGACCTACGACGTGGAACGTCTTCCCGCCGATCGAGATTGTGCTGCCAACTTTGAGGTTGTTGCGATCGGCGTACGCCGTAGACAGGATGGCGGAATACGTGGCGCTGCCGCTCGGGAAGTAATGCCCGCTGGTGACCTGGCCGGGAGTGACCGCACCGAGATCGGGCTTGGTCTGGTCAACGCCCGTGATCGTGCGGCTGTCGAAGTTGATGTTGTTTGGCCCGGTGGGGCCACCGCCGCTGATAGGGCCGCCGCGAAATCCCCCACCGCCGAAGCCCTGCCCGGGCGTTCCGCCCGACGGCTGAGGCTGGGTCTTGGGTACGATTCCGGAGATGTGGGTGTCCGTGAGGGTCAGTGCTCCGGCCGCCGCGGCAACGCCGGGAAGGGCGGCGAACGTCTTAGCATCTGACTGCGGAAAGCTCAGCTGCGTCGCGGTGGTGAGGCGATCGGAGGAGAAATGCTGCCCAGGCTTGCCCAGGTTTCTCAGTCCAAATCGCCCTCCTCCGTTTTCGCTGCGCAGCTGCGCGCGTTCCGATGGCGAGAGGCTTGAGAACGGGTTCCCACCGCTCGTCGATAGCTTAAGCGGACGCGTAACCGTCATATCGGTGCCCACGCCGGTGAGTGGGCTCAGAACCTTCGCTTGTGCGTTGTCGAGTCCCGTGGACAGCGCATTGACCGCGATGACCAGTGCCACGCCGACCGCCAGACCGAAAGCGGTCAGCAAGGTTCGTCCACGGCGCCTCGTCAGCTCTGAGAACGCAAATGAAAGGTAAAACATGGTGCCTCCAGGCCCAGGGTGATGGACGAATTGAAACTGTGGCTTTCATCTTGCCCGGGGCGCATGAGAGGCACGTGAAGAAGCTCTGAGAAAAATCTCAGACTCTTATCCGACGAGACCGGCATTCCGATTATGGAATTCCCGCAAAAGTATGACGCTGGTTATGCAGGCACCGCTGCTGTTGTTTGCACAGGGCCAACGGCAATGACCGGGCCCTACAAGCTGTCGTCACGGCGACGAGAGCACGCGAAGTTCCGGAACACGCCGAAAGTGCTTGAGGTTTCGGCTAAGCAAGTCAAAATCGCGGTGGAGGGCCGTGGCGGCGATCAGCAAGTCGAAATCGGGAATCACCTGCCCGAGCGCCCGTAGCCTTGCTCGGGTCTGCGCAAAGACCTCCATGATTGGATCGTCTAGCCCAATGACAGGATACGGACTCAGAAAGTCCCGGAACGACGAAAGCGTGCTTGACGGGTTACTGGATGTGAAGGCGCCCTCGTAGATCTCCCCGAGAGATACGACGCTGACTGCGAGGCCGGCGGGTGCAAGACGATCAAGTGTCTCTCGCGCTTCGGCGCGATCCGCGAGAGCGTCAATTATCCAATCGCTGTCGATCAGGTACGTCACGAAGGCTCTGCTGGTCGAGTTCCTCTCTCACGCGCACGATAGACCTCCGCCTTCAAGGTCTCAGCCTCCTCTGGTGTCAGCAGCTTGGGCGCTTTGCGCAGCGTTGCGCGAACGGCCTCGGCATCGTAGGAAGGGAGCGCATCGCCATCATGGCGCCGTACGAGGAAGACAACGCCGTCCTTCTCCAACTCAACGGGGGTCTTGTCAGACTCGTCGAGCGCGCGACCTAGGTCCGTCCCATCCTCGACCCGGATCCTCTTCGGACCAACTACCACTCGACGTGCTCCACACCCACATTCTACCTTCGCAATAACACTCGCATCTGATGACCCGTGACCAAACGAAAATCAAAAATAGTCGAGAGCCGGAGGCCAAAGCCTCCGGCTCTCGACGCATTGAGGAGGAGCTCAGTTAGGTGCTGGCGCCCGATGTGCCTCCAAAGGGCGACGCCGGCGTTCCGGGCTGGCCGCCTGACCTGACACTGACGAGCGACGCGGTAAGCGTCTTGCCGTCTGCGCTCACGCTACCTTGTGCCCGCACGAACGCGCCGACTTTGACGGAGTCCTTGCTGGCGGACGCGCCGAACCCCGCAACATACTGAGTGGAAGACGAAACGACGATCGAGGTAACTGAAGATTGCTGCATGCCGCCCAGACCCGTGCCCGGCTTGATCGTGATGGTGTTGCCGTTGATTGCAGTGACGGTGCCCGCTGCTCCCGGACCTCCCATGTGACCGAATCCCCCTGACCCGGGCGCTGACGGGAGAAGACTGACGTCGGTCGCGGTCAGCGACGTGCCGTCGCTACTCAAGGTGCCGTGCGCGATCACGAAGGCGCCAACCTGGATGCTCGATTGCGTCGCGGCCGCGGCGGAAGGACCAAACCCCTGGTTGTACGTCGTGTTCGAGGTCAGGAGGATGGTCGTTACGGACGACGCGCTCCGCCGGAAGCCGCCTGGTGTAATGGTGACGGTGTCGCCGTTGACTGCAGTCACCTGGCCGGCCGCGCCAGGCGGCTGCTGACCCCCAAAACGCCCCGTCAATGGCGGGGTCGTCGAGGTGGCATTGGCGGAGGTGCCCGCCGCCGAGCTGGCACCCGCGCCGCCGATCTGGCCCGTCAGGTATCCGACGGCGAAGATTGTCGCGGCGAGAAGCGCTACGACTATAAGCGGTTTACGCATGGTTACCTCCTGTAACGGTGTTCAACCACCACAGTACGGAGGCAACATGAGGGTTCGGTGACATTCCACTGTGAATCCTCTCAGGATTCGCGCCGCGAGTCGATGTGGACCTACGAGGTCCTCAGGCGCGACTGGTCCCCGGCGACGAGATACCTGCCCTGCTGGGTCTGAGACCTCGCAGCGACGGCCGAAAGCTCACGGCAAAGGACAGACCGTAAAACAGCAGGGCAATCAGATACAGGTCGTTCAAGCCGAGCGCCAGCGAACTGTACTCGGAAAGGCCGCCCACCACCGCGCCCATCAGATTCGCCCCAAGTGCCGAGCTGGGGTTGTCCGTCCGTTCGAACCAGCGGGCAAAGATGATGCCGGAAAAGAACAGCGGAGCCGCGACCCGTGCCCCGGAGACCAGCACCTGGATCCAGAAGCCGTAGCCCAGCAAGCCACGAAGCGGCACGAAGTAGTTGAACAGCAGCACCGCGAACAGCGCCAGATAGACGTACTGCCAGGGAATGGCGCGGGCTCGGCTTACAACCAAAGTGGCGATGAGACTCACTAACAAAATTGCCGAGATCACGATGATGTTGGTGATCCAGGTCGAGCCGAAGAGTAGCGCGATATCCGTAATGCCCTTGGTTTCCTGTAGCGCGAAACCGGCGCCGAGCAGCACGAAGTTCCAATTACCGAGGCTCTTCACATCAATCCGCGGCACGGTGAGCCACACCAGGATCACCGACACCACCACTGTCAGCAGCAGCACCAGGAGGTAGTTGGGAGGCACGGTCCGACCCTGCATGTAAAGGTACGGCCAGTCGTCGCTCAGCAGCGTGCTGTGCGTGGAAAGCGCCGCGGGATCGAGGAAGCCCTGCAGACTTGAGTACTGCCAGGTTCCGTTCGGATTGCCGTTAAGGACGTGTTGTGCGAACTCGGCATGGCTTATCAGCGGCATACCCGCGGGTGCCGTGAGCTTCTTGTTGGCTATGAAGAAAACCGTGTCGAAGGCCAGCCTGTCGGTCTGGTACACGAGCGGCGGATGTCCAAAAACGTGGTTCAGGAGCGTGTAAAGCCGGTCGGCGATCCATTTCTCGTGAACCACGAAGCCCATGGCCACCATCCCTCCTGGCGCCAGATGCTTCCGGACCGTCTGCAGGTCTTCGCGCGTGTACACGTAGTTGTCCATTCGCACGCTGGACATGTGCGAGAAGACGCGGTGCGAGTCGAGCTTGCCGAAGACGATCAGATCGTACTTGTTCGAGGTCTGCTGCAGGAACGATCTGGCATCGGTCACGTGGACGTGCACACGCGGGTTCGAGTAGGGGTGTTCCGGGTGGAGCTTGCGGCCCAGATCTGCGACCACCGGGTCGATCTCGACCGCGTCCACCGTGGCCCCCGGCGCATTTCGCACCGCCGCGGCAACATCGTTCCCCGTCCCTGCTCCCAGCACCAGCACGCGCTTCGGATGAATGAACTTATAAGGAAGGTTGTACTGCCGTTCTTCGGAGGCAATCCGGGGAATGCTACTAAAGCGACCGGATAGATCGAGCGGGAACTGGAGCGCGTCTTTGTTCACGGCAATGCTGTACCCCACCTTCTGATGGGCCAGCACCATCGGACGCACCTGCACCTGGTAGTACGGCGACCAGTAGACACTGACCGCGGCAGGATGGTCTCGGGCATCGACGAAAAGGGTAGCCATCACCGCGACCAGCGGGAGCAGACTTATCAATAGGATGCGACGCGCGCCCGGTATCGAGAGAACGTAGAGCGCAAACCCGATCGAGCCCCACATGAACCATATGGTGGGCGGGGTTTGCAGCCAGTTGAGCAGGGCAAAGGTCAGGACGCCTAGCAGGCTCCCAAAGATATTGAGCGCATAGGCGGTGAGGGGTGGAAAAGGCCGCAGGGTTCGCCCCACCTCCTGCCCGATGAAGGCAAACACGCCGACCATCAGGAGGAAGAAGCCGACGAGAACCAGGTAGGCAAACCATCCAGTGCTGGGCAGGTACTGGACGTAGCCCCACATGAACTCGCCCTGCGTGACGAGCGGAAGGACCAGGTTGTGTCGCGCCAGGATTAGCACCAGGCCGGTCAGCAGAAGCAATGCCACGGGGAAAAAGGCCACCAGCCGCGGCTTTCGAACGGCCAGCAGCATGCCGACACCCAAGCCCAGCAGCGCGGCGATCAGTACGAAGTTGGTGAAGTAGGCCAGCAGCCTGACTTGCGTGGGGATCCAGCGAATCAGGGTGAGCTCGAAGTACAGCCCTAGAAAGCTGACAAGGACCAGACGGAAGGCAGGAGCAAGCGACTCGCGCGCCAACCAGGACTGCGTGCCGTTCGACTGCATCGGAACCTCCAGGTGCTATCGAGTGGTAGCGGGTCCCGTGAGAGCGGTCTCTTTACCTCCGAAGCAGCGCACGACCGACCTGAGGGCCCTTGCCAGTGTGCCACGCGGACCGCCAGCACGACGCTCCGGCACGATCCCGCGAGGTGGGTGTGGCATAAACCTTGCATCGTTTGGAGTAGCGAAGGAGACATCATGGCTGCGCTGTACCTGCTCCTGCTCCTCATTTTCCGAGAGCTGCATCTCTTCCACTTTCAATAGGTGAAGCTGCACCCGTGGACTAACTGGTTCGTCATCTTGGTCGTGCTGATCATCGTTGACTTTGTGCTCATCGCCGCATCCCGACGAAGGCACAGGTAGCCATCCCAACATCGTCTCCATCTACGACTGGGGCGAGGCGCCAAGGACCACGCCGGCTCGGTGACTCGAACCCTACAACGGCTGCCGCGGCCTGGCCTGGAACAACGAGTACAGCGCCAGCGCAAACCAGATGATAGAAACGACGATCTCGATCGCGGACACGCCTCGGCAGTCCATGCCCACCGTGTATGGATGGCCGAAAGCATTGATCGGTCCGCATTGATTACCCGTTTCGCCATGCGGCGTGCCGCCGTAGACAATCAGGGTCAGAGCCGCCAGCGCGATGAATATCCCCGCGCCGATCATCCTAAGGCGTCTCCGAAGCCCCCGGCTGCCCGCTTCCAATCGCAGCCCAGACCTTCTCCGG
>DHWR01000219.1:0-9660 GCA_002413265.1 Chloroflexi bacterium UBA5177
CCGCTGCCGGCCGTCTTGTGGTACCGACCCAGCCGCTGAACGATCGCGACGCGGGCCTGTGGAACGAGTCGCACCGACCGCATTCCCACAATTAGGACGAACAGGATGACAACGCCGAGAAAGATCTCGACACCGAACATTGCTAAGTCCCTTTCTCGCTCAAGAGCTTCGCCTCACCATCTGAGTCCGGGTCCACCGGCTCGACAATTGGTTCTACGAGTGCGGTAACACCCTCCACCAACATGACTCGAACCGGTTTCCCGGCCTGTATCAGATCGGAAGGCTCGTAGGCCCGTGCCGACCAGAATTCGCCTTGTCCAATTCGAATCTGGCCGCCATCCTCGGTCACCGTGTGCGTGACGACCGCTCGCCGCCCCACGACATACGGATGTCGAACTCCCGTGTGCCCTTGGGAAGCATTGCTGAGTCCGAGGGCTGCCTTCGCCGCGGGCCTCACGAAGAAAATGCCCACGAGGCACAGCACGGCAAACAGACCGACCTGTAAGGACGTGCCAAGGACGAAAACCGACGCTGCGGTAATGAGTGCTGCAGCCGCCACGGAGGCGAGAAACAGGTCGTAGGTTAACGCCTCTCCAATGGCAGCCGCTACGGCGACTACGAGCCACAACCATGACATCATTTCTAATCTCTCTTTACTCGTGTGGAGGCTCCGCGCTTGGGCCCCAAGATGGCGCAGGTATCGTTTCAGCCTCACTGTACGCTTCCGGTTGCGTGCATGCTATCCCGCTCTCACCTACGCCTCTAGTGCGGTGGGTTGCCGGCAGCTCCAGTTGCCGGTCACCGATCGGCCGTCGGCAAAAAGACGTCGAAGCGAGTGCCTTCACCGAAGGTGCTTCCCGCTTCGACACGGCCGCCCATCAGCTCGACGAACTCGCGCACGATGCCAGACCCAGACCAGCGCTGCCGATGATTCGCGACCGGGCGGGGTCGGCGCGGTAACAGCGGTCAAAGATATAGGGAAGATCTTCATCCGAGATGCCCTCGCCTGATACGACGATGATCTTTCAGTCAGCGAAGTGTTAGGGTGCGGCCCACGCCTGCAACTGCGCTTCCCACAACGACTGTACGCGCGCTCCTAAGGCATCCAGACTGCCTGAATTGTCGATGACGGCAGTGACAGCCGGACTGTCGAACGAAGGTTGCGCATGGATGCGGCTGAGGGCGTCGTGCTGCGACATCCCTCGGTTGGTGGTGAGACGGCGCAGCTGCACCTCTGGATCGGTTCGAACCACCCAGACGGCATCGCACAGTTTGAGAAGCTCGCCCTGCAAGAGCTTCACGGCATCCAGCACCACTACACCTTCCGATCCATCCAGCGCTTCGATGTCGCTACGAATCACCTCCCGCACAGCCGGATGGGTCAAGTCCTCGAGATCGGCAAGAGCTTCTCGATCGGCAAACACAAGACCTCCAAGCCTTTCTCGGTCAACACTCCCGTCCGGACGCAGGACCTCCCCGCCAAATCTCTTGCCGATCGCAGCCGCCGTCGGAGAACCATGTCTCATCAACTGGTGAATGACCTTATCGGCATCGATGTGCCTCAGCGCTCCCAGCCCGACCAGCATCTCCCCCACGGTGCTCTTCCCGGAGGCGATTCCCCCGGTCAGCCCGAGGATGCGGGGACGCGCTTGCGGACGCTCTGCAACCATTGCCAGTCTGCTTGATCGATCTGTTCGATGATCTCTGAGTAACTCCGGGTGAGCTCACCAAGTTGAGCTATTGGCGCGGACACGGCAGATTCGGCCAGTCGAGTCGCCAGGATGCTCGCCCCTTCCTCCAGATGCTGAACTCGTTCTAGAGGGGACGCCATTCGCCCGTCCGCCGATTTCACTTTCGTCTCGTCGTATTCGAGCGGCTGTGCCGTCCCTGCGGCATACCCGGAGTACCCTCCGTCGAAACGCCGAAGCACTCCATCATCCAATACCCACAATTGGCGAGCCAGAGCGTCGATCAAGTACCGATCGTGTGAAACGAACAGCAGCGTGCCCTCGAAGGCCGAAAGCACGACCTCGAGAGCGTCTCGGGCTGCGATGTCGAGATGATTGGTGGGCTCGTCGAGGATCAATACGTTTGGCGCCTGGAGCACGAGCTTTGCCAGAGCCAGCCTACTACTCTCGCCTCCGCTCAACACGTCCACCGTCTTGAAGACGTCATCGCCGGAGAATAGATAGCCTCCGAGCAGCGTCCGGGCCTCTTCCTCACTCATCGCCCTCGCTGACTGGATCTCCTCGATGACCGTTTTCCCCGGCGGCAGATCTGCGAGACTCTGCGAATAGTAAGCTCTCGAAACCTGCGCGCCCCAGCGGATCGACCCCCCAAGTGGATGGAGATCGCCGATTATCGTCCTGAGAAGCGTCGTCTTGCCGGAGCCGTTGGGTCCCACCATGGCAATGCGGTCACCGCGCTCCACAACGACCGTTTCCGGCAAGCGAACCAGTTCATTCCCCGGGTAACCTGCCACGAGCTTCTTCGTTTCGAGCACGATGTCACCGCTGCGCTTTGGCCGACTGAGCTTCAGATTGAGCGACTGCTCGGCGCTCGGACGTTCGATCCGCTCCAAACGGTCTAGACGCTTCTGCCTGCCGCGGGCCTCCTTGTAGCGCTGGCCGGCACCGTACCTTCGAATGAATTCTTCAGTCTTGGCGATGTGCTCTTGTTGGCCCTCGTACTCGCGTCTTTGCCGCTCCTCTCGCTCCGCTCGGATCTCCAGAAAGCGACTGTAAGGGGCCGGATAGCTCGTGGCACGGTGGGCAGACAGCTCTATTGTTCTGGTCGTTACGCGATCGAGAAGATATCGATCATGGGCCACTATCAGGAAGGCCCGCTTGAGGTCGCGCAAATACGCTTCGAGCCACTCAACGGCCGGAATATCCAAATGATTCGTGGGTTCATCCAGCAGCAGGACGTCGGCATCCTGAAGCAAGGTTTGGGCGAGGTTCGCTCTCGTGCGTTGCCCTCCGCTCAGTGCGGAAATGGGACCGAGCCAGAGGTCTGCAGGCAGATCCAGCCCTACGAGAGCTCGCTCGATCTGGTCGCGGTAGTCATACCCTACGTGCTCCACGAGTGCTTGTAGTCGGCCGTATTCCTCGAGCAGAGCTTGGTTGTGCTTTTGGCTTGTGAGCTCCTTTTGCAGAGCCTGAAGCTGCTCTTGCGCCTCAATCGCCTCGGCAAACGGCGCCAGCATGGTGTCAAACAGGGCGGCGTCTTCATCAAACTCCGGTTCCTGTGCCAGGTAGCTTAGCTTCACGCCACGGGCTTGACTGACGTGCCCCGCATCCGCCTGTTCGATCCCAGCGACGATGCGCAAAAGAGTCGACTTTCCCGCGCCGTTGCTGCCGATGAGAGCGGCGTGGTCACCCCGTTCCAGATGAAACGAGACGTCGTCGAGCACCATCTCAGCCCCGAAGGACTTCCTTAGGTGTGACGCCTGAATGAGTGACATGAGTCAGACTTTCTGGCAACGGGGACACATGTGGGTGCCGCGTCCGCCGACGACCAGCTTGATGATAGCCGTGCCACAGCGAGGGCACGCTGCCCCCGTTCTTCCAAACACGCGCAACCGGTGCTGAAAGTCGCCTTCGCGTCCCTCATAATCCCGGTAGCTACTGAAAGTCGTCCCGCGTCCGGCAATGGCCTCAGCTAGTACCGTCCGAATCGCGGCGTGCAATCGTTTGGTCTCGTGCGTCGACAGTGTATCGGCCCGGCGCTGCGGATGAATGCGAGCCAGATGGAGTGCTTCGTCTGCATAAATGTTTCCGAGTCCGGCCACGACAGATTGGTTGAGTAGCAAGGGCTTTAGAAGAGCAGTTCGCCGCGCAAGTGCCCGCCTCAATGTGGCTGCGTCGAATTCATCATCGAGGGGTTCGGGACCCATCCGCAGCCACGGCAGGGGGCGCTCGAGCCCCGATCTCTCCATCAGAAGAACGCTGCCAAATTTGCGCGGGTCATTGAAGCGCAGCTCTCGTCCGTCGTCTAGCCTGAAAAGCACTCGAATATGAGCCTCCTGCGGATCCGAGGAATTGCGCAGGAACAACGAGCCAGTCATGCCGCGGTGAATGATCAAGACATCCGCTCCGTCGAGCTGGAACGCGGCATACTTTCCGCGGCGCGAAATGGCGTTGACTGTACGCCCGACAACTCGATCGCGGAACTCCAGCGGATCAGGATATTTGACCTCCGCCGCAAACGGAAGATCCACACCCGTGATCCGCCGGCCCACCATCTGACCCTCGAGGTCGCGGACCATCGTCTCTACTTCAGGAAGCTCCGGCATCGAGTGTATTTTACCAGCAGGTTGCCCGGCCATCTCGCTTGTCAACTGGAAGCAGCGCAGTCTGGTATACTGAGCCAGCACAAATACACATGCGCGATACAGCCCCGCCGCAAGTGGCGGGGCTTCGTTTTGTTCGGGAGAAGCTCATTTGAACAGCTCAATCCAGCCGGCCGGTCAGTCTGCAGACCAGACCTTCGGCCCGCTTCCGGTCGGCGACGACATCGCCCGTGCGCTTCATCGCATGGGTTACAGCCAGCCGACACCAATTCAGGAGCAGGCGATTCCGCCGCTCCGCAACGGCCTCGACGTCATGGGGCAGGCGCAGACCGGCACCGGCAAGACCGCCGGGTTCGGCGTACCGATCGTCGAGATGATCGATTTGCGCGCTCGGCGCGTGCAGGCCATAGTCCTGGTGCCAACTCGGGAACTGTGTCTTCAGGTCGCTGAAGAGCTGTCCAGGCTTGGGTCTTTTGCCTCCGTGCGAGTGGTCGCAGTCCATGGCGGGGTCGGTTTCGGTAGGCAGCTGGACGCCCTCCGGCAGGGTGCCCAGATCGTGGTAGGCACCCCCGGACGCGTCGAGGATCTGATGGCTCGTGGGAACCTGCGCCTTGACGGTGTGCGCTTTGCGGTTCTCGACGAAGCCGATCGCATGCTCGATGTCGGTTTCTTGCCGGCCATCGAACGAATCCTTGGCCGCACGCCTTCAACTCGTCAGACCGCCCTCTTCTCTGCCACCATTCCTGACGAGGTTCGGCGGCTGGCAAGTCGCCACATGCACGAGCCGGTAACCATCGCCATCGAGAGCAAAAAGCCGACCGTAGAGGCGATCGATCAACGATTCGAGGATGTACGCGATGGTGACAAGCTGAAAGCCCTCATCGCCCACCTCGACGACCCGAGCTGCTTCCTGGCCCTCGTCTTCCGCCGTACCACCTATAAAGCGGACAGGCTGGCGCACGACCTCTCGAAACGAGGGTACAAGGTCGCCGCACTACACGGCCGCCGAACGCAGCCGCAACGCGAGAAGGTGCTGGCAGACCTGAAGAGCGCCAAGCTTCACGCTTTGATAGCCACCGACATTGCTGCCCGCGGCCTTGACATTGGCGGCTTGACGCACGTGTTCAATTTCGATCTTCCGGACACCCCCGAAACCTACGTTCATCGCATTGGGAGAACTGGCCGGGCCGGCGAGGCGGGAACTGCCATTACGTTGATCGGTCCGGAAGACGCCGAGGGGCTGTCCACGTTGAAGAAGTATCTTGCTCGTCGAGAGGCGGGAGACCAGCGTGGCAGCGGCATCCAGGAAGGACGCGGAAAACCTCGTCGCAGTTCGCAGATCTCAGACAGATCTCGTTCCGGAAGCTTCCAGCCCTCACGTCCCAACCGCAATCGCAACAGGCGGCAGAGACCGTCGCAGCCCTTGCAGGCACGCTCCGCGTAGCGGCCGCTTCGGCGTTGCTACAATCAGCGCAATCCAAATCCGTCACGGCAGGCAATCCATGGAAGTCCTTGTTATCGAAGACGACGACGCAATCAGTGATTTGTTGCGCCGAGGACTGACATACGAAGGCTACTCCGTGTCCGTGGCTCAGGACGGAGTCTCCGGACTTCGCATGGCTCGGGATGCCCCGCCGGATCTCGTCGTCCTCGATCTCATGCTCCCGGGTCTCGATGGCTTGGAGGTATGCAAGCGCCTCCGGGCAGCCGACGACGTACCAATTCTCGTGCTGACCGCCCGCGGGACGGTTTCTGACCGCATCGCCGGCCTGGACAGCGGCGCCGACGACTACATGGTCAAGCCCTTTTCAATCGACGAGCTGCTCGCGCGCGTGCGCGCCCTCCTCCGCAGAAAGGCCGCTCCTGACGAGCCCGAGCTCCGTTTCACAGACGTCGTCATGGACACTAAGTCGCACGAGGTTCGCCGAAGCGGAAAACTCATCCACCTGACTGCCAAGCAATATGAGCTCCTGCAGTTTTTCCTGCGGCACCCTCGTCAGGTGCTGTCCCCGGAAACCATCTACCAGCACGTATGGGGCAGCACCTACGATTCCAATGTGGTCCAAGTCTTCATACGAAATCTCCGGCAAGCGCTGAGCGAGCCAAATGTCATCCACACGATCCGTGGCGCCGGATACATCCTCCGCGAGCCCGACGCCTCCTGAGGGAGACGCCGAAGCCCAGCGAGCCGAGCAGCGCGAGCAGTGGGCCGAGGCCGCAGCGTTGTGGACAGGCTTCAGTCCGTCTAGCCGTCCAATAACCGATCGGCTCATTCAGCTCGTGCATCTTGGCCCTGGGGACGCGGTTCTCGACCTTGCCTGCGGAACGGGGATGCCCGCGCTGGTGGAAGCTGAGATAGTCGGCCCCACCGGCCGTGTGCTTGGACTGGATCTCGCACCGGAAATGCTACACGTGGCTCGCGATCAGGCCCACGAGAGGTCTCTTCAAAATGTCGAATTTCGCGTCATTTCAAACGAGGCGGAGCTGTCTCTGCCGGAAGGCGAGTTCGATGCCGCCACCTGCAAACACGGTCTTATGTGGATGCCGAACCCGCTCGGGGCGGCGACGGCGCTTCGCCGGGCGCTCCGCGTCGGAGGGCGCATCGCTGTATCGAGCTGGATGCCTCCACGTGGCCATCCGCTGCTCTCAGTTGTCCCGGACCTGCTGGACCAGCATTTCGGGCACCGTAGAGCGCTGGATCCCGGACAGCCGAAAGAGTTCGCATCCGAGGAATCGCTCGTCGCCCTACTGCTGGGCGCAGGGTTCTCCGATGTGACGTCTGAGGCCATCGCTATCGGCTGGGAATTAGCCGCATCGTGCGTTGAATATGTCGAGGACGAGATGGCCGACGAGGAGTTCCTCGAAGCCACAAAAGGCGCGTCTCGCGAAATTCTGGAAAAGCTTCGCCACGAGGCGATCGAGCGCGTCCGCTCTAGCGCCGGCGAAGGGCCACCCCTTCTTGATTTGCGGGTTCTAATCGCCTCAGGGCGCAAGCTCGGCTAGGTCGCAATCTCCACGACAAGGTCGATCTCGACTGCGGCATTGCGCGGCAGCTCTGAAACTCCAACCGCACATCTGGTGTGCTGTCCGCGCTCGCCGAAGAGCTCAACCAGGAGATCTGAAGCGCCGTTGACCACGGTCGGTTGATCCGTGAAGCCGTCTGCGCTGTTCACGTATCCGTTCACCCTTACTATCTGGCGGACCTGGTCAAGGTCTCCAGCCACTGAGGCCACGGCTGCCAGGGCATTTAGGCATGCCATCCGAGCCGCCTTAACTCCATCTTCCTGTGAAAGATCCAACCCGACCTGTCCCCGGAATTTGAGCTCTCCCGACTCGGAGGGGATCTGTCCGGAAGTGAAGACCAGATTGCCGGTGCGGACGGCCGGAACGTAGCTTGCCAAGGGCTTCGCCACTGCAGGCAGTACCAATCCCTTTGATCTCAGCACCTCTTCAACTGACATAAGCGATACTCCTGCGTCCCCATCCTTTCCCATTCTATGAGTCACACCGTGGCCGGTGGCCTCGCATCATAGAATGGAGAGCGGGTGCGCGAGCGCGACGGGGAGGGCCACATGAGCGAGAAATATCGAACCACCGCCTTCTTCAATGGCGTCAGTACCTTCAAGAGTGCCTTCCCCGACCTGCAAGATGCCCTCATCGAGTGGCGTGAAAGGCGCGATCCTGAAGACGAAAAAGCCGGCGAGCCGCGCAAGACCGGGTTCCGGAGGGGGAATTTCACCCAAGGGGTAGTGCCCTGCTCTAATCCTGACTGCCACGAGGGTGGATACGAGATAGACAGATTGGTCGCATACATGCTCGCGAACGAAGAGTCGGCGCGAGAAGGCATGATGCTCTGTTCGGGTCACGAGGTCGGGGAAGAGGCGAAGCGCGGACCCGTGCGCTGCCCTCACCGGATCGAGTACAGAGCGACGCTGATTCCTCGGACGGAGGAGGATGTTCCCCGACAGAAGCCCAGCCACCGACGGGGTAGGTATCGTCCTCGACGCCGGGAGCACGCTTCTCCCTAATAACCTGCAGGTCGCAGGTTCGAATCCTGCTAGGCCCACCAAGATCCGCTCGATATCGGCGTAGACATCGCCCAAGACGCGTTGTACAATCCTCCACATAGTGCGGTCTCATGAGAGAGTGGAGCGTTTCGTTCCGATCCGCCTGGCGATCATCTGCAACGGGCTGAGGAAACGAAATGGAACGAGCGCGATATGGTGTCCGCGACGAAATTCGAGAGACCGCGGAGAAGTTTTACCGCGCCATCTCCAACAAGAACCTGAAGGCCGTTGAGTCAATTTGGGCGCACGAAGCGTACGCGGCGGTAGCCGGTCGTTCCGGGCAAATTCGCCTCGGGTGGCCGGCCGTGCAGAGCTACTGGGACTTGCGCTTCCGCCAGCTCGAGGACACACACGTTCAGGCTAGACTGCGCAACTCTGTTTGCCATGCCGTCGGTGACGTTGGATGGCTCTCAGGCACAGAAATCAGAACGGTAACGAACGGAGACGAGAAGCGCCAAGAAGAACTGCGCATGACCTGTGTGCTCGAGCGCAGGGCCTCCGGTTGGCAGATTGTGTCCTACCATGCCTCAGAGCCCGCCGAGAATCTAGGGGCCGAGCTGGCTCCAGCCTCTTGATCGGCTTCTCTTAGGATTGATACAATGGCCGTGGCGGCCTCTCGGGGCCGCTACTTGTTGGTGCGCATCGCGCCGAGACCAGTTAAAGGAATGTTTCATGCCATTCGCCGTAGTCCAGACGGGCGGAAAACAGCACCGCGTCGAGCCCGGACAGATCATCGAGGTCGAAAAGCTAGCGGCGGATGAGGGTGCGACGATCGAGCTGACCGAGGTCTTGCTCGTGTCGGACGACGCTGGAATCCGCCAAGGAAACCCGTGGGTTGAGGGAACCAAAGTTGTCGCAACGGTCCTCAAACAAACCCGCGCCCGCAAGATCATCGTCTTCAAGTACAAACCGAAGACGCGCTATCGAAAAAAGAGCGGTCACCGTCAGTGGATTACCCGAGTTCAAGTGCAGGACATCGTCACAGCTTAGATTGGGGAAGGCCTAATGGCACATAAAAAGGGCGTAGGTAGCTCGAAAAACGGTCGTGACAGCGAGTCGAAACGTCTCGGCGTCAAAGTGCAGGACGGAACCTTTATCCGAGCCGGTGGCATCATTGTTCGCCAGCGAGGCACGCAGAAGGTCCCCGGCCTGAACGTTGGGTTAGGCAACGACCACACAATTTACGCTAGCATCGACGGCACGGTTCGGTTCGACACCCGTGACGGCAGAACCCGCGTCAACGTCGCGCCCCTCGCCTAGCGCTTCACCTTTGGGGATGTAGCTCAGCTGGGAGAGCACCGC
>DHWR01000219.1:9840-43946 GCA_002413265.1 Chloroflexi bacterium UBA5177
AGCTCAGCTGGGAGAGCGCCGCGTTCGCATCGCGGAAGTCAGGGGTTCGAGTCCCCTCATCTCCACCAGACATAATTCAGGCCAGGCGAGGGCGCTCGGCGTATGCTTGTTTGTTCGGGACTGTCCCCCTGGAGGCCGCCCACGTAGAGGCTTGTCGACTCATCGAGTCCTTGACGACGTCACGCTCTTGCTCGAGGGCGGCAGAGCCGTATTCCGGCTTGCCTGACGGCTGGTAGATGTGGGCGACGACCCCAAGGCTGGTGGTCTTATTGTCGATGAGTTCAAGAGCGGTTGGGGTGGCCCCGTCGCCGAAAAGGCGCTTGCCGTTGCTCAAGACGACCGGGTGGATGAGCAGGCGGTACTCGTCGATTAGGTCGTGTTTCATGAGCGTCCCCATGAGTGTCGCGCTGCCATGTACCTGGAGCTCGTTGCCGGGCCGGTCCCTCAGCAGCCTATGCCTGCCGGTTTCGTCGTGTCCCGAGATCAGTCCTTCACGTGTCTGGTCTCGCCAGCCTCTGTTTTGTCGTCCTTGACCGCTCGACGAGCGCGTGCGATCGTTTCTGCGATCACTTCGGATTCGTAGGTGGCTTGGCGTGGGTCGTCTGGCCAGGTTTCGACGATGGTGGCCGCCCATCGTGCCCAGTTCAGGACAAGTAAGTAGAAGTCGGTGATAAACCTGCTTGTGAGCTGAAGTTCGGGTAGTCGCTCGGGGAAGAGGCCTTCTCCTTCGGCGTAGCGCTCGCCGACGGGGAGGCTCTCAGCGCACCGGGCCCGCGCCCAGCCTTGGGCGGCTAGCAGAGTGGCGAGGGTGTCGGCTTTCGTGCCGTTCTCGGAGAAAAACACCTTGAGGAGCTGTTCGAACTCGATAACTGGTCCCTCGCCAGGGTGTTGCAGCCAAGTGGCCAGCGCCCGGCGGCCCTTGGCGGTGATGGTGTAGACGGTGCGGGTGCGTTGTCCATTCTGTTCGGTGGATGCGCGGGCGAGTCCGTGGTCGACGAGCTTCTTCGGTTCCTCGTAGAGCTTGCTGACAGCGCGGGGCCAGATCCGTCCGAGGGAGCGGTCCATCTGCTGGGTGAGCTCGTAGCTGCTCCAGGGCTTGATAGACAGTAGCCCCAGCACGGCGTAGGAGGTGGTGGTCGGCGAGCCTCTTGACATGATACTCCCTTTGGAAGTAAGATGTTTACTACCTAAGAGAGTATAGCGCGGGAGGTGGTGTCGATGACAGAGTCAACAGCGTTGGAAGTGGACCCGACCAACACCGGGCAAGCCCGGGCCTGGGACGGCGATGAAGGCAGCTATTGGGCTGCGCATGCCGAGCGCTTCGACCGGGGAGTGGCCGCCTACCACGACACCTTCATGGCCGCGGCCGGCATTGCCAGTGGCGAGCGGGTGCTCGACATCGGCTGCGGCACCGGGCAGACGACCCGCGACGCCGCCCGAGCAGCCAGCGAAGGCTCGGCGTTGGGCGTAGACTTGTCGGTTCGGATGATCGAGCTGGCCCGCGGTCTCGCCGCCGAGGCCGGCATCGGCAACGCGACCTTCGAGCAGGCCGACGCCCAGATCCACCCCTTCACTGCCGGGTCGTTCGATGCCACCATCTCGCGCACCGGAACGATGTTCTTTGGCGATCCGCAAGCGGCCTTCGCGAACATCGCTCAAGCCGTACGTCAGGGCGGCCGACTGACGATGTTGGTGTGGCAGGGGCTCGAGTCGAACGAGTGGATCCGCGAGCTCAGCGGCGCGTTGGCTGCTGGGCGGGATCTCCCAACGCCGCCGGTGGGTGCTCCTGGACCGTTTGCACTCGCCGATCCTGACCGGGTCAGGAACCTCCTGAGTTCTGCGGGCTACTCGGGCGTCGAGCTCGAGGCGCTGCACGCGCGGATCTGGTTCGGTTCCGATCCCGACGACGCGCACCCCTTCGTGCTCGGACTGATGGGCTGGATGCTCGAGGGTCTGGACCCCAGCGGGCGCGAGCGGGCGCTGGACGCGCTCAGAGCTACCGTCAATGCCCATTCAACTAGCGACGGAGTCACCTTCGCCTCCGGTGCTTGGCTGATTCGGGCCCGGCGGGGTTGAGGAGCGCCCCGGTGAGCTACTTCGCTGTATTTCGCGAGGCCGGTCCGGCGTGGGAGGACGGGAAAGGCGCGTTCAGCCAACCCGCAGTCAACGAGCACGCGGCGTACATAAGCGCGCTCGCCGATGAGGGAGTCGTTGTCTTCGCCGGCCCGCTGGCAGGAAGCGAGCAGGGCCGTATCCGCGTGCTGCTCATCGCTGACGCAGAGGACGAAAACACGATCCACGCCTGCCTTGCCGAGGACCCGTGGCAACGCACCAACCGAATCGTGACGACCAGCGTCGAGCCGTGGCACCTCTTCGTCGGCGCAGAACGACTCGCAGCCGTGCATGACATCCGAGCGTGAGGGGTGCGCTTCTCGCCCTCAAACGCATGGCCAGCTGACCACGTCCCCCAACCGGGGAGGCCCTGGCCTCATACCGGACCGCCGACGGCGTCGTTGGCCCTTTCCGCCGGGGACCTGGGCTCGGCCGGTTCTAGTCGATAACTCTGCCGCCCGACACGAACCCGACACAGGTATGGCGGTCGGTTCGAGGGGACCTTCATGCGCTGCATGGTTTTGAAGACCGTCGTCTCGGCATATCGGGTCCTCGCTGCCGTCATCTCTGCGTATACCTCACGTATCGTGAACACGTGCGCATCCGTGTGCCTCTGAAGCGCCACCAGAGCGGCCACGACCTCGTCCTGACAGTTTCTGGCGGCGAGCTTCCGGCCTCCAATCCGGAACGAGCCGCCGGCTACCCTGGGGCCGGGGCTCGTATTTGGAGGCATCACTCCACCAGTCACTATTGGGACAACGCCATGCATGGCTTATCTTGAATAGACGGCAGACCAGAGTAGTAAGCACAGTTGGGCAGCGAGCCGGGACGGTGAAAGCCGGCAAGGAATGTCGAACACACCGGCCGATATCTCGCACGTGCGGCACCGGATACAGTGCTACAATGAACGGTCTTTTCGCGTGCTCGGGAGAGCTTGCGGGGCTGTGGCGCAGTTGGGAGCGCGTCTCAATGGCATTGAGAAGGTCAGGGGTTCGAATCCCCTCAGCTCCACCAGACTTCCTCTCCTCCGAGTGATGTGAACGCTACTTGGGTGGTATAGCGGGGAACCCTCCGTCCCAGTGAGGATGGAGGGGTTTTTGATTTCCTGGAGGAAGCACATGGCAATCATCGAAAATGGACGAACCAAATACATTCCCCAGCAGTTCGAGCGGAAATGGCAGGACCGCTGGGAAGAGGAAGGCCTGTACAGAGCGCAGGACTTCTCCGACAAGCCGAAGTACTACCTACTAGACTTCTTCCCTTACCCGTCGGGCGACGGTCTTCATGTGGGCCATTCGAAGCAGTACGTAGGGACGGATGTAGCCACCCGCTTCAGACGTATGAGGGGGGACAACGTAATGCATCCCATGGGCTGGGATGCCTTTGGTCTACCGGCCGAGAACGAAGCAATTCTGCAGCAGATTCCGCCGTACGAGAACGTGCCCAAAAACGTCGCCAATTTCAAGCGACAGCTTCGTCTGCAGGGCATCTCCTACGACTGGAGTCGCGAGATCAACTCCTCCGAGCCCGACTACTATCGCTGGACTCAGTGGCTGTTTCTATTGATGTTCAAGCGTGGATTGGCTTACAGGGGCATCGGCATGCAGTGGTGGTGCCCGCAATGTAAGACCATCCTGGCCAACGAGCAGGTGGAGAACGGCTACTGCTGGCGTCATCACGATCAGCTGGTCGAAAAAGTGGCGTTGGAGCAGTGGTACTTCCGGATCACCGACTACGCGGAAGAGCTCCTGGAGTCCCTGAACCATCTGAGCTGGCCCGAACGCATCATTCTGATGCAGCGAAACTGGATTGGTAAGAGCACGGGCGCGGATATCACATTTCAGGCTCGAGATGCTCAAGGAGTCGAGTATCCCATCAGGGTCTTTACGACGCGGCCGGACACAATATACGGCGCTACGTTCATGGTCTTGTCGCCGGAGCACCCACTGGTCGATGTTCTGACGACCGAGGAGCACAGGGCGCGAGTGACGCAGTACCAGCAGCAGGCGGCCAGGCAGAGTGAGATCGAGAGGCTCTCCGCTGAGCGCGAGAAGACCGGAGTCCCAACCGGCGGCCACGCCATCAACCCGTTCACTAACAAAGAGATTCCGGTGTGGGTCGCGGATTACGTGCTCATGAGCTACGGCACCGGAGCCATCATGGCCGTCCCAGGAGGCGACGAGCGCGACTGGGAGTTCGCAAAAAAGTACAGTCTGCCCATCGTCCGAGTTGTCGAGCCGCCCAGCCCCACGGAGGGGTCGGATGACGTCTATGCGGGTATCGGCGTGATGGTGAATTCGGGTCCCTACGAGGGCATGCAGAGCGAAGACGCCAAGAGCCGGATCATCGCCGAGCTCGAACAGCGCAGTGTCGGCCACGCGGCGACCAACTACCGCATGCGCGATTGGCTGGTCTCTCGGCAGCGTTACTGGGGCGCTCCCATACCCATCGTCTACTGCGAGAGTTGCGGCATCGTTCCAGTGCCGGAGGAAGATTTGCCGGTCCTGCTGCCGACCCTGGAACACTTCGAGCCCGGTGAAGACGGCAGGTCACCCCTGGCCCTGGATCCGGACTTTGTCAACGCTCCCTGTCCAAAGTGCGGGGGCTCCGGCCGTCGTGAAACCGATACGTTGGACACCTTCGTCGACTCGTCCTGGTACTACCTGCGTTTCTGCAGCCCACACGACGATCAAGCACCATTTGATCGAACCGCTGTCCGCTATTGGTGTCCGCTGGACCTGTACGTCGGTGGTGCCGAGCATGCAGTGATGCATCTGCTCTATTTCCGCTTTTTCACTAAAGTACTCGCGGATGCCGGTCTGGTGGAGTTTAGGGAGCCGGCGCCACGACTCCTCAACCAGGGAACCATGCATGCGCCCGACGGCAAACGCATGTCCAAGTCGAAGCACAACGTGATCACGCCGGACAGCGTTGCCGAGCAGTTCGGCGCGGACACCCTGCGTGGCTACATCGTGTTCATGAGTCCGTATACCGGCGACGCGCAGTGGGATCCGCAAGGCATCAACGGCATCCATCGCTGGCTGGGTCGCGTCTGGGATCTGTGTCAGAAACCAGCACGGAAGTCAGCCGACCGAGAGCCACAGGCTGAAGAGCTGAAGCGCTGGGTGCACAAGACGATCAAACGTGTGACGGCGGATATGGAATCGCTCGAGTTCAACACGGCGGTAAGCGCTTTAATGGAACTGACGAATGCGCTTCAGAGGCTGCGCCCCGCTCTCGAGGGCTCAGAGGCGTGGGGATGGGGAGTGCGTTCTCTGTTGACGTTGGTTGCCCCGATCGCTCCTCACATCACCGAAGAGCTCTGGCATAGCCTGGGGCACCAACGCAGCATCCACCTTGAGAGCTGGCCAACCTACGACGATGCTCTGACTCTGGACGAGGTCGTCACTGTGGTCATTCAGGTCAACGGCAAGCTCCGCGACCGCCTGGAGGTGCCACGTGGGACGGAGATGCAGTCCGTCCAGGAACAAGCACTGGCAAGCAAGCGGGTGCAGCCCTACGTCGAGGGTAATCAGATCGTCAAAGTGATTACCGTGCCCGACAAGTTGGTGAATATAGTCGTACGCTAGCTACCCGTGCCTCACGTGTGAGTGCTGTGCAGGCTTGTGGTGAGCCGACGTCGCACTCGCTAGCGAACCGCCAATTCCAAGGACTCCCAACGCCATGCCTGAGGCAAGCGCCAGCGCAAGACCAATTTGAGTTCTTCGCTTTGGCCGGTAGACCGTGTCGAACTGGGTAACGATTTCGTCCGGGTTCCCCAAACGGGAGAGGCTTTCTCGTGCCGCATCCGGCGGCGTCAGACCGCTTAGCTCCAGCTCCCGTCGCGAGTCTTCAAGGTGAGCTCGAAGCTCCCGCTCGATGGATCGGCGCATGCGCGCCGATACTCTCAAAGTCCGTGTCAGCTGTTCGACGGCATCTCGTCCCATGATCATGATGCCTCGTGAAAGTCTAGTCCCAGGGTGCCGGTTACCCGGGACATCGCGTGCACGAACGACTGCCATTCGGTCAATTTTTCCTCGAGAGCGTTCTTGCCCTTGCCCGTCAGGGCGTAGTAGCGACGTTCGCTCCCGCTCGGCATGGTTTCCCATCGTGCAGATAGAAGTCCCTGCTTCTCGAGGCGATGAAGGATTGGATATAGCGTGCCCTCCTTGAAGCGAAAGAAGCCTTCGCTGCGCCGTTCCAGTTCCTTGAGCACGTGGTAGCCGTGCATCTCCCCCTGCACGAAGGCGGAGAGAACGAGCGTGTCTGCGGCGCCCTTTAGCAACTCTCTGGAGTAGCTAGCCATGATGATCTCCTGCCGTGAACGGGGGGTGAAGCGTGATCGAGGGAAGAGGCGGGACGGGCACCCGCAGCGAGAATAGGTGCAGATCACTTGGCGGCCAGTACGAGACCCAGGCCTTGCCGATTATGTACTGCTTGGGCAGCCAACGCCACAGATGAGAGTCCTGGCTGTCGTTCCTGTTGTCCCCGAGAACGAAATAATCGTTCGGCGGCACCTTTGCGGCAGGGAAATCGTAGGTGGGTCGGTGGTACTGATCGATATATGGCTCGATCAGCTTCTTCCCGTTGATCCACACATAGTCGTTGTGCACGGCGACCGTCTCTCCCGGCAATCCAATCACACGTTTGATGAAGTCGGCGTCGGGTCGCCCGGCAGGGGTCGCATGAAACACTATGATGTCTCCCCGTGACGGCTTCCCAATCATGTAGTCCACCTTATTCACGAGAATGTACTCGCTGTTGTGGAGATTCGGGGACATTGAGTCGCCCTCGACCTTGAAGTTTTGGAGGGCGACCCGCACCACGAGAAATATGGCGATGGTCAGGACTGCCGTTTCAAGAAGCTCTCGAACAATGCCGCGGCGACCTAACAGCTCCAGCCTCCCCAATACCTAGCGACGCTACTACCTAGTAATGCTAAGTATAAGAGCCACGCGTCCATTCCGCAAGCCGAAACCGCTTGGAGTTCAACAGTGGCACTACTTCTTGGGTTTGGCGGTGGCCTTCGGCTTGGCGCCGACTGTTGAAACCGCGACCGGAGTTGTCACGACCGCCGGACTTGTCGCCTGAGTCAGTGGATTCACCGTGGGAATTTCATTCTGACCGGGCAGATCGGCCGCCTTGATGAACTTTTGAACGCCAAGGACCGCTTGCTGCTTTTGCAGCCACGTCCCGTACGCGGTTTGCTGCTCTTGCGTAAGAGCGCTGCCGGTGACCTTGGCCTTCTCTCGTCCGGTGACCTTGATGATGTGCCAACCGTATTGGCTGTGCACCAACCGGATCTCTCCCACCTTCATCGAGAAAGCAGCCTTGTTGAACGGAGCCACCATCGTGTGTGGCGCAAAGTAGCCCAGATCTCCGCCGACCTTCGCGCTGGCCTTGTCTATCGAATACTTTTGGGCCAGCGCGGCAAAGTTTGCGCCGTGCTGGGCCTTCGCCAGCAGCTGCTGTGCGAGCGTTTTGCTCTTGACCAGGATGTGACTGGCTCGCACTTTGGTGGTGAAGCGATTTACGGTCTTTCCGACGGCAGTCTGGATCTTGGTCTGAAGAATCTGGGCAGTGACGATCTGTTGCAGCTCACCGTATGACAGTTCTGAGTCCGAGAGGAACTTGTTGAAATAATCCTTGCCGCCTTGCGATTTCTTCACGTCTGTCATAGCCTTGGAGACTTCGGACGGCTTCAGCGTGACGCCGGCCGCGTGGTAGCGCTGTAAAGCCGTCTGAGCATCCAGCAGCTCGGTAAGAGAGCCGGAAGTCAACGACTGGAGCTGGCTTTGGGCCTGGCTAATCTGCTGCTGCACCAGCGATAGCTGAGCGGCATTCTTGGCGCCGGTGAGCTGCGCTTCCTGCTGTTGAAGCGTCGAAATGTTGGATTGCAGCTGCAGACTCTGAAAGTGCACGAAGCGCTTGAAATAACCGGTTGAAATCGTATACGAACCGATCTTTGCTACCGGCTTGGAGTTCGCCTGACTCTGCTGGATGGGCGTGATTACGTTGTCCCAGAGCAATCCCCACCCCAGGATGGCTGCCACGATGACCGCCAGCGCGATGCCCCCAAAGAGCGCAACGCGCTCCTTCATCATTTCCCGCTCGCGGTGATTTAGCTCTCCACCTAGGCCGAAAAGGAATGGCCGTCGTTCCGGTTCGTTGATAACGGTGGGGACCCGACGCTGCGGCGCTCTCCGCTTTCGACGGGAGATGCCGTCCGATTGCGCCTCGTCTGATTGCGTGCTCACTCGTACTCCTGGATGTCGCTGTGCCTATAGACCAATGCGGTTTGCTTGCTCGGGTGTGTACGGAAGAAGTGCCAGCAAGCGGGCACGTTTTATTGCCATGGTTAGACGTCGCTGATGCTTTGCGCAGGTGCCCTTCTTGCGCCGAGGCTCGATTTTGCCTCGCTCCGATATGTACCTGCGTAGTCGCGCCAGATCCTTGTAGTCGATCTCTTGAACGCGGTCGACGCAGAACTCGCAGACCTTTCGACGGTTGTAGCTGCGGTAGTCTCGCCGCGGACGTCCGCCTTCGGGTCGCCCCTGCGAACCATGTCCTTCGCGCGGTGGACCGCCCTGGCCCGGTGCATAACTAGCCAACGATTCCTCCTGAAGTCATAGGAAGCCCTAGAAAGGCATGGTATCCAAGTCGTCGCCGGCCGGCGTGGCCGCGGCGGTAAACTCGTCGCCCGACGGCGGCGGCGCAGAGCCCTGGTCCCCACGAGAGCCCAGCATCTGCATCTCGCTCGCGACAAGCTTCGTTCTATAGCGCTTTTCGCCGGTGTTCTTATCGTCCCAAGACTCCGTGCGCTGCCGACCCTCGATGTAGACCTGCTTGCCCTTTGAAAGGTATTGGTTCGTAATCTCAGCCAGTTTGTTCCAGCATTCGACGTTGAACCATTCGGTCTCCTCGCGGCTCTCTCCTTCGGCACTCTTCCAGTTCCGGCTCACGGCAACGCTGAACGAAGTTACCGCGGCGCCGCTGGGTGTATAGCGCATCTCCGGGTCGCGTCCGAGGTTTCCGACGATGATGACCTTGTTGATCCCTGCCATACCTCTTACTCCTCTGACTCGGTCGCCGTCGCTGCGGCCACGGGCTCGTCTACTTCGAGCTCTGCGACAGCCTCTATCGGGACAGCTGATTCTTGATCCTGCTCCTCGCCAATTCCCCCGGCAGTTTCCGCCTCCGGTAAAGGAGTAGAAGCCTCATCAGGCATCGATTCATTGGCAGCTTCGCCGACCGGCGTTTGCTCCTGTGGCGGCTGCGCGGCCACTTGGGGTTGCCGCGCGCGCTGCTGAACCTGCTGCACCTGTAGATCTGTTGCACGAACCACCAGGTAGCGCAGCACGTTTTCGTTGAGCTTCAACCCGTTCTCGAACGAGCGCAGCGCCTGTCCGTCCATTCGAAAGACGGTCGTAACGTAGTACCCGTCACTGAATTCCTTGATGGGGTACGCCATTCGGCGGCGCGGCGGGTTCCATGGCGCCGTGGCGACCACGTCTCCACCTGTTGACTCCACGCGCCCGATCACCGTTTCCACGGCGGCGCGCGTCTCCTCCTCGTCTCGATCCGGCCGGACGATGAAGGTCATCTCATACGGGTTCAAGGGCCCTCCTTCCCTCGGTGCACGTCCTGAGTCAACGGAGAATCTCCGGCCCAGAACAGGAAGTAAGCCCCAGCTCGTGGGGCCGGTCCTAGTCTAGCAAAGAGTTGACGCAGCCGGAAAGGGTAGCTAGCGCCGGCCGAACTCTCGCTCCAATTGCGTGTGGCTGAGATGGATCATCGTTGGGCGCCCGTGCGGACAGGTGGCGGGTCTCGCCGTACTCTCCAGTTGCGTCACCAGCTCGCGCATCTCCTCTACGTCGAGACTCGCTCCGGCCTTCACGGCTGCCTTGCAAGCCAGCGCGGCAAGAGCCCGTTCCCGAGCTGCTCCCGGTTCGGAAAGGTTTTCAAGCTCTGTGAGGACCTCCGACACGAGGTCTCCGACCTTTGTCCTCGCAGCCGCGGTGGGCACGGACCGAACCAGGCAGGCATCGGATCCGAATGGTTCCAGATCGAACCCAGCTCGCTTGAGCAGACCAGCATTCACCTCCAGCGCCTCAATCTGTCCCGGGTTCAGCTCCACCGGAGCGGGCTCCAGCAGCGATTGCGAGCTGACGTCACCGACCTCCAACTCGGCATCAAAACGATCGAAGAGGACGCGCTCGTGTGCTGCATGCTGGTCGATCATGTAGAGCCCGCTGGGGCCCTCCGCCACAATGAAAGTCGCATTGGCTTGACCAAAAATTCGCAGCGCGGGCATCGCGCGGATCTCGGGAATCGCCGCCTGCACTTGGTCCAGTGTCTGTAGAAGGCCGAAGGGTATCTGTTCATCCGCACTGCTTGGCTGGTCTCCGTTGGTGGTGACCGGTTCGAGGCGGTTCTCACCAAACCTGTGCTCCGTTAGTGCGGCCTCTACCGCGCGATGAAGCGCTCCGTGCACCTCTCGCTCGCGTGCGAAGCGGACCTCGCTTTTCGACGGATGAATGTTCGGGTCGACCTCGTTGGGGGGCACGGTGAGGTGCACCGCGGCAACGGGATATCGCCCACTCATGAGGAACCCGCTGAAGGCCTGGGTCAAGGCGAAGATCAGGCTCCTGTTGGCTACCGAGCGACCGTTGACGAAAATGTGAATCAAGGACCTGTTCTGACGCGAAAGATTGGGCTTGCCGACTATGCCCTCGACAACAATCCCTTGCTCCTCCCTGAAGACCGGCATCATGCTCTTGCTGGTCACTGCTCCAAAAACCTCTGGCGCCACATCCTCTAACCTGCCCGATCCAGGGCTCGAAAATGTGCTGACCCCGTCGAGAGCCAAGGTGAATTGAACGTCGGGGTGGGCCAGGGCATGCCTCATCACCACGCCGGCAATCTGCCCGCCCTCGGCCCTCAATGAGCGCACGAATGTGCGGCGCGCGGGAACGTTGGAGAACAGATCTGAGACGGTGATGCGCGTGCCCCTCGGGGCCGCGCACGGGGACGGAGCCGCGGGTTCGCCAAAGGCAATCGAAAAGCGCGTGCCGGTGGCTTCCTCCTCCGTCCGCGTCTGCACTTCTACACGAGAGATCGCGGCGATCGACGGCAGGGCTTCGCCTCTGAATCCGAGAGAGGAGAGGCGTTGGAGATCGTCCAGATCTCGGATCTTGCTAGTAGCATGCGACCGGAAGGCCAGCGCGAGCTCATCGCGCGGCATGCCGGCGCCGTCGTCGACCACACGAATGGTCTTGAGCCCGGCGTCCTCGACTTCCACGGCTATGCGCTTCGCCCCCGCATCCAGCGCGTTGTCGAGCAGCTCGCGCACTGCTGAAGCAGGTCTCTCGACCACTTCGCCGGCAGCGATCTTGAGTGCGAGATCGGGCGACATCACTTGAATGGGCATGCGAACGGTCATGTTTTCGGCTCAACCAATTCCGGGTGCCTGGTCGCTTCAGTCATGTCGACCACTCTTCGCGTGGCTTTTACGTCGTGCGTTCGAACCATTCGAGCACCTTGTAGCACTCCCCAAGCCGCCATGGCCAGAGAACCTTCCAGCCGAGAATCGACAGCCTCGCCCAACACGTCGCCGATGAATTTTTTTCGTGATACCGCCAATAAGAGCGGAAACGGCAAGGCGGCCAGGCGATGGAGGTTGCTTAGAAGCTCCACGTCCTGCCTGGTCGTCTTGCCGAACCCAGGACCAGGGTCGATGATGATTCTCCGGCCATCGATTCCGTCGGCCATGCACTCCGCAGCTCGCTCTCGAAGAAAAGCTTCAACCTCCCCGACTACATCCTCATAACGCGGACGTGGATTCGCCACACGGGGCCGTCCCTTGATGTGCATGATGACGATGGCTGCCCCTGTGTCGGCCGCGACTCGCCGCATCTCGACATCCTCGAAACCCCCGATGCTATTGACTATTTCCGCACCGCACTCAACTGCTTGCCTGGCCACTTCCGGCTTGAAAGTGTCGACAGATAGAGGAAGTCCTATCGAATTTGCCACTGCCTCGATAACCGGAATCACTCTGCTCAGCTCTTCCTCGACTGAAACACGAGGTCCTGGGCCAGCTTTCTCTCCGCCTATGTCTATTATGTCGGCGCCCTCGAACGCCATCTCTACCGCGCGGCGCTGCGCTTTGTCCAAACCGGCGAATTTGCCCTGGTCGTAAAAGGAATCGGGCGTCGTATTCAGGATGCCCATTACTGCGACGCGCTCAAGGGAGAGAGTTCTGTCGGGAAGGTCAATCTCCAAACGCGTCTATCTCTCGGTCGATTCGCTCCAGGTCCAGGTAATCCTCGCGCAAGAGCTTGTAACACCGTTCCAGATAGAGTTCGGCGAGCCGTTGTCCTTCCTCACCGGGGCGTTGAGCGGCCCTCGTCAGCTGCAATACCCTGTACTTTGCCGGGAGGGTATCGGCGAGCAGACGCATCTGGTCCGTCACCTCGGTATCACCGCGTCCGGTCCTGACGGAGTCTCTGAGCCGCCCTACCAGTGACGTCAGCTCGCGGATTTTATCCGCCTCGCTCAGGCCGTCGTAGCGAGAGGTTTCCGGGACCGGAACCGGTGCCTGCGGGTCGGGCACCGTTGACTGTTGGTAGAGGTCTCCGTATTGCGTGGCAACTTCGGCAATCTCCGGCATCAAAAGCGCAGCGGACGAGACCACGATATTTCCTGCAAAGATCAGGTCGTCGTGGCGTCGCTCCGCCAGAGCCATTAGATACTCGACGCTGGGCACGATCTGGGGAAGGGGAGGCATGGGGGTCGCCATCATTGTGTTGCCGAGATCAAGCCCTTGGAGCAACGGAGCGAGCGCGGGCGGGGTGAAATCGGTGGGGTCGAAAGTAATCGGCGGCACGATGAGATACGAGCCGTACACCTCGCTCTCTCCGGATCGGAAGTACACAAGCGCATGACCTGCCGGAGCGTCTGCGCTGCCGCGTTCAAAAATCAGATTCATGCAAGGTCCAGAAGGCGAAAGTGGAGCGGGTGATGGGATTCGAACCCACGGCTTTCTGCTTGGGAAGCAGACACTCTACCACTGAGTTACACCCGCTCGCGGACCATCACAGTCTACCGCGCTAGGGTGCCTGCGACAACAAAAATCGCCGGCCTTTAGGACCCCGTGCAGGCTCAGTGCGAGGCGATTCCGGCCAGCGTGAGGAACTCGCTTCGACTGCGCAAATCATCCCTGAAACAGCCCCGCGTGACGCTCGTGACGATGCTGCTGCCAGGTTTCTTCACGCCGCGCATGAGCATGCACAGATGCTGCGCTTCGATGACGACACCGGCACCCAGCGGGTTCAAGCCTTCGACCAATGCGTCTGCGATCTGCGTTGTCATTCGCTCCTGAACCTGGGGGCGCCGCGCGAAGACATCTGTAACCCGTGCCAGCTTGCTGATGCCCACGATGCGTCCCCTCGGGACGTAGCCGATGTGGGCTACACCGTAGAACGGCAAGAAGTGGTGCTCGCACATGCTGTAGAACGGAATGTCCCGGGCCACCACCATCTCGTCATACCCTTCCTCAAAACCGGTTTTGAGGATTTCCAGTGGGTCTTGCTGAAGACCCGAGAACACCTCGGCGTAGAGACGCGAAACCCGGTCGGGTGTGCCGAGCAGGCCCTCTCGTAACGGATCCTCGCCCAGAGCCTCGATGATGTTTCGGAAGGCATTCGAGATCCGATCGCGATCGACGTCCTCATCGTTTAAGGTTTCTATGAGTGCCATTCAGCCTCCAGCCGAGCGTAACGACATGGGTTTGTCACGAGACTAACCAGTGTTGGTAGCGCGAACCTGCAATGAGCGGCCACGCTCGCCAGGATGCAGGGGCGGACTCAGCCCCTGAGAACGCTAATCACTATCAAAACAAGGACGGAGCCAAACAGAATCGCAAATGCTGAAAGGATCGGGGCGCGGTCAGCTACCCATGCTCGCAACGAATCCACCTCTCCTCCTTTTGATTGACCGTATTCTTGGGACCTACGTATACTGGACGGTGCGCAACACGGGCGATTAGCTCAGGCGGCTAGAGCGCTGCGTTGACATCGCAGAGGTCACTGGTTCAAGTCCAGTATCGCCCACCAGAGGGCACTTCCGGCGGTTGGGTCACGGGGCCCGACCGCTTTTTCATACAGACCTAGAACCAGCTCATTAGTTAAGCATTTAGCTTTAGAGGCATTCATGCAAGACCTTCAAGAAACCACAACGGTGGACGTGGAAGAAACCGGGACCAACGGTGACACCGTTTGGGACGTGATCATAATCGGTGGTGGTCCCGCGGGACTGGCGGCTGCCCTCTATGCGGCTCGAGCCATGCGCAGCACAATCGTGTTGGAGCGCGAGATGCCGGGTGGCCAGATCGCCACCACATCGGAAGTCGAGGACTACCCGGGAGTGAAGATGACGACGGGCCCTGAGCTCTCCATGATGATGATGGAGCATGCCCAGAACTTCGGCGCAGTTGTCAATATCGGGGACGAAGTCACGGATGTGGACTTCGCCGGAGTCGTAAAAAAGGTCAAGCTGTCGGACGGAAAGACCATGCGCGGCAAGTCGATAATCATCGCTACCGGCGCCGCGCCCAGGACCCTCGGGGTGCCGGGGGAGAACGAGCTCCGCGGCTCAGGAGTTTCCTACTGTGCCGTGTGCGATGGCCCGTTCTTCCGCGACGGCCACGTTGCGGTCGTTGGCGGCGGTGACGCGGCGTTCGACGAGGGCCTCTACCTCACGAAGTACGCTTCAAAGGTATCGATTATCCACCGCAGAGACGAATTCCGAGCTCAGAAAGTGCTCGTCGACCGAGCACAAAAGAATCCCAAAATGGATTTCATCACGAGTACGGTGGTGGAGAAAGTGAACGGAGACGGGAAGATCGAGGGCGTGACTCTTCGCAATCTCAAGACCGGAGAGACATCGGAGTTACCTCTTCAGGGCCTCTTCGTCTACGTCGGCAATATTCCGAACACCGCGATGTTCAAAGATGCGGTGAAGGCGGACGAGAATGGATACATCCTCGTTGACGACACCATGGCCACGCATACTCCGGGAGTCTATGTGGCCGGCGATGTCCGAAAGAGTCCGCTCAAACAAGTCGTGACCGCTGCTGCGGAGGGCTCCATCGCCGCGCTTACTGCCGACAAGTACCTCGACCATCTGGCAGAGCAAGAAGCCCCGGCCCAGGCGGAGACGAAAGCAGAAGATCCCGCCGGGTGGAGAACCGAGTACTAGGGAGGATTCATGGCGCTCACACGGACGAAAGACCGTGTCCTCGCGGCGGACCTGCCGGCGCACAAGAACGAGCGCGTTCTGGTCGAAGGCTGGGTTCATGCGATACGGAAGTTTGGCGCCGTCAACTTCTTGATCCTTCGCGACCGATCCGGCATGGCGCAGGTCATTCTCGAGCCCGACCAGATGCAAAGGCTCGAGGGAATGCAAGCCGAGACGGTCGTCCGGGTCACTGGAACCGTGGATGAGGAAGAGCGGGCCGCCCATGGCGTCGAGGTTCGGAACGCGGACGTTGAGGTGCTGACTCCCGTGACCGATGTTCTTCCCTTCGAAATCAATAAGCGGGTCCTCAAGCCGTCGCTCGATGTCTTTCTCAACCATGCTCCCGTGGGACTCCGATACCCATCGAAGCAGGCGACATTTCGGCTGTATTCGGACCTGCTCAGGGGCTTTGGAGAGTATCTACGTGCTCGAGACTTTACGGAGATCCACACGCCAAAAATCTTCGGGTCCGCCACCGAAAGCGGCGCCAATGTCTTTGTTCTGGACTACTTCGGGAAGACGGGGTATTTGACCCAGAGCCCGCAGCTGTATAAGCAGATCATGGTCGGCGTGTTCGAGCGCGTCTACGAAATTGGACCTGCTTTTCGCGCTGAGGAGCATTACACCGCCCGCCACCTGAACGAATTCAACAGTCTGGACGCGGAGATGGGGTTCATAGATGGAGTCGATCAGGTTCTCGATCTGCTCATCGGCGTGCTGGAGCATATGGTTACGGCGATGGCGGAGCGGCGTCCGGCAGACCTTGAGGCTCTCAAGGTGCGTCTGCCGGTCTTCGGTGACGTGCCTCGGATCTCCTTCCGTGAAGCTCAGCAGATCATTCTCGATGAGCACGGCGAGAGTCGTTTCCACGAACCCGACTTTTCACCGCAAGACGAACGCTGGGTGAGCCAGTGGGCGTTGAGGGAGCACGGCACGGACTTCTGTTTCGTCACCCACTTTCCGACCGTAAAGCGTGCCTTCTATACGATGCCGGATCCCGAAGATCCTGAGCACTCCTTCGGTTTTGATCTGCTGTTCCGGGGCCAGGAGCTGGTAAGCGGGGCACAAAGAATTCACAATCATGCCCAGTTGGTCGAGACGATGCAAAACCGCGGAATGTCTCTCGAACCATTTGAAGGCTACCTTGAAGCCTTCAAGTTCGGACTTCCTCCTCATGGGGGCTTTGCCATCGGCTCTGAGCGTCTCCTCATGCGGTTGCTGGAGGCCGATAATATCCGTGAGACCACGCTGTTTCCTCGCGACGTGAACAGGCTCATTCCCTAGACCGATGAGCACTCAGACCTCGCCTCGCATCGCTTTTACAACCCTAGGTTGCAAGGTGAACCAGAGCGAGACCGACCTGCTCGCGCGGCAGTTCGCGGCAGCCGGGTATGATTGTGTGTCCTTCGAAGAGAACGCCGACGTGTACGTCGTCAACACGTGCACGGTGACACATGTCGCCGACAAGAAGTCGAGACAGATGCTCAGCCAGGCAAGAAGGGCGAACCCGGAGGCTCTCGTCGTGGCGACAGGGTGCTACGCGAGCATCGTGGGCCATCAGCTGGCGGGCGATCGCACGCTGGTGATTCGCAACCGCGACAAAGACCACGTCGTGGAGCTTGTCGGAGGATCACTCGGACGAGCGATCGCTGACACCCCGACCTGGACCGATCTCGAAAAGTGTCTGACCATCTCCGGCGGACAGGAACGGGCTCGGCCGATGGTGAAGGCGCAGGACGGCTGCGACTCCCACTGCACCTACTGCATCATTCCACGAGCCCGGGGACGCTCCCGAAGCGTGCCTGTGGACGATGTGGTGCTGCGGGTGCAGGCGCTTGTTGACGAAGGCCACTCCGAAGTAGTCATCACGGGGGTGGATCTCGGCAGCTACGGCCAAGGGGATTCCGGACTTCCAGATCTGGGTGGTCTGCTTCAGGAGGTGCTCGATCGCACGTCCGTGCAACGGCTGCGGGTGAGCTCAGTCGAGCCGGGTGACTTCGACGCTGCCTGGCTTTCTCTCTGGCAGAATCCGCGACTGTGCCGCCATCTGCATGTACCTCTGCAATCCGGGAGTCTGACCGTCCTCGAGAGGATGGAACGAAGCTACACGCCCGAACAATTCGCCGGAATGGTGGCTCAGTGCCGCTCCTCAATTCCCGGCTTGACCGTCACAACGGATGTCATCACCGGCTTTCCGGGCGAGACGAACCAGGAATTTGGGGACGGCCTGCAATTTATTCACGCGCTGCACTTCGACGGTATGCACGTCTTCAAGTACTCCCGCCGCTCCGGTACTCGGGCGGCTCATCTTCCCGATCAGGTCCCCGAGCCGGTTAAGGCTGAACGTAGCCGCGTGCTGCGCCAGGAAGCCCTGGCCGGAGTGAACCGCCTTCTTGCCCGTCACGAGGGAGTCACCGCGACGATCGCCTGGGAAAGTGATGACGGCGGAGCGTGGCGCGGCCTGAGCGACACAAATGTGCGTGTATACGGATCGGCGGAGATCACGCGCCAATCAGGCCTCGGGCTCTGCAAAAGGGTGCTGACCAGTCCTTTTCGAGATGGTCTGTGGTCAGAGCCTCAGGGCGCCGATATTATGTTGGTACCGGTCTCGTAGTCGCAAACTAATCGATCGGGCGCCACTACTACTGGAACTCATTCTCGTGCGCGCGGTTCATTCGGGATAGCTCCTTGACCAGCAGAATGAGGTGGGTCACGACTCGTCAAATCCCAGTGAGGCTTGAAGGAAGGCGTCGGCGTAGTCGATCTGCGTCTTGACATCTACCAGGCGATCTCGCATTTCATCGACGGTCGATCCCAGGGCAACCCGTTCGCAGTTCTCGACCGCTAGACTCATCGAACGCGCAGCGGCACGCATAAGATTCGCATCGACCTGCCGATCCGCGGGCTCCGGGTCGGAGTCGACACTGCGCAAAGCGGTCTCGATCTGTCGTAAGACTGCCGCAGAGCTCTCATGCACTGCTCCCGAATGACCGATCGCGTCCCTCGTGTTGTTGGCCAGTAGAGCGGCTCGAAGGTGCTTTTGCAGCGCACCCACCGTCAGCTGAATCTCCCGAAGCCCTCGGTACATTTCCTTCGCCTCCCGTTCTCGCGTTTTCCGTCCAGTCGCGTTCTAGGGCTCAGGCACTTTCCCTTCCGACAATCCCGACAGATTCAAGTAGCGGAATCTCCGTGGTATCGACGACAAAGCCTGGACCCCCCATGTACATTCCGCCATCCACGTCCAAACACAGCCCCTCCGCGTAGAGAAGTGGTCCCGTTACCTCACCGGGATTCTGACTCGTCAAATATGGAATCGGTGTGTGGCCATGCACGATGCGGCTGCCGCCAAGTGTCTGTAGTACCTTTTTCGCCGCCGCGACTCCTCCGTGTCCCTGAATAAATGCCCCTCGATCGAAATACGGCGACATGACCTCTTCCCATGCATGCGGATCCTCGCTGTGCAGCATGGCTCGAATGGCTTCGTTCACGTCATCCGCCGTCTTCCCGAAATCCATATAAAAGGTGGCATCGCAGTGCATGAAGAGTATCTCTTCCGCAACCACAAGCGCTCGGAGACCCGCGAGCCATTCGGCCTGACCATCGCTCAGCTGGCGCAAATCCGAATCATGTCCACCATTGAATTCCCACAGTTCGTAAAAGCTCGAGCCGAAGGACGCCTCGAACTCGGGAAACTTGCGGGCACCGAGAAGCATGACCTCGTGATTGCCGAGCAATGCGGCGACCGAACCGCCGACGTCTTCGGCCTGTTCCTGAAGCCGCATAACCAGTTCCACGACCTCGATGCCATGCGGGCCTCTGTCGCAGAAGTCGCCGGTGAACAGTAGGGTAGCGGAGCCGGCGGACCAATTCCCATCGGAATCGATGAGGCCGGAGCTCGAGAGCAGCCGCCGCACCTTGGCGAGCTGCCCATGGGCGTCACCGATCACATACACGACAGATTCACCCCGGTCATCTGTGAGCTTTGTAGCGCCGAGACTAAGTGTCCAGCTCTCAGAATTGAGGCGGCCTACTCGCCAGTGTACCGTTCGCCAGACACGCCGAGGTGGCCTTGACCGCTCCTAGCCGATGCTCACCAGAGCCCAGTTGTCGTTGTCCGGCATTATTCCTAACGGCGTAACCTGCACTCCTTGCAGCCGGGGCTTCATGAGATATGCAATCTTTCCGCTGACCAGCGGGACGACGTAGCCCCGCGAAAGAACCCACGATTCGAGTTCTCCGTAAAGCGCCATGCGCGAGACGGGGTCTTCGGTAAGCGTTTGTGCATACGCAAGCTGGCTTCGGAGCCACGGGCTTGCCGTCTGGGCGAGCGCAATCGTGAGCCACCTACCTGGGTCCGGGAGCATAAAAGTAATGTGGACAACCCGTACAGGCGACCCGGTTCGAGACGTTTCCCATTGCTTGCGCAGCGCCTGGGCCAGGTCCTTTTCGATTGGATCTCTCGGCGAATCCAGACTGAGCGAGGATCGCCGCGCACTCTGTCCGGGTGGCGGATCGACGGTCGGTGGAGAAGACACGTAATCCGGGACCGTCGGAGGAACCAGAGTAGTCAAAGCAGTAACCGCGCCTGGCAAAGAGGTTTCCAGCGCATTTCGGTCGAGGCGGGATGCCAGATCAACACCAGCGCTTCGGGGCGGAAGCGCGTAGTAAGCATCGAGCGAATCGCTGTTATGGAACTCTGCGGCGTTTTGGTAGGTGAAGTAGTTGCTGGGTGACACCCAGGCGATATCGATGGACCCCTTTCGGTAGAGGTCCATGCCGCGACTCGCATTTGAGACCGGCAGGAGCTCAACCGACTTCAACGACAGTGGACCGCCGTAGTAATGCTTCCGCGGCCGCAAAGTGTATCCTCCGTCAGGAGCCCGAACGGTAAGCGCCCACGGTCCAAGACCAAGCAGCGAGTGCGGAGGGCTTGGCCTCACGACCGCCGTGACCGGAAACGCCAACTTCTCGAGGAAAGTGGAATCGGGGCTGTCCAATCGAATGCGGATCGAGAGGCGATGAAGCACCGACACTCCCGATAGCGTGTTTGCCATGCCGTCCGATACCGCGGACGCCCCTTCGATTCCTCCGAGGTCCTGCCACACCAGCGGTGACCGGTCGGGGCTCTGCAGGGCACGAACCCACGATTGCTCCACATCTAGGGCGGTGCAACGACTGCCGTCGGCGAAGCGCGCGTCCTGACGGATCGTGAACGTGTAGACGCGTCCATTGATCGAGATGGTGGGTATTGATACCGCCAGATCGGGAATGACATGAAGATCGGGCCCCAGCTTCAACAGTCCCGCATTGAGCATCCCGGCAGCGAACAGCGGCGTCGTGGCGGAGAATCGCGAGGGGTCGACGATGCCGGGATCGAGGGCGTGTCCACGCGTGTAAATAGGGACTCGCATCGTGTCGTCCGCGACGATAGATTGAGAGGGTCCGCACGCGGCCAGGATTGCGATAGGGATCGCAGCAGCCAAACGCACCGCGACTCCCGATCTAAAACGACGAACAAATCGCCGGCTCGCAAACACGCAACGATTTTACGCGCGTGACCTCACAGGAGCTTAAGTGGAACAAGGCGCCGAAGAGGGCGCCTTGCTCTGGCTGGAGCCGACGGCCGGACTCGAACCGGCGACCTGACGCTTACGAAGCGCCTGCTCTACCAGCTGAGCTACGTCGGCAGATGTTTGACCGGTACGAGCAAAGTCAATTGTATTGGAGACCCTCACGCCTCGCCAATGTCCCCAGTTGCCCTCTAATCCCTCAAATCGCGGCGATGCTCCCGTCTTGGTGCTCGTCGCACCTTGTACCGCTGCAGCACCGTCAGGCACAATCAGGCCAGTAAACAAGCCGCCTTTTCAGGCGGTCTTTTTCTGAGGTGGAGGGGTGGACAGACGGGTCGTCGTCACGGGCATGGGCTGCCTTTCGCCCCTCGGTCCGGATGTTCAGGGCACCTGGTGCGGGATCCGAGAGGGCAAGTCGGGCATCGGTCCCATTACAAGATTCGACGCCAGCAGGTTGCCGGTTCGATTTGCCGGCGAGTGCAAGGACTTTGATCCCACGAAGGTCATGTCGCCAAAAGAAGCGCGACGCATGGACCGCTTTCAGCAGATGGCTTGGGCGGCGAGTGTCGAAGCTCTCGCCTCATCCGGCCTCGAGATTACGCCCCACAACGCCGAGCGGGTGGGCGTTATCGTCGGCTCGGGAATCGGCGGGCTGGAATCGCTTACCGAGGCGTTCAAGACGCTGTTCGATCGAGGCCCGAGCCGGGTCAGTCCTTTCATCATCACGATGATGGTGGTCGACCTAGCTCCCGGGCTGATATCGATCAATTTGGGGGCCAAAGGGCCGAATTTCAGCACTGTCTCGGCATGCTCCACGAGTGCGCACGCCATCGGAGAGGCCGCCGAGATTATCAAGCGAGATCAGGCCGACGCGATGATCGCCGGAGGCTCTGAGGCAGGAATTGTCGAGATGGGAGTGGCCGGATTCAGTCAGATGCGTGCCCTCTCTACCCGGAACGATGAGCCGCATAGGGCCAGCCGCCCGTTTGATGCGCAACGTGATGGATTCATCATGGCTGAAGGCGGCGGCGTTCTGATTCTCGAAGAGCTCGAGCACGCCAAGGCCCGGGGCGCTACGATTCTGGGAGAGGTCTCCGGGTACGGATTGAGTGCCGACGCCTCGCACATCACAGATCCGGCGCCAGGTGGTGAAGGCGCCGCGCGCGCCATGAAGATGGCGCTTCGGGCGGCGTCGATGGATCCCAGCGAAATCCAGTACCTGAACGCGCACGGCACGTCCACACCGGTCGGCGACCGAGCCGAGACAGCCGCCATCAAGACCATATTCGGCGAGCATGCTCGCAATCTGGCGGTCAGCTCCACCAAGTCGATGACCGGTCATCTTCTTGGGGCCGCCGGCGCGGTCGAGGCCGTCATCTGCCTCAAAGCCATCCAAGACAGTTTCGTCCCGCCAACGATCAACTACGAATTTCCCGACCCGGAGTGTGACCTTGACTACGTGCCGAACCAGGGGCGAGCGATGCACCTTGACACGGTCATGAGCAATTCATTCGGCTTCGGCGGCCATAACGTCAGCTTGATCCTTCGTCGCTACGCTGCGTGAGGTGATGGAAGGACGAGACGATGAGGGCGGGTCTCTGCTCGATCCCGCGCTGCTGCGCCGAGTTCTGGACCAGCTTGAGTCCAGCGACATCGACGAGCTCGAGGTCGCGGACGGTACGTCCCGCCTTTTCATCCGGCGTGAACCAGGCGCCCAGGCGGCGTCTGACGCTCGTCGCCCCGCCGAACCGACACCCGACGGGGTCCCGATCACAGCGCCTCTCACCGGAGTCTTCTTCTCGCGGCCGGCGCCGGACCAGCCCGCATACGTGCAGAATGGATCGCAAGTCCACGTGGACGACGTGGTCGCGCTCATCGAAACCATGAAGCTCTTCAATGAAGTCAAGTCGGAGGTCGCCGGTACGGTGATCCAGGTTCTGGCGAATGACGAAGACCTGGTCGAAACCGGCCAGCCACTGATGCAGGTCACTCCCTTCCCGGACGACGAATAAGAGGAGTTTTAGCGGCGCCCGGTCTAGGCTGCGGGTCAGCCACAAAACGCAACGCAGAACGGGAGGCAAACGTAGCCCAGACTTGGTCCAGAAGGCATCGGGTAGGAGCCATGCGGCTGTACTCTGAAGGGAACACGTGCCCACTACTCCGGGCACGGGGAGAATTCTATGGAGTTCGACAACAGCTTCACCGTCAATGCTCCGCTACGGCGAGTCTGGGATTTTCTACTCAACGTCCGTGAAGTCGCTCGCTGCATGCCTGGAGCGGAGCTCACCGAAGTCGTGAGCGACACGGAGTACAAAGGCACCGTCAAAATCAAACTAGGAGCGGTGCAGATGGCGTACAAAGGAACGGTGACGATCAGCAAAGTCGACGAAGAATCGCACACCGTCGTGCTCGTCGCATCCGGTAGAGAAACTCGGGGGACGGGAAACGCCTCCAGCACAACGACCTCGCATCTCGTGGAAGACGGCGCCGCTCGAACGGTAGTCGATCTCCACTCGCAGGTCGATGTGTCCGGCAGGGTGGCGCAGTTTGGCCGGGGCATCATGCAGGATGTCGCGAGCCGGCTCATCGGCGAATTTGCTCGCAACCTCGAAGCGAAGTTGATCCAGGGTGAGGATACTCGCTCGCCTGAAGCGGTGCTGTCACAGACTGATGCCTCCACGGCCGTCCAGACCGCAGCCGAGACCGGCGCGCCTGCTGCGAATCACGCCAGCACTTCGCATCCGGCACCAGTTGTATCTGGGCACCCGACGTCAACTTCAACGCCGGAAGCTCAGCCTATAAAGATGCTGCCCATTCTCGCGGACGTCGCCCGCTCACAGCTGGCGCGGGGGCTGAGAGGGCTTGCGTCGATAGTTGAACCGAAGGTGAGGCCCTAGCGACTGCAGGGCGGCTAAACTAGGCCAAGATGTCGTGACAGCGCAATAGGTCGCGCCCGTAGGAGCTCTTGAAGGCGCCGTTTGCCTGCTAGCGGACGGTTGACAAGATACGCTTGTAGTCGTCGAGCGTGTCGATATCCTGTGGAAGAGGGGTGTCCACATGTACCCGTTCTACAACGTCCGCTAGGTTCTCCAGCAGGCGCCACATGGCTTTTTCGCCGTGCAGGGCGCTCAACTCGTCAATGAGCGACGCGGAGAAGATGAGCGGGTGGCCCGGTTCCCCGCGATAGCTGAGCGTCAGCGCGGCAGGGCGAGACCGCAGCCATGACCGCACCGCGAGGCTGATGAGCTCGGTATCCAAGGCCGGCTGGTCGGCCGGTAGAACCGCAATTGCGTCAATCCGGTCAGGAAGCGCACGCAGGCCGGCGTGCAGTGACGACGAGCATGGACCCTCGTGCTCCACGTGGACGAGACGAGCCCACCTCACACGAGGAGCGGGCACAAGATCCCCCGCGGGCAGGACCACCACGACCACATCCAGCTCAGCCACGGACTCGGTTTGCGCAATGGCCTGATCGAGGACCGTCCCGTTCCCAAAAGGCAGCGTCTGCTTGAGCTGGCCCAGGCGACGTGACCGACCAGCCGCGAGGATTAGTCCGGCGACCTTGCCGTCACGCGAGGACATGGTAGCGGTCCGGCTCCCTCTCGTATGCCTCCCGGCAGCTGGCACCGCAGAAGTAGACGTCACCCGACTGGAACAAGGCGCCGGCGATCTCGACGGCCATCCCGCACACGGGATCCGTGGCGAAGGCTGGAACGCTCGGCTCGGTAGCTGGAGCCATCCGTTTGTGCCGGCGATTTCGCCGATCGACGATGTCTGCCAGCACAGACAACGCTATCTCTTCAGCAGCATCGGCCAGCGTTCGTCCGGCGGGGTTGACGATGCCAGATAAGGCATCTCCAGGCCATCCTCGCTTGCGAAGCGCTTGTACCACCGCATTACGTCGTCGGCGCGAGGCGACCAGGCCCACATAGGCAGCTTCCGTGCGCAGGACGGCTTCGAGTGCCTCGACGTCGTAGTGACCCATGGTGGCCACCACGACCCACGAGTCCGAGCCGATCCCGGCACCCGCGAGGTCCAGGTTCGCCACGATGGAATCGGCCCCGGGAAAATCATCAAGACCTGCTCCCGGGTGAACGCCGCAGCTCCGATACCCGACGATTCCGGCTAGCCGGGTGAGCGACCGTGCAGTGGGGCTGCGCCCGATGACCACAAGCTGAGGCCGGGCCACGTATGGTTCGAGAAAGATCTCTAGCGTCCCGCCAGACGGGCAGCTCATCTGGAGGACCACCTCGCCATCTGAGAGAGCGCCCAGGTCATCCGTCTTTTCAGTATCAGGCTTGATCCGAACGACCCGGGGCGTGCCGTCTTGCAACGCGAGCTGTGCCTCGCGACGGATCGATGGTTCGGAGCACGAGCCGCCAATCCAGCCCACCATGGTCCCGTCCGCCGTAATCACCGCCTTGTCGCCGGGCTTCGCCGAGGTTGGAGCGGCGACGCGCACTACCGTCGCGATACAACACCTAACACCGGCCGCTCGCAACCGTGCGAACTCGGCGAGGACTTCATCTGAAACCACGGTGCCCATGCTTGACCCCTACGCGTCCACCCCGGCGGCTCGCAGCGCAGCCCAGACCTTGTCGGAGGTGACTGGCATCTCGATATTGCGTACCCCCAGATGAGCCACAGCGTCGATCACAGCATTGACATACGCCGCGGGGGAACCCACGGTGGGGGACTCGCCCACACCCTTGGCGCCGAGCGGATGATGCGGAGACGGGGTCACGGTCTCATAGACCTCGAAGTTCGGCGTTTCCCAGGCAGTAGGCAAGAGGTAGTCCATGAAATTGGACCCCAAGCAGTTACCGGCCTCGTCGAACGTGATGAGCTGCGTAAACGCAATGCCGTACCCTTCGCACAGTCCACCATGGATCTGGCCTTCCACGACCATTGGATTAATTCGCACTCCGCAGTCGTCAACGGCGACCATGCGGCGCACCTTGACCTCACCCGTCCCCCGGTCGATGTCAACCACCACCATGTAGGTCCCGAACGGGTAAGTCATGTTCGGCGGATCGTAGTAGGTCACACCCTCAAGTCCGGGTTCCATATCGTCCGGCAGGTTCGTGTAGGCGGCAAACGCACAGTCCTGAATAGTTTTGAAGTGCTCACGCGAGCCCTTGACGAAGAACTTGCCACGTTCGAACTCCAGATCTTCCGGGCGCGTCTCCAGCAGGTGAGCCGCGAGCTCCTGTGCCTTTGCGCGGAGCTTGCGGGCAACCATGGCCGTGGCCGCGCCCGCTACCGGCGTGCTGCGAGACGCATAGGTTCCGAGGCCATAGGGCGTATTGTCTGTGTCGCCTTCTCGCACCTCCACGTCCGAGAAGGGGATACCCAGCTCCTCCTCCACGATCTGCGCGAAGGTCGTCTCGTGGCCCTGGCCCTGAGACTTTACTCCCAGCTTGAGGATGGCTTTTCCGGTGGGATGCACTCGGAGCTCCGCCGAATCGAACATTCGGAGTCCCATAATGTCGTAGTCTTTTCCGTGGCCGGCACCGACGACCTCAGTAAAGGACGCCACACCGATGCCCATGAACTCTCCGCGTGCACGCTTTTCAGCCTGTTCGCGCCGCAGCTCCTCGTAACCCAGCTTTTCGATCGCCAGGTCCATCGCACCGTGGTAGTCCCCGCTGTCGTAGACCCAGCCGGTGCATGAAAGATACGGGAACTGGTCCTTGCGTACAAAGTTCTTCCGCCGCAGCTCAACCGGATCGATCTCTAGCTCATACGCGGCGCTCTGGACCAGTCTCTCGATGAGGTAGGACGCCTCCGTCACGCGGAAGGAACAGCGATACGCCACGCCGCCCGGCGCCTTGTTCGTGTAGGCGCCGTCCGCGATGATATGCGCAGCGGGCATGTCGTACGACCCTGTCACTATGTGGAAGAGTCCAGCCTTGAACTTGGATGGTTGTGCGTCGGCAAAGAACGCGCCGTTGTCGCTGATCAATCGGACGCGCAAGCCAAGCATGGTTCCGTCGTCCTTCAGAGCCAGCTCGCCGCTCATGTGGTAGTCACGGGCGAAACCGGTGGAAATCAGATTCTCCGACCTGTCCTCGATCCACTTGACCGGCTTTCCCAGCAGGAGAGAGGCTGCCGTCGCCACGACATAGCCGGGATAGACGGGCACTTTGTTTCCGAAGCCGCCGCCGATGTCGGGGGAGATGATCCGGATTTCCTGTTCGGGCAACCCCGTGACGAGAGCGAAGACGGTCCGGATGGCATGGGGCGCCTGGCTGGTCATGTAGATGGTCGTGTGCTTTGTCGCCGGGTTCACATCCGCGACGCAGCCACATGTCTCCAAGGGCGCAGGATGGCAGCGAGGATAGTGGGTGGTAAGCGATACCACCTTGTCGGCCTGTGCGAAGGCCGCGTCTGTGGCCGCCTTGTCTCCCGCCTCCCAGTGGTAGATGTGATTGTCGGTCTGTCCCTCTTTGTCGTCCCGAATAACCGGAACGCCCGGATCGTTGGCCTTGTGAGGATCGACGACCGCTTGCAGCGGCTCGTACTCAACCTCGATAAGATCCACCGCATCCTGAGCGAGATAGGGATCGGAAGCGATGACCGCGGCCACTTCCTGGCCCTGGAACCGTACCTTATCTGTTGCCAGCACAGCTTGCGTGTCGCCGCTCATCGTCGGCATCCATGCCAGGTTGTGCGCCGCCATCAACTCACCCGTTACCACCGCCACGACGCCGGGTAGGACGCTTGCCGCGTCCGCGTTGATCGACAGGATCTTCGCGTGGGCGTGTGGGCTGCGCAGGATCTTCATGTAGAGCATGCCGGGGAGAACCACGTCGTCGATGTAGGTTCCCTTACCGCGGATGAAGCGCGGATCTTCCTTGCGCTTGACCGAAGCGCCAATGCCACCGTGCGCGATCTCAGTTGCCATGGTTTATCTCCCTTCGCCGGCGCCTACTGGAACCGCGTTTTCCTCACGGATGTTCTCGGCGGCTCGGCGGACGGACTTGACGATATTCATGTACCCGGTGCAGCGGCACAGATTGCCGGAAAGGGCCCAGCGAATCTCCTCTTCGCTCGGATTGGGATTGGACTCGAGCAGCGCGACGGAGGCCATCATCATACCGGGCGTGCAAAAGCCGCACTGAAGACCGTGTTCTTCCATAAAGGCTGCTTGGATCGGATGGAGCGTGCCGTTCTGCTCCAGGCCCTCCACGGTCCGAATCTCGCGCCCATCCGCCTGGACCGCGAGAGCAGTGCAGGACTTGATGGGCACGCCGTCGAGCAGCACGGTGCAGACACCGCAGCTTGTGGTGTCACAACCCACGTGCACGCCTGTGAGCCGCAGCTGCTCGCGCAAAAAGAAGGCCAGAAGTTGGCGAGGCTCGACATCCGCAGCGTGGGTAGTCCCATTGACGGTGACCTCAATATGTTGCGTCGTCATCGGTTCATTCCTCCCGCCTGCTTCAGCGCGCGCTGCACGTACACGCGCACAACGTCGCGCTTATACTCCGCCGAACCCCGCAGGTCGGATGTTGGATCCGCGGCATCCGCGGCTCGCCTCGATGCTTCCTCAATGGCCTCGTTGTCGAGCCGGCGTCCGCTCAGCGCAACTTCGGCTTCTCTCGCCTCCAGATTGGTTGCGCCGACCGCCGTGAGACCAATGCCGGCCGTTCGGCACGTCCCGTCATCCATATCGAGACAGACCGCCACTCCCACGGTGGCGAAGTCACCGATCTTGCGTTCGAGCTTCGAATACGAGCCGAACGCTCGACCCCGGGCGAGGGGAACCCGAATCTCTACCAGTAGCTCGTCCGGAGCAAGTGCCGTGGTGAAGGGACCCTCGAAAAATTCGCGCGCGCGAAGCACACGCTCCCCGCGATTGCTCAATGCCACAAAATCCGAGTTGGCTGCGATCATCACCGAGCCCAGGTCGCCCGCAGGATCAGCATGTGCCAGCGAGCCGCCGATTGTCCCCCAGTTGCGAACAATCGGATCGGCGATCTGGGGTGCTGCCGCCGCCAGGGCAGGCGCATGCTCTCGGGCCACGGGTGATGCAGCGAGGAAGGCGTGCCGCGTACCAGCCCCGATTCGAAGCTGCTCACCCTCCACGCGCACATATTCGAAACCCTCCAGCCGCCCGATATCGATCAACACCTCCGGCAGGGCAAAGCGCAGTTTCAGGAGGGGAATAAGACTCTGGCCGCCCGCCAGCAGTTTCCCCTCATCGCCACGTTGCGCCAGGATCTGCACGGTCTCCGTTAGATCTGAGGGGCGGACATAATCGAATGCTGCAGGGAGCATGTGGCCATCCTCCTTTTTCCGCCGAGCGTATACAGTTGTGCCCCAACGTAAGCCTTGGGGGCCTCCGCGTCAAAGCACGAGGGCTTTGTCGAGCGCATAACGCTATGCTGAATCACCAAAACCGCTCGGCGCGGACTTTTCAGGGCGGCGAGGTAGGTGAAAGGGCGGGACGATGCGCGAAATTGTGGACCATGTGCGTTCGTGGCAGGCAGAGGGCGAGCACGTGGCGATTGCGACGGTCCTCACGACGGCGGGATCCACGCCGCGACCGGTTGGAGCCAAGATGGCGGTTACTGCGAGCGGCAAGATCGCGGGGTCGATCAGCGGTGGCTGCGTCGATGCGGACGTCATCGAGCATGCCGTGGAGGTCCTGCGCACCGGCCGACCGGAGATTATCGAGTACGGCTACTCGCCAGACATGTCGTGGGAGGTCGGCCTGATGTGCGGCGGTTCGGTTCAAGTCTTCGTCGAGCCGGTCGACGCCGCCTATACACCCGTGGGCGCGGGTTGGCTCGATACCCTCTCACACCGGGCCGGCGACCCGGTATCTGGAACCTAGTCTGACCCTCTTCGATCGCCTGGCCAAGGCGTTGGAGGCGGATGTCCCCGCCGCGACCGCGACCGTCGTGCGGCCGCTGGAGCGGGCCGGACGGAAAATGCTGATCTTGCAGGACGGCGGTGAGGAGGGCAGCCTCGGCGACGCGGGTCTCGACGCTGAGGTGAAGGCCGATGCGCTTGCTCTTCTGCGCAATGGCACCACAGAAGTGCGGACGTATGGTCCAACGAGCTCGATTCTAGACCCTGTCGACATCTTCATTGAGTCCTTCGCTCCTCTTCCACGTCTGCTCATCATGGGCGCTGTTCACGCCGCTCCGGCGCTCTGTGCGGTTGCGGCCAAAGTAGGCTATCGGGTCACCGTGATCGATGCCAGAGCCTCGTACACGACGCGCGAACGCTTCCCAGACGCGGCGGAGATCCTCGTCGCCTGGCCGCACCTCGCACTGGAATCACTCCCACCGCTCGACGCATCCACCTATGTGGCCGTTCTGACCCACGACCCCAAATTTGAGGAGCCGCTGCTGCCCGTGCTGCTGCGGAGCGATGCGCGCTACGTCGGCATGATCGGCAGCCGCACTACACAGCGGCAGCGGCGCGCGATGCTGCTGCAGAGTGGCGTTTCGGAGGAAGAAATCGCGCGATTACGGGGGCCCATCGGCCTCGACATCGGCGCCGTCACACCCGAGGAGATCGCGCTCGCCATTCTGTCAGAGATGGCCACGGTGAAGTATGGCCGCACCGGTCGTCCGCTCGTTGAGATCAGCGGTGCGGCGGTAGGCTGAGGCTATCCACTGAGCGCAGTTTCGAGCGCGCGCAGCGTCAGGATCCGGGCGAGATGAAGCTTGTACTCGGGAGAGCCCTTTAGCTCCCCGGGAGGATTGAGACCATCGGCGGCGCGCTCGGCTGCGGCGCCGAGAGCCTCTCTCGTCGACGGACCTCCGCGAAGCGCCTCCTCGACGGCAGTGGCGCGAACTGGTGTGCTCCCAACATTGGTCAACACGACCCCAGCATCTCGAACCGACCCGTTGTCGAGTGTGAGACTTACGGCGACACCCACGATGGCCCAGTCGGCGGCCCGCTGCCGAAATTTTTGGTACGTGCTCGAGGTACGCCCGCTGGCGTACGGCACGCGAATCTCGGTGACCACTTCCTCGGGATAGAGCGTGCTCGTCCACGTGTTCTGAAAGAAGCCGTCAGCCGGGATCAACCGCTCCCCCCGCGGCCCGCGGGCCACGATCCCGGCCCGCAGCACAGTGACTATAGACGGCAGATCGGAGGCGGGGTCCGCGTGAGCCAGACTACCTCCAATAGTCCCTCTGTTCCGCACCTGCATGTCGCCGACCATCCCTGCAGCGTGCGAGAGCAAGGGCACGCGTTCCTGCACAAGTGCCGATGACTCCAGCATGTAGTGGGTAGTCATAGATCCGATGGCCAGGTGATCCCCTGCGTCGCGGATATACCTTAGGTCTTCGATTTTGCCGAGATCCACGAGTACACCGGGAGCGGCCAGGCGCAGCTTCATAAGCGGCAGCAAGCTGTGGCCACCAGCCAGAAGCTTGGCTTGATCACCGTGCTTTTGAAGCATCTCGATGGCCTCGTCGACGGACGATGCCGCGATGTAGTCGAAAGCCGCTGGGATCATGGCTGAGCTCCATTCAGCGCGCGCCATACTCGCTCCTGGGAGAGCGGCATGTCGATGTGTCGGATGCCCCGAGGTTTGAGCGCATCCAGGACGGCGTTCACGACACAGGCGGTCGAACCTATCGTTCCCGCCTCCCCAATGCCCTTGATACCCAAAGGGTTAACCGGGCTGGGAGTAACCGTTTCGTCTGTCTGGAACATTGGAAGCTCGCTCGCTCCCGGGATCGCATAATCCACCATGCTGCCCGTTAAAAGGGCGCCCTCTGCGTTGTATACGGCGTGCTCATACAGCGCTTGCGCGATGCCCTGGGCAATCCCACCATGCACCTGCCCGTCCTTGAGCATCGGATTGATGACTCTGCCACAGTCGTCGACCGCCAAGTATTTGAGGATCTTCACGGTCCCGGTGTCGGGATCGACTTCTACGGAGCAAACGTGCGTGCCGAAAGGCCACGTGAAGTTAGAGGGATCGTAGAAGGTCGTCTCTTCCAAGCCGGGCTCGAGATCCGAGGGATAGTTGTGCGCTAGGTAGGCCGCGAGCGAGATGTCGGCGAGAGTCTTCGCCTCGCCTGGTGAACCCTGCACGAAACATTTGCCGTCCTCGTACACCACGTCTTCGAGAGGCGCTTCCAGTAGATGCGCTGCGATCCGGCGCGCCTTCTCTTTCACCTTCTGCGCGCTCAGGTATGCGGCAATTCCGCCCACTGCGGAGCTGCGGCTACCGAATGTCCCAATTCCAAACTGCACCTTCTCCGTGTCTCCATGGATGATCTCTATGTCCTCCATTGGGACCCCCAGCTCGCCGGCCACGATCTGGGCAAACCCCGTATCGTGGCCCTGGCCGTGCCAGCAGGCGCCGGAATATACGGTCACCTTCCCCGTGGGATGAACCCGGACGTTCGCGCTTTCCCAGCCGCCGGCGCCGCCACCAACAGCTCCGAGCACCTGTGACGGAGCCATGCCACAGATCTCGACATAGCTCGCCATGCCAATGCCGAGCAGCCGGCCGCTCTTGCGAGCCTGCTCCTGCTCGGTCCTGAACTCTCGGTACCCGATCGTTTGTAGCGCTTTGTCCAGCGCGTCCGTGTACTTGCCGCTGTCGTAGGTGACGCCCGTCGGCGTTGTGTACGGAAACTCGTCGGGTCCGATGAAATTCTTTCGACGAACGTCGGCGGGGTCCATTCCAAGCTCATCCGCTACGAGATCGATCATGCGCTCCACGACGTAGGTTGCCTCCGGTCGCCCTGCCCCGCGATACGCATCGACCATCACGGTGTTCGTCAGTGCGCCGATCACCTCACAGTGAATATTCGCGATCTTGTAGTTTCCAGAAAGCATCAACCCAAACAGAATGGTTGGGATGCCGGGAGCAAAAGTGGAGAGGTACGCCCCGAGATTTGCGACGGTTGTGACTCGTACCCCTGTAATCGTTCCGTCGTTCATCACCGCGAAAGCGGCCCGGTCGACGTGGTCGCGGCCGTGCGTGGTGGTGAGGTAATCCTCCGAGCGAGTCGGCACCCACTTCACGGGAGTTCCGGGTAGCCGCTTCGCGAGGAACGAGACAATTGCCTCTTCCGGATAGAAGTACAACTTGCTGCCAAAGGCGCCACCCACGTCCGGCGAGATGACACGCAGGTGGTTCTCGGGATGGTTGATTGTCAGGGCGAGCAATAAGCGAACCAGATGGGGAATTTGGCTCGAAGTCCAGAGAGTCAAGTCACCAGTGGCCTCGTCATACTGAGCAATCGCTGCGCGTGGTTCGATAGCGTTGGGAATGAGCCGCTGGTTCAGGAGGCGTTGCTCGATCACCCGGTCGGCGTCTCGAAATGCGGCGTCTACATCGCCTCCGCTCACTGTCCAGCGGAATGAGATGTTGTCGGCTATTTCATCGTGCACCAGCGGCGCTTCCCCCGCGACGGCCGTCTCGGGGTCGACCACGGCCGGAAGGACCTCGTAATCGACCTCGATCAACTCGAGTGCGTCCTCACAAGCCGCACGACTGTCGGCCACTACGGCTGCTACCGCGTCTCCCTGGAAACGCACCTTATCAGTCGCGAGCGCGGAATGCACAGGCACCTTCATATCGGGCAGAGTCCAGCCACACGGGATTGCGCCAATGCCTGCTGCCTTCACGTCCGCCCCTGTGACAACTGTCAACACGCTGGGCAGCGCAAGCGCCTCAGCCACGTTAATGGAACGAATGGCCGCGTGGCCGTGCGGGCTGCGCAGAATAGCAACATAAGCCATCTCTGGAAGCCTGATGTCGTCGACGAAGTTGCCGGACCCGGTGATAAACTTTCGATCCTCACGCCTGAGAATCGCTTGACCGAATGGACTGGGAGACTCGATGGCCATTGCGTCCTCCGATGGGGAGATGAGCTCTCGTCAACCTAAAGCTAAAGTGGCCCCCGGAGTTGGTTACTTGGCGGAGGCCGCCGAAGAGACCGGCTGTGACGCGTTCGCGTCGCCCGCGCGCCTCGCCGCGGTCTGCACGGCTTTGATGATGTTGTGATAGCCGGTGCACCTACAGAGGTTGCCCTCGAGTCCCGCATGGATCTGTTCAATCGAGGGATTGGGGTTACGGTCGAGGAGAGCGACCGCGGCCATGATCATGCCAGGCGTGCAGAATCCGCACTGCAGACCGTG
>DHWR01000219.1:44079-44252 GCA_002413265.1 Chloroflexi bacterium UBA5177
CAGAATCCGCACTGCAGACCGTGCTCCTTCCAGAATGCATCCTGCATCGGATGAAGCTCACCGTCCTTCGCCAGACCTTCGATCGTCTGTACGTTGCTGCCGCTCGCCTGGACGGCTAATACGGTGCACGCCTTCACGGCCTGGCCGTCCAGCAGTACCGTACAGGCGCCGCA
>DHWR01000130.1 GCA_002413265.1 Chloroflexi bacterium UBA5177
AGCACGTTCGTCTTGCCGGACCCATTCGGTCCATGGAGAATACTGACGCCGGGTGCGAGACCGAGGTCGAGGGACTGATAGGTTCGGAAATGGCGTAAGCGCAGGCGCGTCTGGTCCACTCCTCTAGTTGCATTGGGCAGTCGATCAAACGACTTCAATTAGAACTTACCCCTCGGGGGTATATCTCTCCATCGGGCGGCCACCCGATATTTGACCCGTCGACGGCTGATGGGCGCCCGTCACGGCTCCGCCTGGAGCTGGTCCGAGGGCGGTGCTCATGCCTCGCGCGTGTAGGAGCAGGAACTCGAGACGACAGCGAAGGGTGGGGCGAGCGACAGACCTCCGCGATAGGACTGCCTTTTGGCGCGCTCGGGAGTGTCCCAGACAACCTCAGCGCCTGACTATCACACAGAGATTGAGCTGGAGCTACGCCTTAGTGCTCAACATCCTGTTTCTGGCTCTCGCCGCGGTCCTCACCTTCTGCTTGCTGCGAAACGGTGGGCCCGAGGTGCTCCGCATGATGGCCCGCGCAAAGACGAGATGGAGCGAATAGGCTTACCAGACACGCTCACGGACACGGGCAGCTGCCTGTAACCGGCAGTCCAGCGGTCACGATCCACGGCGGATTGCGGTAAGTTCCAGGGCACGACGGATGAGATCGAACTGCTCCACACAGCCCGGGGAGCAGAACACAAATGTGCGCGCACCCGCCGAACGGATCGCATGAATCTGGACGAAGCCGATTCGCCTCCCACAGATCGGGTCTTCATGCTCAACCACGCGCTGTATGTGCGGACGGATCTCTCGTACGCTACCTATCCTTGTGGGCCCGCCCACATTACTCCGCCCGGCTAGCATCGAGCGCCTACGGTGTTCTGCGCGGGCGCTCTTGCAGCCCGGGCTGAACGAGGCCGCAGATTACGTGTCCCCACGTGATGACCATAGCAACGCTCATGGCGAACCCAATGCCCCTCCTGTGGCTCCCCGGCATCATGCTTGTGTCCTTGCCGTCACCCACGTACCACTCTCATGCGGAGGAACTTCCCGTGCCAGTCGTGGTACCACACGCGTCCGGCATAACCGTTGACCGAGAGCATGCCGGCGATCTTCCCCTGGTGGAGGAAATGCACTGTGTAATATCCCGGGAACTGGTCGGGAGCTTCCGTCGTCGATCCCGCCCGATTCTGATTCAGCCAGTGCTGGGCGATGCGTCGGGCTCGCTCTGGTGTGAATTTCATCGGGCCGCGGGCCTGCTGGAAGCCCATCATGCCGCCCATTCCGCCGGTCATCATTCCATAGGTGGTGTTCCACATCATGGCCGGCCCGTACTCGGGGAAGACCGCACCCGTCCACTTGTTGACCAGGACTTCAAAGGCGCCGTGTCCCGTCCTCGTGTCCTTCACGATGGCGTAGAAGTTCCGCTGGAACTCCAGGACTTCGTCGACGACGAGGTTCGGATTGCCGTACCGGGCGGCGTAGCGCCGGACGCGCCACACTGCCTGGTCGATGGTGAGCACGGCGCGGTTGGCTGCTGCGTCGTTTGCCCCGCCCATCGTGGCGGCAAGGCCGTGGCTTCCCATCATGTCAATGGGGCCTTGATGCCCGACCGACCAGGGAGCGAATGGAGTTCCGGCCGGGGCGCCGAAGGCACGTCCACTCAGAACAATCAGGGCAACAGCAACGGAACCACCAGTCAGAAGCATCTTTGGATACCGTCTCATCTGACCTCCTGTGCGACGACGGTCGCAGAGCGGCTGTCCCTGTAAGGGCGCCATGCTGATTCCCAGCCTACGAGAGCAGGAGTCTCATCGCTATCGGACGAGCGCCTGAGATTCTTACTCACTGCACCCTATGTGGGTCCGCATTTCCATGAGATCGGTGCGACGGTCGGACGTTCGCTCGGCGCTCCCCTGTCGGCACAGATCAGAAGTAAGTCACATAACGCCGGCTAAACTCCTCCCGGTTTCAATCGCTTGCCCTGCCCGAAGTTCACTACCCGCGCCCCCAGTGCGCGACCGAATGACGGGCCGGATGAAGCATAGGTGTGTCAAAAGTTACTCCGCGTATCGGGCACCGGTTCGACCCGGGACCACCCGAGCGCAAGAGCCGGAGCTTCGGATTGCCTGGCCTCTAACCTAGAAGCGGGCAGCGTCCAAATTTGAGAACCGCGCACCTCAGCAAGCAATCGGCCTTCTCCGTGCAACCATGTGCCTGACCTAACCGAGCGCGAGAGGCGGCACGCGCCACCTCACGTTCCTGTTATTCAGATTGCATCCCCAAGAAAGCAAGGCCCTTGCTTTTCCCGGGAATAGTAACTTGCACACATTGTGCGGGCAAGTCGCCTTACTGTCAAGAAAATTCGCGAACGGCCTCAGGCCGATCCCGCAGGCTTTAGTTCGCCTGAGGAGATGGTTGCTTGCGCGAGCTCTTCCAGCTCCTTGCGACCGTAGACCCGAACCAAGTCGCGCAGGTTCTGCAGGTCGAGCTTGCTGACCGCGCCGTCGGGAAAGCGCCACCCCCAGTTCCCTGAGGCGCGTCCAGGCAGGTTCATTCGCGCTGCGCTGCCCAGCCGGCAGACGTCCTGAAGCGGAACGATGGCAAACACCCCGACCGAGGCCAGCGCGGCTCGCATGAGATCCCAAGCAACATCCACGCAAGGCGTGCGCAGGTAGTCGCGGACAAAGTCTTGCTCCTCACGCTCCGACTTTTCGAACCAGCCAACGGTGGTGTCGTTGTCGTGGGTTCCCGTGTAGACCACGTTGTTTTGCTCGATGTTGTGAGGCAGGCTGGGGTTGTCGGCACCGCTGCCAAACGCGAACTGAAGAATGTGCATCCCCGGATAGCCGAACTCAGCGCGCAGGGCTTCGACGTCGGGCGTGATGACACCAAGATTTTCGGCGATGATGGGCAGATCTCCGAGCGCATCTCGAACCGCCGAGAACAATTCGCGGCCAGGCGCGGGAATCCACTCGCCTACCTCCGCCGTATCGTTCCCGTGGGGAACGGCCCAGGCAGCCGCGAAGCCACGGAAGTGGTCGAGGCGTACCACGTCGACCAGCGTCAGCAAAGAGCGGAACCGGTGAATCCACCAGGAAAAACCGTCGGCGGCCATCGCTTCCCACTGGTAGTGGGGGTTTCCCCACAGCTGGCCCGTGGCGCTGAAGTAATCGGGCGGTACTCCGGCATCCACGATCTGCACACCGGACGAGTCGAGCTGGAAGAGCTCTTGGTTGCCCCAGACGTCCGAGCTGTCGTTCGCCACAAAGATCGGGATGTCGCCCACGATCCGCACTCCACGCTCGTTTGCGTATCGCTTGAGAGCCATCCACTGCTGAAAGAAGACGAATTGTGTGAAGCGATGAAATTCGATAGCCTCCGAAAGCCGTGCTCGCGCCTCTTCTAGCTTCTCAGGATCACGGACACGCAGAGCCGGCTCCCAGTCGATCCAGGGTCCTCCGCCGTGTTCGTCCTTGAGGGCCATGAAGAGAGCAAAATCTTCGAGCCACGAAGCCTGCTCCGTGCCGAAGAGATCCTTCTCGGTAGAATCCGCCTCGAGCTCTCGATATGTGTTGAATGCCTGCCGAAGCACCTTCATCTTGTTGGGCACCAGCCGCCCGAAGTCTACGTGGGTCTCTGGCATGCCTGAAAGCGGCTGCAGATCTTCATGGGTCAGCCAGCCGCGCTCTATCAGGGGCTCGAGCGCGATCAGGAACGGGTTGCCGGCAAAAGCCGATAGTGCAGAATATGGCGAGTCCCCGTAGCCGGTGGGGCCGAGCGGCAAGACCTGCCAGAGGCTCATGCCGGCTTCCTGCAACATATCCACGAATTGGTACGCGTGCTCGCCCAGGGTGCCGACGCCTCCCGGGCCGGGCAACGAGGTCGGATGCAACAGGATGCCGGCGGCGCGTGAAAAGGCCACGAGTCTAGCTCCTAGGCGTCCTTGCTCTGGCTCAACTCTCTTCGATTGTAGGTGCTGCCCATGACGCTCACCGACTTTGATCTCCATCTGTTCGGCACTGGACAGCATCGGGCCGCGCACAGGCATATGGGAGCGCAGCTCGAACGGCAGGGTCGAAGAAACGGTGTGAGCTTCGCAGTCTGGTCGCCGAACGCGGGAGCTGTCAGCGTCGTCGGCGATTTCAACTCATGGAGTCCAGGCGCCACTCCGCTGCAGCCTGCCGGAGACTCGGGTGTCTGGCAGGCCTTCGTGCCGGGAGTCAAGCCGGGCGTGCTCTACAAATTTGCCATTCAGCCCCGCGGTTCGGAAGTCTGGCTGGAGAAGTCAGACCCGTACGGCGCCGCCGCCGAACGGCGCCCCAACAATGCATCGATCGTCGCGGACCTTAACGGTTATGCGTGGGATGACGGCGACTGGATAGAACGGCGAGTCGAGACGGACTGGAGCTCGCAGCCCGTGGCCATCTATGAGGTTCACCTCAGCTCGTGGAAGCGAGATCCCACGGATCCCGAGCGGTTTCTCACCTATCGCGAGCTGGCGGAAGAGCTGCCGGCCTACGCCAAAGACCTCGGCTACACGCACCTGGAGCTGCTTCCCGTGGCCGAGCACCCTCTCGACATGTCGTGGGGCTATCAGACAGTTGGCTACTTCGCTCCCAGTGCACGATATGGATCTCCAAAGGACTTCATGTACTTCGTGGACCGTTGTCATCACGCGGGCTTGGGCGTACTGCTGGACTGGGTTCCGGCGCACTTCCCGAAAGACGCGCATGGGCTTGGCAGGTTCGACGGGTCAGCTCTCTATGAGCACGCGGATCCTCGTCAGGGCGAGCACCCCGACTGGGGCACGTACATTTTCAACTACGGTCGGAGCGAGGTACAGACCTTTCTGCTGTCCAACGCCCTGTCCTGGTTTGACCGCTATCACATCGACGGGCTCAGGGTTGACGCGGTCGCCTCTATGCTCTACCTCGACTACTCCCGTGAGCCCGGAGAGTGGATACCCAATCGGTATGGAGGTCGCGAAAATCTGGATGCGATCGACCTACTGAGGCACATTAACGCCGTTGTGCACGAAGAGTATCCGGGGGCGCTAATGATCGCCGAGGAGTCGACCGCCTGGCCCAAAGTAACCGGTTCTGTCGAGTCGGGCGGGCTTGGCTTCGACCTGAAATGGAACATGGGCTGGATGCACGATACCCTCGCGTACATGGCGAGCGATCCGATTTATCGCCGCTTTCATCAGAACGAGCTGACCTTCTCGATGATGTACGCCTTCACCGAGCGCTTCGTCCTGCCCCTATCCCATGACGAAGTGGTGCACGGCAAGGCCTCCCTGCTAGGAAAGATGCCTGGCGACCTCTGGCAGAAGTTCGCAAATCTGCGCCTCCTCTACGGCTACATGTGGTGCCACCCTGGCAAGAAGCTCCTTTTCATGGGCAGCGAGATCGGGCAGTGGTCGGAATGGAACTACGCCACCAGTCTGGATTGGCACTTGCTGGATCTGCCCGGAGACGAGGGCAAGATGCATCGCGGCTTGCAGAGTTTCATGCGCGAACTGAACAGCCTCTACACGGAAAAGAACGCTCTTCACGCGGTGGACTTTGACTGGCAAGGCTTCGAGTGGATCGATTTTTCGGATGCGGACGCCAGCGTGTTAGCGTTCTTACGCCGCGGACAAGAGAGCGACGACCTGGCGATTGTCGCCTGTAATTTCACGCCGGTGGTTCGCGAAAACTATCGTATCGGATTGCCGCGCAAGGGCTCCTATCGGGAAGCCCTCAACAGCGATGCCGTAGCGTATGGTGGCAGCGGCGTGTGCAACACGCAGCCTCGAGAAGCAGAAGAAGTACCCTGGCACGGCCAGCCCTGCTCGGCCAGCTTGACGTTGCCGCCGCTGGGCATCAGCATTTTCGTGCCTGTCTGAGCCTCGAGTCCCGGCCCATCAAATACGCGGAGAACGCTAGGAATGCAATCAATCGCGGCTGAGAGCCGTCCTGAAACTGGGCTGGCGCCCGCATGGGTGCGGGACGCAGTCTTCTATCAAATCTTCCCCGATCGATTTGCCAAGAGCCCGCGGGTGGCGAAACCGAGCAACCTCGAGACGTGGGAATCAGCTCCAACCGTGCAGGGCTTCAAAGGGGGTGACCTGCTCGGCATCGTGGAGCACCTGGACTACCTGCAGGACCTGGGTGTAACGGCGATCTACCTTTGCCCGATATTCCGATCGACGGCGAACCACCGCTATCACACTCACGATTACTTCTCGATCGATCCCATGCTCGGTGGCAACGAAGCGTTTGGGACGCTTTTGGCGGAAGTCCACGCTCGCCGAATGAAGCTAATCCTGGATGGCGTCTTCAATCACTGCGGGCGAAGCTTCTTCCAGTTCGCTCACATCCTCGAGAACGGCGGGAATTCACCGTACCTCGATTGGTTCACGATCTCTAGCTGGCCGCTGCACCCCTACGGCCCTGCTGATCTACCACCAGGCTATGCCTGCTGGTGGAACGACCGGGCACTCCCGGAATTCAACACAGACACACAGGCGGTCCGAGAGTTCCTCTGGGAGGTCGGCGAGTTCTGGATCCGGCAGGGCGTGGACGGATGGCGGCTGGACGTGCCGAACGAGATCAATGACGACGATTTCTGGCGTGAGTTTCGGCTTCGAGTAAAGCGCGCAAACCCAGATGCGTACATCGTCGGAGAGATTTGGGGTGACGCGCGCCGGTGGCTGGCAGGCGACCAGTTCGACGCGGTGATGAATTACCCCTTTACCAGGGCCTGCCTAGGATTCTTCTCCGGGACGAGGGGGATCGACGACGCCGGGGTGAGCAGCACCGGGCTAAGCGCCATTGATCCGCTCGACGCCTCAGGCTTTCAACGTCAGTTAGAGACCCTGCTGGGCGCGTATCCGTGGGAGATCGTCCTGTCTCAGCTCAATGTGTTGGGAACTCATGACACGCCGAGATACCTGTCTACCGTGAACGGCGATGAGACCTCGCTTCGGCTCGCTTATCTGTTTCAAGCGACATTTCCCGGCGCTCCCTGCATCTACTACGGTGATGAGATAGGCATGACCGGGGCGGGCACCATCGAGGCCGCTCGTTGCGCTTTTCCATGGGACCCTTCCGACTGGAATTCCAGTCTTCTGGGCCATTTGAACAGTTGCATTCAGCTGCGCAAGGAACACGAGGTGCTGCGTCACGGGGACTTTCGCAGTCTTTTCGCGGAGGGCGACCTCTACGTGTTCGCGAGAATGCTTGGGGATGCCGTCGCGATCATCGCCCTGAACGCCGGCGACCAGCCGCTCGAGGTGGACACCCCGCTGCCGGACCATCTTCTAGGGTTGCGCGACATCCGCGAGGCGTGGGGCGCCGCTGGACAAGTGACGGGCGCCACAGCGCGCTGGCAGCTTCCAGCCCGCTCGGGCGTCGTCCTGCTGGCCCGAACAGGATGAGCTCGAAGTGCCAAGACCGCCGTAACTGCCAGACAGGCGCTCTCGACCGAAACCGGTACCATCTCCTGGTGAGGCTCATCAAACCCGGGGCATCCTCGCGAGCATGAGGATCACCATCCTCGGATGCAGTCCGTCGTTTCAGAACGCGGGTGGCCATTGCTCCGGTTATCTTGTCCGACGCGGAGACACAAGTCTCCTCGTAGATTGCGGCCACGGCTCTCTCGGGTCGCTCCGCTCGGTGCTCGACATCCGGCAGCTCACGGCGATTGTCCTGTCTCACATGCATGCGGACCATTTTTTCGATTTGGTGCCGTTGCGCTACGCGTACCGCTTTGGCGGGGAGCCCGAGTCTAAGACGCCGCTCTGGCTTCCACCCGGCGGCGCCGCCGTTCTTGATTCCTTGACTGCCCCACTCGACCTGGACGAGGCCTTCTTTTCCGGCACCTTCTGCATCCGTGAGTACAACCCGGCTAGGTCGCTGACCATAGGTGGCGTGGAGCTCCGCTTCGCCCACGCGAAGCATTTCATCCCTGCCTACGCCATGCGTCTAAGCCCAGTGGACGACCCGGCGCAGGCTCTCTTTTTCTCCAGCGACACTGCTCCCACGCCGGATGTACAGGCTCTGGCCGCCGGGGCCAGCGTAGCTTTGGTGGAGGCCACACAGCTTCACGAAAAGGCGGGCATTCAACCGGGTCACCTTACCGGCGATCTGGCCGGCAGCCTCGCGTCCGTGGCAAAAGTCGGCCGCCTCGTTCTCACGCACTACATGGAGGACTCCGGAGACGATCTCCTGAAACAGGCTGGTTCGGCGTTTCAGGGTCCCGTCGAGCTGGCGCGCGAGCTCGAGACGTACCAGGTTTAGGCCTCGGCCAGAATTTCGCTCGCCTTATAGATCGAGTCGAACGCGTACCCGGCGCGCCCTGCCGCTTCACCCGCGCCTTCCTCCCGATCGATCAGCCCGAGAAGACAGCTAACGGATCCGCCGGCTTCGACAATCACTTCCGCTGCTTTGAGAGCCGAAGCCCCGGTCGTCATCGTGTCTTCCAGGATCGCGACGCGCAACCCTTTCCTCCATGGCCCCTCGATCTGACGCCCCGTACCGTGAGCCTTGGGGTCCTTGCGGACGATAAGCGCGTCGATGGGATGACCATCAACATTCGAGGCAATCGCAACCGCGGTCACCAAGGGGTCGGC
>DHWR01000165.1:0-31134 GCA_002413265.1 Chloroflexi bacterium UBA5177
GGTGGCCGGACCGTCGGCGCCGGCGCTGTCGCCTCGGTCAAGGAGTAATCGATGGGCCGAACACTGACCAAGCAGCGCATTCGGATCCGCCTGAAGGCCTACGATCACAAGATCCTGGACCAGTCGGCCAACCAGATAGTCGATACCGCACAGCGAACCGGGGCCAACGTTTCTGGGCCCGTGCCGCTCCCGACCGAAATCAACCGGTACACCGTGCTGCGAGGTCCGTTTATCGACAAGGATTCGCGCGAGCAGTTCGAGATCAGGACGCACAAGCGTCTCATCGACGTGCTCGAGCCTACTCCCAAGACGGTTGATGCGCTGATGCGCCTCAACCTTCCTGCCGGAGTGGACATCGAGATCAAGCTGTAGGAATGACGGAATGGTAAGTAGTTTGATGGGGCGAAAGATAGGCATGACGCAGGTCTTCGACGAGACCGGCGTGGCTACTCCTGTCACGGTGGTGGAGGTCGGGCCCAACTACGTCACGCAGATCCGAACGCCGGAAAAAGACGGGTACAGCGCGGTCCAGCTCGGCTTTGGACTGACCCGCAAGCTGAACAAGCCCGAGAAGGGGCATCTCAAGAACCTCTCCGTCCCGGGCCTACGCCACCTCCACGAGGTTCCTTTTGACGAGGCGCTAAACGTTGGAGATACGGTGGGAGCCGATGTCTTTGAAAAGGGCGAAAACGTAGACGTTACGGTTGGGGCCGTCCCCGGCACGCACGGAACAAAGGGCAAGGGCTTCGCCGGAACCGTGAAGCGTCACGGCTTTGCCGGCGGACCGAAGACTCACGGCCAATCGGATAGACATCGCGCGCCAGGATCTATCGGCGCCAGCAGCACTCCTGGCCGGGTCTTTAAAGGCATGAAGATGTCTGGTCATATGGGGAACAGGCGCGCGACCATCCTAAATCTCCGCGTGGTCGATGTCATGCCCGATCGGAATGTTCTCCTTATCAAGGGAGGCGTCCCCGGAGCGAAGAATGCGGTGCTGGTGATACGCAAGGCCGTAAAGGGCCGGAAGGGCTAAGGGGCCATCATGCCGGATATTGCGGTCAAAACTCTCGAAGGCGGCGATGCAGAGACGATCACGCTCAGTGATGAAGTCTTTGCCGCGCCAGTAAACGTCGCCCTCATGCATCAGGCGGTCCAGCGCATTCAGGCTTCACAACGCCTTGGAGCTCATAAAGCAAAGTCTCGAGGTGAGGTCCGGGGCAGCACCATGAAGGTCTATCGACAGAAGGGCACCGGGCGCGCTCGACACGGTGATCGGAAGTCTCCGCTTTTCAAGGGCGGCGGAGTAGCCTTTCCGCCTCAGCCCAGAAGCTACGCAGTCCGAATGCCCAAGAAAATGCGGCGGGCGGCAACTCGCTCGGCGCTCACTTCAAGACTCGCTGACGATGGAATTGTCGTGGTCAGCTCCCTCCTACCGTCTGAACCAAAGACGCGAGTGATGCTGGACGCACTTTACGGGCTGAATGCCACCGGCCGAGTGCTTTTGATCGATGAAGCAATCAACGAGCAAACGGAGCGCGCCGCCCGCAATATCCCCGGAGCCGCTTTCAAGCCGGCCTCCATATTGAACATCCTCGACGTTTTGTCGCACGACAAGCTGGTCTTCAGCGTCGAAGCGATACGCCAGCTCGAAAGGTTGCTGACCGATGCAAGCGCATGAGGTCTTGCTCGGACCGGTGGTTAGCGAGAAAGCAACCGAGCTCGCTGCCGACAACAAGTACACATTTCGTGTCAGCAGCCGCTCCAACAAAGTGGAGATTCGCCGTGCGGTCGAGAGCCGCTACGGTGTGAGGGTTTCGAGTGTTCGGACCGTTTCGATGCCAGCCAAGGAAAAGGGCGCCGGGTATATAGGTCGGTCCAAAAGCCGGCGTGGATACAACGTCGCGTGGAAAAAAGCCATCGTCACTTTGGCCATCGGTGATCGCATCGCCGACTTCTTTGGAGCCGTGTAATGCCCGTCAAAAAATACAAGCCAACCTCTCCCGGGCGCCGTGGGATGTCTGTCTCGGCCTTCAGCGACATCACGAAGTCGAAGCCCGAGAAGTCATTGCTGCGGCCGCTTCCCAAGCGCGCGGGAAGAAACAATCAGGGGCGAATATCGACCCGTCACCAAGGTGGCGGCCACAAACGTCAGTATCGATTGATCGACTTCAAACGCAATAAGACTGGGGTTCCGGCGAGAGTCGCGAGCATCGAGTACGATCCTAATCGATCTGCTCGCATCGCGCTGTTGCACTACGTCGACGGTGAAAAACGTTACATCCTTGCGCCCAACGGCCTGAAGGTCGGAGACATGCTCGAGGCCGGACCGGAGGCAGAGGTGCGTGTGGGAAATGCGCTGCCCCTGACGAACGTTCCGCTCGGGTCGTACATCCACAACATCGAACTGCAGCCCGGTCGGGGCGGAGTTCTTGTCCGTTCGGCCGGCACGCAAGCCCAGCTGGTTGCTCGGGAAGGCGAATACGCCTCCATACGCATGCCTTCCGGGGAACAGAGACTGCTGCACGTGAAGTGCATGGCGACGCTCGGGCAAGTCGGGAACATCGAGCATTCGCTGATAACCATCGGCAAGGCGGGCCGCTCCCGGCATCTCGGTCGCCGACCCGGTGTGCGCGGGTCTGTCATGAATCCTGCCGATCACCCACACGGCGGTGGGGAAGGCCGCGCTCCGATTGGCGGCCAGCCGCAAACGCCTTGGGGCAAGCCAACTCTCGGTTACCGTACCCGTGGAACCAAATCGTCCGACAAATTTATAGTCCGCCGCCGGAAGACCGGTCGCTAGGAGCGCGAGAACACATGTCACGTTCGGTCAAGAAGGGCCCGTACATCGAGGCCTCCCTGGCAAAGAAAGTTGCTTCGGCAACTCGTACTACCGAGAAGCGCATCATAAAAACCTGGTCCCGACCGTCAACAATCGTTCCTGAAATGGTCGGACTGACGATCGCAGTGCACGACGGCCGGCGTCACGTGCCCATTTTCATTAGCGAAAACATGGTCGGTCACAAACTTGGTGAATTCGCTCCCACCCGACACTTCCGCGGCCATATCAAGGGCGAGCGTTCGGGTTCGGTGAAATAAGGAAGCTAATGGAAGTTCGCGCCGTAGCCAAAAATATCCGCCGCTCACCGCAGAAGGTGCGCCTGGTGGTAGATCAAGTCCGAGGTCGATCTGTGCAAGAGGCTCTTGCAATTCTCAGTCTGATGCCTCAGACCGCCGCACGCGATGTCTATAAGGTCGTGAAGTCGGCGGCTGCGAACGCCGAAAACAATTTCGATCTCGACGCCAACGCTCTTTATGTACTTCGAATCTACGTCGATGAGGCGCCGACTCTCAAACGATTCATTGAACGCTCGCACGGCCGGCCCGCGCCGCGACTAAGGCGGGGTTCACACATTACAGCCGTGGTTGAAGAAAGGGCACTCTCCTAATGGGTCAAAAAGTAAATCCGAATGGTTTTCGTCTCGGCATCTTTAAGCCGTGGCACGCCCGCTGGTACGCGGATAAAGGGTACACGGAGCTGGTTCATGAGGACTTGGCGATCCGCGGCCTGATTCTTACCCGGCATTCCAATGCCGGCGTTGCAGATGTAGACATTGACCGCTCCGCCAACAACGTCACCGTCACGATCCATACCGCTCGGCCGGGCATCATCATCGGCAAGAGCGGGCAGAACGTGGAACAGCTGCGCCAGGCACTTGAATCGCGAACCGGCAAGAAGGTCAAGGTCAACATCATCGAGGTGCGCCAGCCAGACGTCAATGCGACGCTGGTCGCGCGGAACATCGCAGACCAGCTTGTGAAAAGGATCTCCTTCCGGCGTGCTATGAAGCAGGCTCTGCAGCGAGCGATGGACCGCGGCGCGAAGGGTATTAAGGTCACTGTAGGTGGGCGACTTGGCGGCGCTGAGATGTCTCGGCGTGAGACGGATCGCCGTGGGCGAGTACCGCTACAAACCCTCAGAGCCGATGTCGACTACGGAACTGCCGAGGCAATCACCACGTACGGCGTCATCGGCGTAAAGGTCTGGATATACAAGGGCGACATCATGACACGACCCGAATTTACTCCTCCTCCGCAGCCGGAACCGGCGACGGCGTAGGCGAGGGAAAGAGGGAATAAGCCATGTTGATGCCGTCGCGTGTAAAGCACCGCAAGCAGATGCGCGGGCGCAACCGCGGAACAGCCCAGCGAGGCACCGAGGTTTCGTTTGGAGAGTTCGGTCTGCAGGCAATCGAGCCGGTCTGGCTGGACAGTCGTCAGATCGAGGCGGCACGTCGTGTGATAACTCGGTATGTTCGGCGTGGTGGCAAGGTGTGGATTCGCGTCTTCCCCGACAAGCCGGTGACCAAGAAGCCGGCCGAAACCCGGATGGGCAAGGGCAAGGGTGCCCCCGATCATTGGGTGGCGGTTATCAAGCCGGGTCACGTGATCTTCGAGCTAGCCGGCGTCCCGCACGACATGGCAAAGGAAGCCATGCGTCTTGCTGCTTACAAGCTCCCATTCAAGACGCGGTTTCTTGTGCGCGAAGGCGAAGCAGGAGGCGAGTGATGGCGAATAAGCAGTCGGCAGACCTCCGGACCCTAGAAACCCCGGCTCTCTGGGACCGCCTGGACGAGGCGGGCCGCGAGCTCATGGACATTCGATTTCGGCTGGCTACGCGGCAGTCGGACAACACGACCCAGCTACTCACCGCCAGGCGGCAAATCGCTCGAATCAAAACTATATTGACCGAACGCGAGGGGGAGGAATAAATGCCGAGCGAAATCAAAACAAAGACTGGACGAGTGGTCAGCGACAAAATGCAAAAGACCATAATTGTCGCCGTCGAGAACCTCGTCGAGCATCCGCTTTACAAGAAGCGAGTCCACCGGACTCACAAGTTCAAGGCCCACGATGAGCGCAACGAAGCTCAGATTGGGGACATCGTGCGGATCGGTGAAACCCGTCCGCTCAGCAAAGAAAAAACCTGGCGTCTGCTGGAGATCGTCCGCAGACCGGACCATACCACGGTCTAGGAGGCGGACGTGATCCAGAACCTGTCTCGGCTGCGGGTGGCAGACAACACGGGAGCAAAAGTTATCAGCGTTATCCGAGTGCTCAAGGGATCGAATGCCAAGTACGGCACGGTGGGAGACGTCGTCGTTGCTTCCGTCAAACAGGCGAATCCTGGTGGCTCGGTCAAGAAGGGCGAGGTCGTGCGGGCGGTCGTAGTTCGCACTGCTAAACCGTATTCGAGGCCTGATGGATCTACTATCCGGTTTGACGACAATGCCGCGGTCATTTTGATGACGAATCAGAACAATCCCCGCGGGACCCGCATCTTTGGCCCCGTGGCCCGCGAACTTCGTGAGAAGAACTTTATGAAGATTGTTTCGCTTGCGCCGGAGGTTCTGTAGATGGTTATCCACAAGCACGCCGACAAGCGTAATTCAAGAACGAAGATGACTCTTCGGCGCGGCGATATGGTCCTGGTCATTGCCGGAAAAGATCGTGGCAAACGAGGAAAAATTGTTGCCGTTTTCCCAGAGAAGAATCGCGTCGAGGTGGAGAACGTCAATATTGTCAAACGCCATCTTCGGCGACAGGGCGCGGCGCTTCAGGCAGGAATTATCGAGAAGCCTGCGCCGATAAGCCGATCGAACGTGATGTTGATATGTCCGGCCTGCGGCAAACCGACGCGCGTGGCACATGAAGACCTTCCTGAAGGCACGCAGGCTCGCGAGAAACACGTGCGCGTCTGCAAGCAGTGCGGAGAGGCCATAACCGTGGAGAATCCCCGGGCATGACCGAGACAGCAACCAAGCCAAGATTGAAAACAAAATACCAAGAGGACGTGGTTCCGGCTATGCGCCAGGATTTCGAGTATCCGAACGTCATGGCGGTGCCAACGGTCAAGAAGATCACGCTCAACATCGGACTGGGCGAGGCTCTCACTAATCCTCGTGCCCTGGAGGCCGCACTGGGCGACCTCACGATCATCGCGGGACAGAAGCCGGTCGTGACGAAGGCAAAACGGTCCATCGCGCAGTTCAAGATCCGTGAGGGCATGAGCATCGGTGCCATGGTGACGTTGCGAGCCGATCGCATGTGGGAGTTTCTCGACCGGTTCATTGCCCTGGGACTTCCCAGGATTCGCGACTTCTCGGGGCTTTCGGACAGTGGCTTCGACGGCCGTGGAAACTTCAGCATCGGACTCCGAGAGCAGCTGGTGTTCCCGGAGATCGACTACGACAAGATCGACCGCGTCCGCGGACTGCAGGTCAGTATCGTTACAAACGCAAAGACAGACCAGGAAGGGAAGCGCTTGCTTCAGCTCCTGGGAATGCCGTTCAGGACCTAAGGAGAATCCACTTGGCAAAGAAATCGATGATTGCAAAGTCCAAACGGGCTCCGCGCCATAGAGTCCAGCAGCACAACCGGTGTGGCCGCTGCGGACGTCCTCGATCGTACCTGCGGAAGTTTGGACTATGCCGCATTTGCTTCCGTGAGCTAGCCCTAAAAGGGTATCTCCCGGGCGTGATCAAGGCGAGCTGGTAGGAGACTGCACATTTGAACACTACAGATCCAATAGCTGACATGCTCACTCGTTTGCGCAACGCGTCGCAAGCGCGGCATGCCGCCGTCGATGTTCCCTTTTCCAGAATGAAGCTGGCGATAGCCAAGATCCTGGAGCAGGAAGGATACGTTTCCGGCTTCGACATAAAGGACCAGGACAATTCCAAGGCGCTGCGCGTCAACCTGAAATATGACTCTCAGAAGAGGCCGGTCTTGAACGGGCTGCGTCGAGTGAGTAAGCCGGGCCTGAGGGTGTATGCCGGAATGCACGATATGCCTCGGGTGCTTGGCGGCGCAGGCACAGTCGTGGTCTCCACCAATCGCGGCATCATGACCGGTCGCGAGGCACGTCGCCGGCACCTTGGCGGCGAGCTCATCGCCGAGATCTGGTAGGACTGAGCCGTGTCACGTATCGGACGGCGTCCAATTCCGGTTCCCGCCGGAGCCAAAGTAAATATTAAGGACCAAGCCATCAGCGTCGAAGGGCCGCGGGGTGAACTTTCTTGGACCGTGCCGGAAGGTATAAGCGTCGCTCGCGAAGACAGCATGGTCGTAGTGACGCGGGCGTCGGATGAGGGGCCGGTTCGGGCCCTGCACGGTCTTACCCGCGCGCTGGTGAACAACATGATCACCGGAGTAACAACCGGCTTCACTCGAGTCCTCGTCATCAATGGCGTCGGATACAGAGCGACCAAGGACGGGAACAATCTGCGACTCGCGGTTGGCTACAGTCATCCTATTGAAATTTCCGCGCCCGAAGGAATTAGTTTCGAGGTTCCGATTCCGACCCGCGTTATCGTCGGTGGCAACAGCAAAGAAATGGTCGGCGAAGTAGCCGCCAAGATCCGTTCGACAAGACCGCCTGAGCCGTACTTGGGCAAGGGAATCCGATACGAGGACGAAGTCATCCGCCGCAAGGCCGGCAAGGCCGGCAAAGTCGGCAGCAAGTAGAGGCGGCGCGGCGGTCGAACCGCCTTGCCGATTGAGGGAACGAAATGCCAGCACAGTCAAAAGTTGTACGTCAGCGCCGAGAGCGGCGTCACCGTACGATTCGTAGAAAGGTCGTCGGAACGCCAGGTCGACCCCGCTTCAATGTCTTCCGCAGTAGCGCCCACATCCACGTGCAGATAATCGACGACACCACGGGTCACACCTTGGCCGCGGCCACGTCGAGAGAAGCCGGCGCCGGTAAAGGCACAAAGACTGAACAGGCAAAGGTAGTTGGACAGCTAGCTGCCGAACGCGCCAAGGCAGCGGGAATTACTAGCGTTGTATTCGATCGCGGCGGGTATCTCTACCACGGCCGAGTCAAGGCAGTAGCCGACGGCGCCCGCGCCGGCGGCCTGGATTTTTAGGGGTATCAGATGCCGAGGAATCAAGGAATGGACGCAAAGCTCGAGGAGCGAGTCGTCCGTGTGAATCGCGTCGCGAAGGTCGTCAAAGGCGGCCGAAGGTTCAGCTTTAGCGCCATGGTCGTAGTCGGAGATGGCAATGGAACGGTCGGCGCCGGAATGGGTAAGGCCGGGGAAGTGCCGGAGGCCATCCGTAAGGGCGTTGAGCAAGCTAAGAAGAATGTGATTAGGGTTCCGCTTGCCGGGACCAGCATCCCGCATCGCGTCGATGTGGACTTCGGCGCCAGCAAAGTCATGCTGAAACCTGCATCACCGGGCACCGGCGTTATCGCCGGCGGAGCTGTTCGTGCAGTCGTGGAAGCGGCGGGCATCCGTGACATTCTGAGCAAGAACTACGGCAGCAACAACCCCGTGAACGTTGTGAAGGCGGCCATCAAAGGGCTCGCATCGCTGCGGTCGCCAGAGGACCAGGCGGCGGCGCGCGGCCGCTCTTTGGAGGAGCTTGGTTTTAGGCGAAACGAGCCGCAGGTAGCGATGGCTGTCAATGTGTCATCCGAGGAGAGCAGCGATGGCGAAGCTTCTTGAAATAACGTATGCTCGCAGCTCTATCGGGCGTTCCGGCCGACAAAGGCGAACCGTTGAAGCCTTGGGCCTGAAGAAGTTGCATGACACTGTCCGGCATGAGGACACGCCCACGATTCGCGGGATGGTAGCCAAAGTCCAGCATCTACTTTCCTGGCGAGAGCTCGAGGAGGGAAGCGAACAATGAGACTGCATGAGCTCAAGCCGGCGCCTGGATCTCATCGAGACCGCAAGCGCTTGGGACGTGGCAATGCCGGCGGTCAGGGCACAACTGCAGGCAAGGGGACCAAGGGCGAGAAAGCTCGATCGGGCGGACTTAAGGCAGGCTTCCGCGGAATGTCATCTCGCAACCAGCGCATGGCGAAGCGTCGTGGTTTCACAAATCGCTGGAAAGTGGAGTATCACGCCATCAACATAAGCGAGCTGGCCGCCTTTGAGAGCGGTGCCACCGTGGATCTTGCCGCACTTAAGTCCGCGGGTTTGATCAAAGGCAAGGACACATTGGCCAAAATACTTGGTGACGGAGACCTCTCGGTCCCGCTGCACGTCGTCGACCTGAAGGTCACCGCTTCCGCCAGACAGAAGATCGAAGGCGCCGGTGGCTCGGTGAGCGCTCCGGAACCTGCGGAGACCGTGGAGGCGGCCTCGGCGAAGGAGCAACCTCCTGACGTGGCAGAAGCCGAGGTCGCTGAGGAGCAAACGAGTGGTCAATAGCACACTGCTGAACGCGCGCCGGGCGTTCATGATCCCGGATCTTCGCAGGAAGATTCTGTTTACGCTCGGTCTGATGCTGACCTTCCGCATTGCAGCCCACGTGCCGGTGCCGGGGGTCGATAAGGCGGCCCTTGCCAACGTCCTCAACAACAACAATCTCTTGCAGCTCCTGAATATCTTCTCGGGCGGCTCGCTTCAGAACTTCTCCATCGTGGCTCTCGGCGTGTATCCATACATCACGGCGTCGATCGTCATGCAGCTGCTACTGCCGATCGTGCCGCGACTCGAGGAGCTCTCGAAAGAGGGCGAGTACGGCCGCAACAAAATCAATCAGTACACGCGAATGCTGACTGTCCCACTGGCCTTGATCCAGGCGTACGGTCAGATGCTTGCGCTGAACAACTTCAGCGGCAGCACGACCAAGGTATTCGCGAACTTCGGGTTGTTCAATGGCGCGACGTTTTTCCAGACGATGTCCATTCTCATTTCGCTAACTGCCGGAACGATCTTCGCGATGTGGCTGGGCGAGCTGATTACGGAAAACGGCGTTGGGAACGGTATCTCGATCATCATCTTTGCCGGCATCGTGGCTCGCCTTCCCGTGCTGCTGGTGCAGCAAGTTCAAGCCGGGAACTTCCTCTTCCTGGTGATCATGGCGCTCATCGCCGTGGGAGTTGTCTACGCCATCGTGTTCATGTCCGAAGGACAACGCCGCATACCGGTGCAGTACGCGAAGAGAATCCGCGGGGGACGAATGTACCAGGGTCAGTCCACTCACATTCCGCTGCGGGTGAACTCGGCGGGAATGATCCCTCTGATCTTCGCAGCCTCGATTGTCATTCTGCCGGGCACCGTTTCCACATACTTTTTTTCGGCAAGCCAGACATGGGTACAAAATCTAGCCCACACGATCTACAACGTGATGACGTCGACCAACGGCGTCTACTGGATCATTTACTTCGTGCTGGTCATCGGCTTCACGTTCTTCTACACGTCCGTGACGTTTCAGCAGCAGAACCTGCCTGACACGTTGCAGAAGAACGGAGGCTTCATTCCGGGGCATCGACCAGGCAAAGCCACTGAGCGGTACCTCACCAGCATTCTGAACCGGATCACGATTGCGGGCGCGGTGTTTCTTGCCGTCATAGCGGTCCTTCCGTTCTTCATTTCGAAAGCCACAAACATCAACACCTTCACCTTCAGCAGCACGGCTGTGCTCATCGTCGTGGGCGTCGCCGTGGACACGATGAAGCAGCTCGAGGCACAGCTGATGATGCGTCAGTACGAAGGCTTCATCAATAGGTAAGGCATGAATATCATCTTGTTCGGGCCACCGGGAGCCGGAAAGGGCACCCAGGCCAAACGTCTCGAGTCGGCTCTAAAGCTGCCCCAAATTTCAAGCGGGGACATCTTTCGCACGATCTCCCTGGAACGCACCCCTGAAGCTGCCGAGATTCGGCGCTATCACGACAGTGGTCGCCTAGTCCCCGATGACCTTACCATCAAAATTATTCTCAAACGTCTCCATGAGCCGGACGCTCGTAACGGCTTCATCCTGGACGGCTTCCCACGGACGCTGGCACAGGCCAAAGCTCTCGATCAGAAGCTGGCGCAAGAGGGTAAGAAGGTCGATCTCGCTCTTTACATAACGTCACCGATCGAAGTGTTGGTGGCGCGGATCGCAGGGCGAATGACCTGTCCGAATTGCGGAGCAATTTATAACGCGGCTACCAATCCGCCACGGAACGACAGCATCTGCGACGTTTGCGGTCACGAGGTGATTCGCCGAGCGGATGAGCGGCCGGAGGTCGTGCAGCAGCGCATGGAGGCATACCGCCGAGATACGAAACCGCTCGCCGATTACTACCGCGCACAGGGGATCCTGCACGAGGTAGACGGGTCTCGAAGCATTGACGAGGTCGAGGCACGGGTGGACGACGCAGCCGGACTTAGGAAGGCAGTATGAGCGTCAGCATCAAGTCCCCTCGGGAAATCGAGCTCATGCGCCGTGCCGGCAGGATCGTCGCGAACACGCTTTCCGAGCTGTTCGATTCAGTAGAGCCGGGAATGACGACGAAGGATGTCGATCGGATGGCGGAGCGTTCCATCCGCCGGCAAGGTGGAGACCCTGCTTTTCCACACGTAAACCATTTTCCAGGAAGCGCCTGCGTTTCGGTCAATCAAGAGGTAGTTCACGGGATACCGGGTAAGCGAAAACTCAAGGCGGGAGACCTGGTAAAGGTCGATGTCGGCGCCCTTTATCAGGGGTACCACGGTGACGCCGCCGTCACCATCCCGGTCGGCAGAGTGTCCCAGGAGGCTCAGCGACTTGTAGACGTAACGGAAAATGCCCTCAGATGCGGTATTCTGGCGGCTCGTGCCGACGGCTTCCTACACGACATCGGCGCCGCAATTGAAGACTGTGTCTCCCCCAGCGGCTTCGGCATCGTCCGCCAATACGTCGGACATGGTGTGGGCAGGGAGCTTCACGAGGGCCCGACAGTGCCGCATTACCGCCAGGCCAACCGCGGGATGCGATTACGGCCCGGAATGACGCTGACGATTGAGCCGATGATCAATGCTGGCACCTACGACACGCGCCTTCTGGATGATGAGTGGACCGTCGTAACGGCAGACGGGCGGCTCTCGGCCCAATTCGAGCACACAGTACTGATAACCGAGGGCGATGCAGAGGTTCTGACGGTTCCGGACAAAGGACGAATGTGGAGTATACCATTCGAGACCGCAAACGTAGTACAATAACGGTGCATGTCGCGAAGTGCGCTCGTCGCGGCCTGCCCTTTTTTAAGGGAAGCCACTCTTCGTGCCCCTCGGGCCGGAATGCGACGACTGCGAGCGAATGCGGAACGAGGGAGACATGAAAGTATCAGCATCTGTTAAACGCCGCTGCGATAAGTGCAGGATCATCCGTCGACGTGGCGTGATCATGGTTATTTGTACCGATCCTAGACACAAGCAAAAGCAGGGGTAGAGAGTCTCATGGCACGTATTGCAGGAGTCGACGTACCGCGCGACAAGCGCGTCGAAATCGCGCTCACCTACATCTTCGGCATCGGTCCTTCAGTAGCGAAGCAGATCCTTGCGAAGACTCGGGTAAATCCGGATACGCGCGTCCAGCAGCTCACTGAAGATGAGGTGATGCGGCTTCGAGAAGTCATCGATCGAGACTATCGAGTGGAGGGAGACCTTCGCCGACAGGTAGCTCTGAACATAAAGCGCCTCACCGAGATCGGCTGCTATAGGGGACTGCGGCATCGTCGCAACCTGCCCGTCCACGGACAGCGAACACGTACCAATGCGCGAACCAAACGTGGCGCGCGAAAGACCGTCGCCGGAAGGCGTAAGGCAGCAGCGAAGAAGTAACGGTGTTACCTGCCGCGGAGACCCCAGGCAGGTCGAATGAATTGAACGAGGAGACGGCACTGCATGGGTAGACAGACACCACGTCGACCGCAACGCGGACGGCGCCGAGAGCGAAAGGTTGTTCCCCGCGGACAGGCGCACATTCACGCCACCTTCAACAACACCCTGGTTACGATTACCGACATGACGGGGAGTCCGATCGCATGGGGCAGTGCCGGCGCGGCAAACTTCAAAGGCTCGAGAAAAAGCACGCCTTACGCCGCGCAGATGAGTGGCGAGCTTGCCGCGCGTAAAGCGATGGAGCACGGCATGCAGTCGGTGGATGTCTTCGTGAAGGGCCCTGGTCCGGGCCGAGAGTCGGCCATCCGAGCCCTGCAATCGACGGGCTTGAACGTCATTTCGATCACGGACGTAACGCCCGTGCCGCACAACGGCACGCGGCCAAGAAAAAGGCGCCGCGTATAGCGCGGAATATGGATGGCGGCCTCGACAGAGGACCGCCAGCGAAGAGAAAAAGAAAAGCGCCGCTGTGACTGCAGCGGCATTGAACTGTTAGACAGCGGAGGATTGATGGCACGATATACCGGCCCTGACTGCAAACTCTGTCGCAGAGAGGGCATGAAACTTTTTCTAAAGGGGGACAAATGTCTCACAAAGAAATGTCCCGTCGAGCGCAGGCCCTATCCCGCCGGCCAGTCGGGGCAGGGGCGACGACGCAAGCCGTCTGAATATGCTTTGCAGCTTCGTGAAAAGCAGAAAGTTCGCCGTATTTATGGCGTGCTCGAGGGTCACTTCCGACGAGTTTTCGCGGAGGCCGAGCGGCGACCGGGAATGACCGGAGAGAACCTTCTGCAGCTTCTAGAGCTTCGTTTTGACAATGTGATCTATCGAATGGGATTCGCCAGCTCGCGTGACCAGGCGCGGCAGCTGGTTACACACGCGCATTTCCGGTTGAACGGACGCAAGTCCAACATCCCCTCGATGCGTCTCAAACCTGGTGATGTTATTACCCTTGACGATGGCAGTGAGAAGACGGAGTACTTCGCGTCGGGTGCCGGTTTCGGCAGTCAGCGTGCTCAGACTCCGCAGTGGCTGGAAGTGGACAAGAACGGGATGACGGGCCGGGTGGTTACCTCGCCTCAGCGCTCGGATGTCGACGCCCTGGTTACCGAGCAGCTAATCGTCGAGTACTATTCGCGCTAATCGCGAGAGGGAGTTTCGCTCTTTGGACACTTCGTTACCACGTATTGAGTGCACGACCAGCTCGGACACCTACGCTCGATTTGAATTCGAGCCCCTGGAACAGGGTTACGGCGTCACGCTGGGCAACGCGCTCCGCCGAGTCCTGCTTTCGTCGCTTGCGGGCGCCGCAATCACGGCCGTGCACATTGACGGCATTCGTCACGAGTTTTCCGACATCCCGGGTATCAAAGAGGACGTCACCGAGCTAATCCTGAATCTGAAGAAGATTCGGCTGCGCTCCTACTCTGACGAGCCGGTACACCTCTCGCTGGATGTCAGCGGCAGAGAGGGCGCAATCACAGCTCTCGACATTCAGAAGACCGATCAAGTCGAGGTCATTAATCCGGAGCAGCATCTGTTTACCGTGGATAAGCCGGACGTGCGATTGTCCGCGGAGCTGGTCGTAGAGCGAGGTCGTGGTTACCACGACATCGCCGATCAGCGTGAAGAGGCGCCAATCGGGCGAATACCTGTGGACGGCATCTTTTCTCCCGTAGCTCGTGTCAACTTCACGGTTGAGCACACTCGGGTCGGCCAGATGACGAACTTCGACAGACTGATCCTTGAGATCTGGACCGACGGGACCATCGGTCCCAATGACGCTTTGATCCAGGCAGCCGGCATCCTGACCCAGCATTTCCAGCATCTCGCCGGGTTCGGTCAAGAAGTTACCCCCGCCATCGGCCAGCAGCCCGCAGGTGCGCGCAGTCTGCCCACGCAAGAAGCTGAGATGCCAATCGAGGATCTGCAGCTGTCGGCGAGAGCAGAGAATTCCTTGAAGCGCGCGGGCCTGACTAAGGTCGGCCAGATCGTGACGATGAATCCTCAGGATCTTCTGGACATCCGCAACTTCGGCCAAAAGTCGTTCGATGAGCTGGCGGATCGACTGAAGCTTCGTAAGCTCGTCGCCGAAGATTTCGCGACAGGTCTAACCAGCGAGACCCGAACCTAGTCCCCGCCATCAACCGTTTGTGAGGAACTAACGTGAGACACCGTAAAGCAGGGCGCAGGCTCGGGATGCCGGGCGATCGCCGGCTTGCAATGATGCGAAGTCTGGCTCGCTCGATGCTGCTGCACGAAGGCATAAGGACCACGGAGACTCGCGCCAAGGAACTTCGCGGCTTCGTCGAGCGCCTGGTTACCATCAGCAAGAATGACGATTTACATCATCGGCGGCTGGCGCTCTCGAAGCTGCCCGACAAGCTGATAGTCGAAAAGCTCTTCGAGGTTTACGGACCTCGCTACGCAGATCGACCCGGCGGGTACACGCGCATCATCAAAATGGGCCCGCGCAAGGGTGATGCGGCGGACATGGCAAGGATCGAATTCGTCGAGGATCAGGAAAGGATTGGCGGCTAACCACGCGCAGGATCCGCTGTGTGGTTGAGTACCTGGGCACCCGCTATGCGGGGTTCCAGAGACAGCCAGGTGAGATGACAGTGCAACAAGTGCTGGAAGAGGCTATAGGAGCTGTGACGCAAGAGGACGTGCGAACAACCGGGTCGGGAAGAACCGATGCCGGCGCGCACGCCCTTGGCCAGGTTTTTACCTTCTCGTCAGCAACTCAACTGCCGGCCGAGGCGCTCCGCCGCGCCGTGAATGCGCGCCTTCCGTACGACATCTCACTAAGGCACGCCGACGAGGCCCCAGAAAGCTTCCATCCAAGGCACAGCGCGCGGTCGCGAACCTACCGGTACCTGATCTGGAACCGGCCAGCTCGCTCTCCCTTCTGGAGCGATCGCGCCACTCACATTCCGGTTCCACTCGACCATGCGCTGATGCACGAGGCATGTCAGCTTCTGGTTGGGAACCACGACTTCAGCTCGTTTGTGCCTCTTCATCAGGACACGAACCGTACCCGAACCATCATCCGGGCTTCCTGTTTCCGAGATGGAGACCTCGTGAGCATCGAACTCGAGGGCAACAGCTTCATGCGCCAGATGATACGGTCGATAGCGGGAACACTGATCCGGGTAGGGCTCAAGAAAGTAAGCATCGGGGAGTTTGCAGAGATCCTGGAGAGCAAAACGCGCACGGAGGCAGGTGACACGGCGCCCGCGCAGGGCTTGTACCTGGTTAGCGTCCAGTACTCCGGAAGTTCCGAACAAGCGAATATCGATGTGGAGTCGGGCTCTTGGGCAGCCGCGATCGAGGAGACCGTATGAAGACTTATGTTCCAAAACAGGGTGACATCGAGGCCAAGTGGTACCTGGTGGATGCGACAGGTCAGAACCTTGGGCGCCTGGCTTCTGACATCGCTCGAGTATTGCGCGGAAAGCACAAGGCGCAGTACACACCGAACGATGACGTCGGGGACTTCGTAGTCGTCACGAATGCCGACAAATTTCGAGTGTCCGGAAAGAAACTCACCGATAAGACCTATTTTCGACACTCCGGTTATCCGGGCGGACTCCGCGAGACGTCTCTCGAGGATCTCCTTGTCAAGCACCCGGAGCGCGCTTTAGAAAAGGCGGTCCGAGGCATGCTGCCTCATTCCAAGCTCGGAGCAGAGCAGTATCGAAAGTTGAAAGTGTACGCGGGTGCGGAGCATCCGCACGCTGCACAACAACCCCGCGACCTCGGTGACGCCTTCCCAGGCGGACAGCCAACCGGCGCGGACTACGAAGGAAACGGGAGATAGCGAATGGCAGTCCAACAGTATTTTGCTGCGGTCGGGCGTCGCAAAACGTCAGTTGCCCGAGCCCGCATCATGCTCGGCACCGGCGAGATCATCGTCAATGGCAAACCACTCGAGCTATATTTCGGCGGTTCTCTCTGGACCGCAGAAGTTCAGGAACCTTTCCATGTCGCGGGCCAGTTCGGCCGCTACAACTCCGACGTGAAGGTCCTCGGCGGAGGCCTATCTGGACAGGCAGGCGCCATCCGCCATGCAATCTCGAGAGCGCTCGTGCAGTCGGACGAGTCTCTGAAACCGCAATTGCGCAAGGCAGGATTGCTGACTCGAGACGCACGCATGAAGGAGCGCAAGAAGTACGGCCTGAAGCGAGCACGCAAGGCGCCACAATACACCAAGCGCTGATTGCATAAATTTTAAGATGAGGTTGAGGCGGTCAGGACGAGTCCTGGCCGCCTTCTTCATTCCTGAGCTCCGGTTGAACGGCTCGTAGTCCAATTTCCGTGCCGACCCCGGAGGCAACGGAAGCGGCCGGCAGCACCGGCAGATCCTCGAGCGACCGAAGCCCAAAGTACTCCAAAAACGAAAAACTGGTGCCATATTGCATCGGTCTGCCGATGGTATCTCGCTGGCCGCATTCCTCGATCAATCCCCTCGCCATGAGGGTGTGAACTTGCCGATCGCAGTTTGCACCGCGCGCAGCTTCCACCTCCGACCGAGTGACGGGTTGGCGATAGGCAATGATAGTCAGGGTCTCGAGCATCGAACGAGAAAGTGGCGCCGGCTTTTCGGTTCCGATAAACCGCCGCACCGCCTCGGCATTTTCAGGAGCGGTGACGTATTGGACGTGATCGCCGTCCATCTGAACTCGAACGCCGCCGGATAAATTCTCCTTCAAGTCCAGGGCCATTCGCCTCACGCGACGAGTGGACTCATCAAGCGTTTTAGCAAGAGACGCCACAGAGACGGGACCGCCGGCAACTAGTAGAAGGCTCTCGAGCAACGAGCGTAGCTGCTCGTCATCCCGCACGCTTTGATGCCCTTGATCCACCTTCGTCCCATTCGACCGTGATGTCTGCCATGAGACTGTCCTGCTTGACCTGAACCTGTCTGCGCCGGACCAATTCGAGGATCGCAATGAAGTACACCACGGCGTCATTCCTCGACGCCCCGGAAACAATGTTTCGGAATGAGACAAGACCGCTGCCCCTCAGGCGGCGAATGAGGCCGCTGAGAGCCGACTCCAGACGCAGGAACGCTGGTATAGAAATTCTTTTCACCCGACTTCTCGAACGTTGTTCAATGGCCAGCCATCCTCGCGTCAGAAGTGTCGGAGAACGCGGCTCAACAAGTTTATCCGGCTGGAACGGAGGCTCCAGGGGCGCAAAACTTTCCTCCGCTTCGCGGAGGGCGAGGATTCTCGCCGCGGCGCGCAACAGCTCATTCGCGCCACGTTGCACCGGTTCCGAGCCCTCGACGTCCTCCTGCTCATGCTCCAAAACAAGAAGGTCGGCGGATTTGATGGCGAGTATTCTTGCCGAGGCCGAGACGAATTCACCGGTTGCATCCAGATCTGAATCGACTGCCCCGTCCAGGTAGTCGCGATATTGGGCAGTAAAGTCCGAAACGATCACGTCGCCGGTAGAAATTTTTCGTTGGCTCACCAGACGCAGCAAATCGTCGACTGGTCCCTCGAAAACGGGGAGTGACAGCTGGAATGGAGGAGTTGGCTTCAGAGCCTCGTTCATACCACCGCGCAGTTCGTACACACCCAGGGAACGATCTGATTGAACACCGGATTGGTGATATTGGCAATGAAATGCGTGTTGGGCTCCGTGATGAACAGCAGGAGAATTAGCAAGGGCCCCCACTGCTGAAGAGGAGCGATCTGATAGAGCTGTCGAGCCGTCAAGAAGCCGCCGACTATCGTAAACCCGTCGAGCGGTGGGATCGGCAGAAGATTGAACATGAAGAGCAACACGTTTAGCTGGATCGCGAGCCACAGAAAATTGGTCATCTGGTCGTTGATATTGGCGGAGTCACTAAGGTGGAACCGCAGCACGACAGTGGCGATCGCAGCTAGAACCAAATTCGAGAGTGGGCCGACAACCGCCACTATGGCGTGGCCGCGTTGCGGCCCATACTTCAGGTTGCTGGGAGTGACGTGCGTTCTGCCATAGGTGAAACCATAACTCGAGATCGACGTCAGAAGTAGCAGTACGATGCCCACCTGATCCATGTGGGTAAAGGGGTTGAGAGAAATTTCGCCGAGGCGTCTGGGAGTGCTATCACCCAAACGGTCAGCTGCAATAGCGTGTGCCAGTTCATGAACGTCGATCGAGATCAGCAAGATGATGATCATCTGGATCGCGCGTTGCAAGTCTATCGGACCGAAGAGGTTCAAGAAACGCCTACTCTACATAAAAGTATCGCGGACCACGTGATGAGGTCCGCGAAGCGGCGACCGCATTATAGCAGCCGGTCTTGGTCGAACGGTGTGAAGTGGGCTACACTCGGGACAGACTCTTTTGGCTTCTAGACGCCGTTTCTGAGGTTTTTGAGTGCCGGTCTATGAGTATCAGTGCCTGCCGCATGGGCATCGCTTTGAAGTGCGTCAAGGCATCAACGATCCGCCCATAAAAACTTGTAGCGAATGCGGCGGAGAGGTTCGAAGAGTCATTCACCCGGTCGGTATTGTGTTCAAGGGCAGCGGCTTCTACGTCACCGACTCCAGGTCGTCGAGCAGCGCAACCCAACCAGCGAGCTCGTCGAAAGATTCAAACAAAGAATCGAAGTCAGAGGGCTCCTCTCCGGCGTCGACGGACTCCAAATCGGCCGAGAAGGAAAGCAAGTCCAACGCCTCAGCCCCTAAGAGCGACAAGAAAGAGTCTTCGGCGTCGAGTCAATAGGTTCGACATTATGCTCGAGCCCCGACGAACGTCTGTTACGCGACCTTCAACCGGCGTCGGAAACCTTGCGGTCGCATATCGCGGACTGCCACTGACAGCTACGGATATGGATAGTAGTAGGTTGGCGTGGGATATGGGTAGGGCGGCTGGGTCGGCTGCAGGTAAAACGTGGCCGTTGGGGTCGGCAGGCTTGTAGCGCTGGCGGCCGGGGTCGCCGTATTTGTCGGCGTAGGCGTGGTTGTCGGCGTGGCCGTAAACGTAGACGTCGGAGTGCTGGTGGGCGGATCTGTTGCGGTGGCTGTAGCGGTCGAGGTACTGGTTGGCGTGCTCGTCGGCGTTGCGGTCTTAGTTGCGGTGGCAGTGGCCGGCGCTTTCCGGACCTTGGTGCATACCCTCACTTTCACCCGCTTGCCGTGAACCTTCCTGGTTACGGTTTTGCAGTGTTTCTTGGCAGCTGCGGAGAGGACCGGTGAAGCCGTCGCGCCACCAACGGGCTGCACCGCAAGTGCTGCCACGAGCAGAGCAGCAAGGGCCGCGATCCACGAAGCGCGCATGGCAACTGTCCTCATATCGGATTGCGGTGACAGGTCAAAGCAATCAGGCTGCCTGTATGTACGCGCCCCTGTTACGGTGCCCCACGGCAATGGAGAACCCGCATCCTGGAAGACTGAAGCACAATAGAGTCGACCGCCGGAAACGAGCGTCGGCGCTACTTCTTCTTGTAGTACTTCTTGAGTTTTGGAGCCCGCTCTTCCTCGTACGCCGGCGCCGACTCGGCTCGAGCCGTGGCGGCATCCTCGAGGTCTCCCTCGAGGCCAATGAAGTCTAGTCGAATATCTTCATCATTCAGCACGTCAGGTGTGCGCATCACGTGCCTCAGCACCTGCAGACGAGACATGCTCAATCCGCTGTTCTTCTCGGACTCTGCCATTCCAAGCATCTTGTCCAGTACGGCGATGCTTTTCTGATGCACGTTACGATCCTGCAGGTCCAACTTCATGGCCAGCAGCTGCTCGTAAATATTCATTCTTGGTTCCTCTCCACACAGAGGCTACCACACGTATGCACCCTGCTCAGGCCAGCTCAAACGGCTCGTGGCCGTCGATTTCGAGGTCTTCAGGGTTGCGAAGGACATCGCTATATTCGTCAAGCTGCTGACCGAGGAATACCCTAACAAAGAAGTCTTCACGCAACGTTTCTGAAGACTCCACGATCTCATCATCGATCTGCTGGATCAGATCGACCGTGTCTTCCTCGCTCAGCTCGCGATCGAGAATTAGTGTGGCGAAAACGTTTGCCGACGTATAGTGCAGGTCCACGTGTCCAACGCGCAGCTCTCGGTCGAATAGCTGGTATTGCTCCGAGTAGGGGGTGCGGGAGAGGCGACGAAACGTGATTTTGTTCATGACGTGAGCCTCCGTGGTTCCGAGGTTGTACAGCCGTTTAGCTCGGCACTTGACACTGCAGACCCGTAGATCGCGTCCGTGCTGTTGAGAGAAAAGAGCGCACCCGGCGCGCGGGTCCCACAGATGGTGGTCACGCTGCAGTTCGTGGCGCGGATGCTGTGAAGGTAGCGCAAATCGAGCAATAGCGCGGAAGCCGCCAGCACCTGAATCACGACCGAGTGGGTGACGACGGCGATATTCCCAGCCGAATGTTCGTGGAAGATATCTCCAAGGGCCGATTGCGTGCGCTGCCTCACCGCCGCAAGGTCCTCGCCGCCGGGGAAGCTAACCAGCTCGGGCCGCGAATACCACTGGCGGTATAGCAGGGAGTGTGCGGCCTCAATTTGGGGCAGAGTCATCCCCTCCCATGGCCCTTGCGCCATCTCCGTCAACCGGCTGTCTATCTGCAACGCGACGCCGGAGGCTCTTGCCAGCACCTCGGCCAGGTGCCGAGAACGCTTCAGTGGGCTCGAGTAGACCGCGCTTAGGTGGCTATGGCGGAAGGAGGCCACAAGCCGGCGGCTCTGCTCCTCACCGCGCTTCGATAGCGGAGCGTCGAGCCGTCCCTGGTACCGCTGATCCAGATTCCAGGTCGTCTCAGGGTGCCGGATCAGGAAGACGGCAGTCATGTCGAAATTCTACACAGGCTCACCTCGTGTTCACGGCGCAAGGACGTTTAGCGTGTGAGAAATCTCTGCCTCCGTAGAGCCGTGTGGAAAGGTCACGATGGGGAGACGTACTCCGTCTTCGCGCAGCAGATCAAGCCGCTGTCGCGCCGCTTCTGCTTCACCCCCGAGAGTACATAGGTCGAGAAGTTGCTGAGGCACGGCAGCGACCGCGAGTCTCCGACCGCCAGAGGACCAAAGCTGACGGACCTTGTGAGCCTCGGCCGCGAAACCCATCCGTTTTACGAAGGTGTAGTAGAAGGTACCCATTCCTCCGATGTAGTAGGCCAGCTGCCGGCGAAGAAGCTCGTCTGAGCGCTCGGCCACCAATCCGGGGACGAACGCCGCAACGTCTACGTCAGCGAGATCCCTATTCGCCCCGGCGGCTCCATCAGATAGCGAGTCGAAGAACACTTGCATACGGCCGCGAGCAACGAATATCGGGAGCCAGCCGTCCGCAAGCTCTCCGCAGAGCCGAACGTTGTTCGGACCAATGGCGGCAATGTAGACCGGCACGGCTACGGAAGGAGGATTGCTCAGAGTAAATCCGGACAGATCGAAACCGTGCTTCCGATAGTCCACCCTGCTCCCCGAGAGCGCTAATCGGATGATCTCTACATACAGGCGAGAGCGCTCAATGGGACTCGAAAATGGCACGCCGTGCCATCGTTCCACGACCGCCGGCCCGGAAGCGCCGAGACCCAGGATGAAACGATTTCCGGACAGTTCCTGAAGTGTCGCCGCCGTCTGTGCAATCAGCACCGGCGATCTACTGAAGACACTGAAGATGCCACTTGCCAGACGTATTCGAGAGGTCGAGACGGCCAGGGCAGCAAGCACGGATACGGCGTCCACGCCCCAGGTCTCAGGAATCCACATTGACTCATAGCCCAGGGACTCGGCTTCGCGGGCTACACGTGCGATCGCGGCGATGTCCAGTTCCCGGCTTGGAGACAGTGAGAGACCAAGTCGATCGACATCCCGTTTCACTTTACATAACTTTCGGCGCTTTTTCGCTATTGCCGTTTACGAACAGGGGAGCGCTTCAAATCATATTCGCGAACGAGCAGAGATATAAACTGCGGGCTACACGCGAAGCGCGAGGCGATCTTGGCCTGGGTCAGTCCCAGGTCGAGAAGCAACTGCAATGCGTCGGGTCCCAGCTGCGACTTGACGCCTTTGCCGGCTCCAACGTTTCGATAGCGGCTCTTCCTCATGGCAGATATGAGTCTAGCTGGGAAATCGCTGGCCGTCTAATCGTGACGGCTTGTCGAGCCAGACCTCATGTACTGCGATTTCGGGACAATTCCAGAAGCCATTGCAAGCTCTCTCATCTCGAAATCAAGTGCAAATAATATATGTTATGGTAACTCAACCGCTTTTAGGCGCTTTTGGCTTCATTTGGCCCGCTCAGCGGACTTCCTCTCGATCTCTCTCGTTCCCGCGCCCTGATTGTCGGCCCATATTCTTGCGACGTTCATCAGCGCTGCCGATGAGTTTCGGTCGACCAATGCCGCAGATCTCGTTCCTTCGCGGGAACGCCGGGGCACGCGCTCCTGCGCACTGAAACGAGATGTACCTGACTGATTGTGTGTCTCCCATCTCCTCGTGCACCTACACCTCCCCACCGACACTCGGTTCGAGACTCAGCATTATGTAAACCGCGTTAGAACGAGCCTCCGCTCACCCAACGAACGATGTCTTGATAGGACACCACGAGGATAAGGAGCAGCAACACCGCCATTCCTACCACGTGGATAACCCCTTCAAGCTCGGGGTCCAGGTTTCGGCGCCGCATCCAGGAGATGAGCACGAAGATGATCCTGCCGCCATCGAGCGCGGGAATCGGAAGCAGATTGAGAATTCCGAGGTTCGCGCTCAACAGGGCCATGAAGAAAAAGAGTGAGCCCAGGCCATTTTGTGGTTCTTGATGAACTACTTGTGTTGTGGCCTGGGCGATTCCAATCGGCCCTGCGACCTGGCCACCATTGTGTTGAGCGATGTTCTGAGCAAGGACGGGAAGGGTGGCCACCATCTGTCCCAGCTGGCTGACGGAGAGGTTCAGAGCAGTGCCAGGATCATATCGCACCGTTGTGGTCTTTTCCATCTGAACGCCAATCCGGCCCTGCGTGGGTGGGGGGTTCACGCGTGGCGTAAGGTGCACGGTGAAGATGCGCGAGCCACGTTCCACTTCGAGGGTCACCCGCTGGCCCTGATGTGCCTGCGTGGAGACCTGAAGATCTTCCAGGTACTGAACTCTGCTCCCATCGAGAGCCAGTATGTGGTCGCCTGTTCGCAGTCCGGCTTTCTGCGCGGGGCTATGGGCGGTGACTCCAGTAATGACCGCGATACTTTTTGGCGAGCCACTGACGAAGACCATGAAGAGCACGACCACTGCCAGCGTGAGGTTCATGGCTGGTCCTGCCGCAAGGATCACCAGCCGTTGCCATTGGGGCTTTGATCCGAAGCTATCCGGCTCGGTATCTTCGCCGTTCTCGCCAAGCATTTTGACGAACCCGCCGAGTGGAATGGCATTGAGCGAGTAGATCGTACCGTTGCGTCGCCATGTCTTTAGCCTGGGTGGAAAGCCAAGGCCGAATTCATCGACACGCACGCCCATTAGCTTCGCCATGGCGAAATGTCCGAGCTCGTGGACGAGGATCAAGACGGCAAGGATTATGAAGAATGCCGGTATGCCGAGGAGCAGACTCAAAAAGGACTCGCTTCTGCAACGAGGCCGGCAGCCACTCGACGTGCCCAGCCGTCGGCCTCAAGTATATCCTCCACATTCGGCTCGGGACAATTGACATGTGCGTCCAGCACGCTCTGGATCATGGACGGCATGGTAGTAAAGGGGACGGCTCCAGTCAGGAAAGCGTGCACGGCAATTTCATCTGCGGCGCACAGCACGGCTGGATAAGTGCCACCAGCCCTACCCGCTTCCAGGGCCAGCGTCAGCAGCGGATGGCGGGCGAGATCGATCTGGCCAAAGGTCAGCGTACCAACGCGACCCAAATCGAGCCGCTCCAGCTGGTTGGGCCAGCGATCCGGATGGCTGAGAGCATACTGAATTGGCAGCCTCATATCGGGAAGCCCCAATTGGGCTTTCACAGAGCTGTCATCGAAGGTAACCATCGAGTGCACGATGCTCTGCTCGTGAAGCAGCAGATCGATGCGGTCCAGAGAAATATCAAACAGCCAGCGAGCCTCGAGAACTTCCAGCCCCTTGTTCATGAGCGTTGCCGAGTCGATGGTAATTTTCGGGCCCATGAGCCAGTTCGGGTGAAGCAGAGCTTGCGCCGGAGTCACAGATTTCAAGTCACCGGTTGGTACCTGTCTTAGCGCTCCGCCGGAGGCCGTCAGGATCAGGCGCTCGATCGAGCGGCGAGGCTCGCCCAACAGACATTGCCAGACGGCGCTGTGTTCACTATCAATCGGCACCAGCGTTCCGTCACCTGCTGCCAGCTCGTCCTGGATCAGCTGGCCCGCCATGACTAAGGTCTCCTTGTTCGCAAGGGCGACGAGTTTTCCAGCTCTCAGAGCGGAAAGCGATGGCCGAAGACCCACGGCGCCGACCGTGGCGACGACAACGACATCGACGTCCGGATCTTCTACGAGCGATGAGAAGCCTTGGATACCTGAAACCGCGGGCATCCAAGAGTTATTCCATGCCGCGGCCGCTCGCTCATCCATCAGAGCTACGCGCACGGGCCGAAATTCCGCAGCCTGTTCTTGTAGCAGTCGCGAATTACTTCCGGCAGCCAGTCCTATCACTCTTATGCGGTCGCCGAGCATCCGCACCACATCGAGAGTCTGCCGACCCACCGACCCGGTGCTGCCCAGAATCACGAGATTACGAGGCATGACCAGTAATCAGAGCAGCGTAGTACACCAGCGGGCCGACGAAGAGGAGGCTGTCTATCCGGTCTAGTAGTCCCCCGTGGCCCGGGATGATCGTTCCGGAATCTTTTACGCCCGTTTGGCGCTTCAGCATTGACTCGACCAAATCGCCGAGCTGGGCAACTGCTCCTCCCAGGGCCCCCAACAGTAGGGCTTGCCAAAACAACAGGCCAACCGCCGGAACGGCCACCAGCCCGACCAGAGTTGAAGCAGCCAGACCTCCCATCACGCCCTCCCTCGTCTTGCTGGGGCTGACGTGTTTCATGAACGGCCGATGTCCCCAAAAAGAGCCGGCGAAGTACGCTCCGGTGTCGTAGCTCCAGGTTATGAGGAGGACGACGGCGACCCACCAGGCCCCGTGGGCGGCTTGGCGTAGTAGACCCAGGGGGGCAATCAAAACGCCGACATACGCGACGCCGCTCACTGTCATGACCCAGCCAATGAGTCCTCGTTCATAGTTCCTTCGATACAGAAACCAGACGCCTCCAAGAAGCTGAGTGCCGACGATCAAAGCGATCCACAGAGGCTGGGGGCGGGTGACCAGAGGGGACGAAAGGGCAAGCGCGGCTGACGCCGGCACGCCGATGAGAAGCGAACCGGGAAAGCCGGCGCGCGCTGCCATGGACCAGAACTCAAAGAATGCAGCTCCAGCCACGAGAGCGAGGACGATACCAAATGGCCACGCTCCCGCGTAGTTCACGATCAGAACCAGCGGAATTCCGATTCCTGCGGTAGTGATCCGGACAAATAGGTTTGAGGCTCGTCCGCGACCTCTCGTCACCTCAGAGCTTGCCGAACTTTCGGTGGCGCCGCGCATACGACTCGATCGCCTCGTCGAGGTCACGCTCTCCGAACTCTGGCCAATAGGTCGGGGTCGAATAGTACTCACTGTAGGCAGCCTGCCAGATCAAGAAATTTGAAAGACGCATCTCGCCGGCAGTGCGAATGACAAGGTCTGGATCGGGGAGATCGGCCGTATAGAGATACCCGTTAATCGTCTCCTCAGAGATCTCGTCCGCTGAAAGACCGTCCGACACGATGCGTTTGACCGCATCCACAATTTCGGCACGCCCTCCATAGTTGAACGCGACATTGAGCATGAGGTTCGGGTTGTCGTGGGTCAAAGTCACCGCGTTTTCGATCGCTCTGCGCAGGTGGACGGGCACGCCCTCCATTGAACCGACGTGTCGTACGCACACGCCTTTCTGATGAAGGTTTCGGGTCTCTCGCTCTGTCGCCTCGGCGAAAATGGTCATGAGCCCGGAAACCTCCTGTGCGGGACGTCCCCAGTTCTCAGTCGAGAACGCGTACACCGTTAGCATTCGCACGCCGCGATCGAAACACGCATTCGCAATGCGGTGAATATTGCGCACGCCGGCGCGGTGACCTGCCAGCCGCGGGAGGTGGCGACGCTGCGCCCATCGCCCGTTGCCATCCATGATGATGGCGATGTGCTGAGGAATTGCCGAACTGGACGGCTCGACGTATGCGGGCGACTCTGCAACCATTTAGAGCTCCAGCATCTCCGCTTCCTTGTTCTGACCAATGGACTCGGCGTCGCGGATGGTGCGGTCCGTCAGCTTTTGCAGTTGTTCTTCGGCTCGCCGCTCCTCGTCTTCGGAAATTTCCTTGTCTTTCTTGAGCTTTCGGACGTGATCGTTGGTGTCCCTGCGTACGTTGCGGATGGCAATCCTCGCCTCTTCAACGCGCTTGTGCACAAGCTTCACAAGGTCGCGACGCCGCTCTTCGGTGAGCTGCGGGATCACTATCCTGATCTGGGTGCCGTCATTTGTGGGATTGAACCCAAGATCCGAGCTGCGAATCGCCTTCTCTATATTCCCCAGCGCGCCTTTGTCGTAGGGGTGAACCAACAACTGACGCGAATCTGGCGATGAAATTGTCGCAAGCTGAAGCAGCGGGGTGGGTGCACCGTAGTAATCGACATTCAGGTGTTCGATGATCGCCGGATTGGCGCGTCCAGTGCGGATTGTGCCCAACTCCCGGCGCAGGACATCCAGGCTTTTCTCCATGTGATGTTCGGTGTCGACGAGAAGCTGCTGCTCCATGGTCTACTCCACTCCTGCGAGAACTGCTTGAACATTGGCTGCGATCAGAGTACCAATCTGCTCGCCCCTCACCACGCGCTCAATGTTGCCGGGAGCCAAATTGAATACGACGATGGGAAGACCATTGTCCTTAAGGAGTGACAACGCGGTGCCGTCCATGACCTGCAGCTCTCGGCTCAGCGCTTCCATGTAATCGAGGGTCGAAAAACGGCGTGCGCTGGGGTTTTCGAGGGGGTCGTACTCGAAGACGCCGTCGACCTTGGTCGCTTTCAGAACCACGTCGGCGTGAAGCTCGATCGCCCGAAGTGCCGCTGCGGTATCGGTCGTAAAGTACGGGTTGCCGGTTCCTGCAACCAGAATAACCACACGATCCTTTTCGAGATGACGCTCGGCTCTGCGTCGAATGAACGGCTCCGCCACCTTGTCCATCTCAATTCCGGTCATCACTCTCGTCTGCACGCCAAGGATTTCTATAGCGTCTTGCAGCGCGAGTCCGTTCATGACAGTTGCCAGCATCCCCATGTAGTCTGCCGTGGCTCGGTCCATCCCCCGAGAGGCGGCCGCGGCCCCGCGGAAGATATTGCCACCACCCACGACGACCGCGACCGAAACGCCCCAATTCCGAACCGTCACGATTTCTCGAGCGATGGAATTAACCACCATCGGATCGATACCGTACTCCTGATGGCCCAGGAGTGCCTCACCGCTCAGCTTTAGCAGAATACGTGTGTACGCCACGCCGGCCGGATCGGCAGTCTGCATTTACAGACCGATCTGATATCGCGTGAAGCGCTTGACCAGGACGTTTTCGCCGGTTTTTGTGGCGACTTCCTGAACAAGCTGCTTGATCTTCTTGGAGTCGTCGCGCACGTATGGCTGTTCAAGAAGGACATTCTGCTCGAGGTATTTCTTGAACCCGCCTTCAGCCACCCGGTCCGCAATTTCGGCAGTCTTTCCCTTTGAAATGGCTTCATCGCGCAGGCGCTGACGAACCTCGCCGGCTTCGGCCTCCGGGATCTCGTCAATCGACAGATACCTCGGATTCATGGCCGCGACGTGCATCGCTATCTCGTGTGCCAGGTTCCTGAAGTCTTCGGTTCGAGCCACAAAATCTGTCTCGCAATCCAGCTCTACGAGGGCTCCTATCTGTCCACCGCCATGGATGTACGGCTCGATTACTCCCTGCGAAGCCGTCCGGCCGGCCCGCTTGGCGGCGCTGGCCGCGCCCCATTGCTCGAGAAGCTTCTTGGCTTTACCAAAGTCCCCACCCGCCTCATTGAGAGCCCGCTTCGCCTCCATAATGCCGGCGCCTGTCTCCTCGCGAAGACGCTTGATATCGTCAATTGAAGCCACGGTAGTTCCCACGTTTATCACCTACTCAGGTAGTCAAATGTTCTTAAAATAGTTTCACTCCGCAGCGTCCGGATGGACGCCGACTCGAGACTCCTCCGCCACCGGAGGCACATCACCCGCCGGCGCATCTTCGGCAGCCTGGACCAGGTTCGCATCAGCAGCGCCTTCGGACTCGATTTCTGGAGCATCGTGGCCGTTTTCGCCGGACGCGCCCATCGGGTCGACAGGATTCACGACGGGCTCAGTATCCTTGTCCGTCTCGGCCACGGAGGGCAGAGCGCTATCGCCATTGCCTTCCGGTAGATCCGGCACGTCGAGTTCGACAACGTCTTCCCCGTCAAGCTCGGGCGCGACAAAGTCTTCCCCGTCCAGAGACGCGTCGTAGCCTTCGGGCTCGGCTGTGTAGCCGCCCTCGTACAGCTCAGCTGGCTCGACACCCTCTTCTTCGTCTTCCTTGGCTCGGGTGCTCGCGTACTCCTGAGCGCCTTCTTCAGCCGCATCGGCAATCTTGCTGGATAGGAGACGTACCGCCCGGATTGCGTCGTCATTTGCCGGGATGCCGTACTCCACCTCATCGGGGTCTGAGTTCGTATCGAGAAGGGCAACGACAGGAATCTCTAGCCGATCGGCCTCATGGATCGCGATGTGCTCCTTGCCCGTATCCACCACGAATATCGCGTCGGGGAGGCGCCTCATTCCCCTGATGCCACCCAGCATTCGCTCGAGCTTGGCCGCCTGGTCGTTGAGCTTCAGCTGTTCTTTCTTCGGTCGGCTCTCGAGCTCGCCGGACTCGCGCATTCGCTCGAGCTCTTCGAGCCGGCGCATTCTCTGCTGAATCGTCTGAAAATTGGTCAGCAATCCTCCGAGCCAGCGCTGATTCACGTAGAACTGGCCCGCGCGGCCCGCTTCTTCGGCTACCGCGTCCTGGGCTTGCTTCTTGGTCCCGACAAAGAGCACTTTACCTCCCTGTCGCGTCACGTCCTGAATGTATCCGTACGCACGGTCCAGCATCGAGACGGTTTTTTGAAGGTCGATGATGTGGATGCCGTTCCGCTCGGTATAGATGTACGGCTTCATCTTCGGGTTCCACCGTCGAGTCTGGTGTCCGAAGTGTACTCCTGCCTCGAGGAGCTGCTTCATGCTGACAACTGCCATGATCGTGCCTCCTTTGTTTGTCGTCCTCCGCACCCGTCGTCCCGTACGCACACCGCTCAAAGGAGCGGCAACATCGCACGATCAGGATGCGTGTGTGATTGGGCGTAGAAAAGACCAGCGCGCGCCGCCGCTGGTCACGATCAGTGTACCAGAGGCAGACCTGCGCGTGAAGCGCGAACACGTCAGGCTATAGGTGTTTCGCCTACAAAATGTACTTGCTCGCCTCGTCTGACAACGGGACGTCTCGCAGCTGCGTCCTCACGTATTCGGCGTCGATAACCACCGTTTGACCCGCGAATTCAGGAGACCTGAAGCTCACTTCTTGCAGTACTTTTTCCATCACACCGTACAGCCGGCGAGCGCCCAGATTCTCCGTCTTCTCGTTCATCAGCGCAGCTGCGCGAGCCATCTCACGGAGACCGTCCTCAGTAAAAGTAAGCGTCACGTCCTCGGTGGACAGGAGGGCCGCATGCTGTTTTGTCAGCGAGTTCTCCGGCTCGGTCAAGATCCGCAGGAAGTCGGCTTCGTTCAAGTCCTGCACCTCCACCCGGATCGGGAAGCGCCCCTGAAGCTCCGGGAGCAAGTCCGAAGGCCTGGAACGATTAAACGCGCCAGCCGCGACGAAGAGTATGTGATCGGTATTAATCAGGCCGTATCGGGTGGCCACGCTTGCTCCCTCGACGATGGGAAGCAGATCTCGCTGGACTCCTTCTCCAGACACGTCAGCACCATAGTCACCGCTGCGCGACACTAACTTGTCTATCTCGTCAACGAAGACAACGCCCGAGTCCTCGACGCGGCGCAAGGCCATATCGACGACCTCTTCGAAATCGATAAGCTTGTTCGCTTCCTGTTCAACCAGGATCCTCCGAGCCTCGCGGACCGAGACCCGTCTCGCTCGTTTGCGCGACTGCACGCTCTGAATGAATTCCTGGAATTGCTCGTGAATCTCTTCTGAGCCGATACCTGACGCGAATTCTATGACCGAGCTGAACGCTTCCTCAGGGTCGATCTCGATTTCAATGATCCTCTCTTCAAGCTCGTGATTCGCTAGCTGTTGCGCCACGGCCCGGCGTCTGCGCTTCATGTATGCCCGCTGTGAGGTCGTGGGGGCGCTGTCTCCAGTGGACTCATCTGTGACGCGCTTCGGCTCGAGCAA
>DHWR01000165.1:31376-59791 GCA_002413265.1 Chloroflexi bacterium UBA5177
GTCATCCGCTCTTGATGGACCATTTGAACGCTGGCGTCGGCCAGATCGCGCACGATGGACTCCACGTCTCGTCCCACGTACCCGACCTCAGTAAACTTCGTAGCTTCCGTCTTCAGGAAGGGGGCGTCGACAAGCTTCGCCAGCCGCCTGGCCAGCTCCGTCTTGCCAACCCCAGTAGGACCGACGACCAATATGTTCTTCGAGCCGATCTCCGCGCGAACCTCCGGTTCAAGGCGTTTGCGCCGTTCACGTTCGCGTAGCGCGACGGCGAGCGAGCGCTTGGCCTGCTCCTGGCCGACTATGAATCGGTCAAGCTCTTGCACGATGTCCTGTGGCGTGAGGTCAGTCACTGGTCCCCCCCTTTGCGGCTTCGGCCGGCTGTGTCCCATCGACGCAATGCAAGGTGATGTTGTCATTTGTGTAAATGCAGATCGAGGCGGCGACCTCCATAGCGGCCCGTGCCAGCTCCGCGGCAGATAGTGTCGTGTGGCGCATGAGCGCCTGCGCGGCGGCCATGGCGTACTGTCCACCAGAGCCAATGGCCACGACGTCGTTATCGGGCTCGATCACCTCTCCGTCTCCGGACACGAGCAACAGTGTCGCGCCGTCGGCCAGAACCAGCTGCGCCTCGAGCCGGCGAAGATACCTATCGGTTCGCCAGTCTTTCGCCAGGTCGACCGCCGCCTTGCGTAGGTTCCCGGCACTACGATCAAGCTGAGTCTCGAATCGGTCAAACAGGGCGAGAGCATCGGCAACCGCTCCCGCGAACCCGGCGAGCACCTGACCTCGGTACATCGTTCTAATCTTAACAGCCGAGTTCTTCATCACCGTGTCGCCCATTGTTATCTGGCCGTCTCCGGCCATTGCTACCTGGCCATCTCGCCGTACGGCAATGACCGTAGTCGCTCTCAGACTTAACATCAGCGTCCACCCCGGGCTTGGGCATAAAGATCTCGCAAGTAGCCTTCTGACACGTGCGTATAGACCTGAGTAGTGCTGACGCTCGCATGACCTAGTAGCTCTTGCACTGATCTGAGATCGGCGCCGCCCTCGAGCATGTGCGTGGCAAAGCTGTGACGAAGTGTGTGAGGCGTGACGTGACGAGTGATGCCTGCGCTCCGAAGGTGATGCTGCAAAACAAGGTGAAAGCCCCGTACGCTCAGCGGTTTTCCGTAGTGATTCAGAAAGAGTGCGTCCAAAATGCGATCTCGTGCGAGCAACGGACGGCTGCCATGAAGATATAGGTCGAGGGCATCTCTCGCGATCTCTCCGACAAGTACCAGTCGTTCCTTAGTTCCCTTGCCGGTTACACGCACCAGCTGTTGATTCCAGTCAATGCTGTCGAGGTTCAGGCTCAAGAGCTCGCTTACGCGGAGTCCTGTTGCGTACATGAGCTCCAGCATCGCTCGATCGCGGATCCCGAGGCGCGATTGGGGGTCGGGGGCGGTGACCAGGCGTTCGATCTCGTCAACGGTGAGAACGACAGGAAGATGCTTGCCACCCTTTGGGGCGGGGACGAGCATGAAGGGACTTCTCTCCGCCTGCTCCTCGCGCACCAAGTAGCGGTAGAGCGATCGGGCGGCCGAAAGCTTCCTGGCAATGCTGGCCTTCGCGTAGCCTTCGGAGCCCATCCAGGAGGCCCAGGCTCGGACCGTTCTGCGATCCACATCGGTCCACACTTTGACGCTCCGTCCCGCCAGCCACTCCCGCATCTGATCCAAATCTAATCGGTAATTCAGCACCGTGTGCGGGGACGCGCCTCGGCGCTCCTCGAGATCGGCGAGAAAAGCATCGACCGCCTCCTTCATCTGTCCACCAACGACCGAAGGCTGCGTGTCACTGTGCAGTGACTGGCTCCCTGCTGGGCTCGCCGACCTGCTGTTGATAGTCGCAGACCGTACAGCGGACGAGCTTCTTGCCTCTCATGGTTTCCACCAGAAGCTCCCCGCATTGAGGGCACGGCTCGGGTAGAGGTTTGTCCCAGCTTGCGAAGTCGCAGGCGGGATAGGTACTGCACCCAAAGAAAACTCGGCCTCGGCGACTCTTGCGCTCGATGAGATCGTTTCCGCAGCGCGGGCAGGCCACTCCTATCTTGGTTTGCATCTGTCTCGAGTACTTGCATTCGGGATAGTTCGAGCACGAGATGAACTCGCCGAACCTTCCCGTCTTTATGACAAGCGGCAGGCCGCATTCCGGACAGTCTTCTCCAAGCTCCACCACGGGACGCTCAACGCGCTCCATCTGCTTTTCCGCCTTGTCCAGCATTTGTTTGAACGGACCATAGAAGTTCTTGAGAAGTTGAGTCCATTCGACCTCGCCCTCCTCCACCTCGTCGAGCTCGTTTTCGACCTGCGCGGTGAATTTCACGTCCACGATCTCCGGGAAGTACTCTTTCATCAGCCGGTTGACCGTCTCCCCGAGTTCCAGCGGCATGAAACGACGTTCCTTCAGCGTGACGTACTTCCGCTGCTGAATTGTCGAGATAATGGGCACGTAGGTGCTCGGTCTGCCGATTCCCAGATCCTCCAGCTCCTTCACCAAACTTGCTTCGGTGTACCGCGGAAGTGGCTCGGTGAAATGTTGCTCATCGTCGAGCCTGTGGAGCCTCAAGTCCTCTCCCTCGGCCAGCACGGGCAGCGACGCATCTTTCTCGTCTCTCGGCCAGATCTTGTAGTAGCCATCGAAGGTGAGGGTGGAGCCGGTGGCCACGAAGAGGTAGTTGCCTGCCCCAATTAGCGCTCGGACGGAGTCAAATTGTGCCGGCGCCATGAAGGCGGCCACGAACCTGTTCCAGACGAGGGTGTAAAGTTTCAGCTGGTCGGGGCTGAGAATTGTTCTTAGGGATTCTGGTGACCTCTCCACATCGGTGGGTCGTATGGCCTCGTGGGCACCCTGGGCATGTGCCTTCTGCTTCGTGCGAGGGCCTGGCCCTTCGTACTTGCGCCCGAAGCGATTGTCGATGTACGCGCGAACCGCTTTCTGAGCGTCGTCCGAGACACGGGTCGAGTCAGTTCTCATGTAGGTAATGAGGCCCGTCCGGCCCTCACCCAGATCGATACCCTCGTACAACTCTTGAGCCTGCTTCATCGTCTTCTTGGGCGAAAACCGAAGCCGAGAGGACGCGTCCTGCTGCAGTGAGGACGTACTGTACGGCAGAGGCGGCATGCTCCGAGTCTTCTTTTGCTCGACCTTCCGCACTTGATACTCGGCGCCTTCGAGATCGGCGAGGATGTTCTTCATCTCGCCCTCACTGCTTACTCTCAGCTTTTCCTTCTCGCTCTGGTCGAGCCGGCGAAGAAGCTCGGCCTTGAATATCTTCCGCTCTTTGAGTTTCGAAAGCTCGGCCGTCAGGGTCCAGTACTCCTCGGGAACGAAGCTTCGAATGGCCTCTTCTCGGTCACAAATGAGACGAACCGCCACTGACTGAACTCGGCCGGCGCTTGTGTGTTTCTGCACTCGTCGCCACAGCAGCGGACTGATTTTGTAGCCAACCAATCGGTCCAGGATGCGGCGAGCCTGTTGCGCGTTCACCAAATCGTCGTTGATGGGCCTGGGGTGAGCGATCGCCGCTTGCACGGCGGACTTCGTGATCTCGTTGAAGACGGCACGCCGAGCGTCAGGTATCTCAAGCGCTCGAGCCAGGTGAGCACTGATCGCCTCGCCCTCTCGGTCCGGGTCGGGGGCTAGATAGACAGTCTTCGCCTGGCGGCTTGCCCTTCGGAGGTCGAGGAGGATCTTCTCCTTGCCGGGAATCACCACGTACTTCGGAGAAAAATTGCGACGCGTGTCGACACCCAGTCCTTTTGCAGGCAAGTCGATGATGTGCCCGACCGAGGCCAGCACTTGATAGTCAGAACCGAGGAACTTTTCGATGGTTTTTGCTTTTGAAGGCGACTCTACGATCACCAGATTAGAGGCCAAACGGTACTCCCAACCGCCCTACCGAGGGCAGCGATTGCGTGATAAGCATGTGTACATTATGTCAAATTAGCGGGTCGGCTCGCTGTTGCTACAACCATGGACCATCCTGATTGCATCTGTCATACAGGAACGGGCTCTGGTTTGGCAAGAGTGTCTTGCAGAGCCAGCGTGCAATCCAGCATCTCGCTAATAGCGCTCATCCAGTCTTCCTTCAACCTACGGCGCGGAATCCGTAGTAGCGCATTTGAAATTTTGGCATCTGTGCCATAGGTTCGGTACAGAGACACTCGGTCGTATATCGCGCCCGGCTGGGAGCGCACGGTCAAAGCCTCACGATCCAAAGTGATGGACGATATTCTAGCGTCCCGTGCTTTCAGTTTCAGCCTTACGACGGCTATGAGGTTCTGCACCGGCAACGGTAGCGCGCCAAATCTGTCCCGCATCTCGTCTTCCAGGTCCGCGATCTCCGAAAGCGTTGCCACGTTTGCCAGGCGGCGATACAAGGTAAGCCGTTCAGACTCGCTTCCGACGTATTCCTCCGGCAGAAGCATGGTCAGCGGAAGATTGATCGAAATGGAGGGGGGTTCCTCGACCGGAACTCCCCGCATCCGCTCAACGGCGTCCCCAATCATCCTCGTATATAGGTCAAAGCCAATGGACGCAGCGTGGCCGCTCTGCTCCGCACCTAAAAGGTTGCCCGTTCCCCTAATCTCAAGGTCCTTCATGGCGATGCTAAATCCGGCACCCAGGTCCTGCGCTTCGAACACCGCCTCCATGCGGCGCGAAGCATCCTGTGTGAGGTGTGAATCCAGCGGATATAGGAGATACGCGTAGGCCTGGTTGGCGCTGCGCCCCACCCGGCCTCGCAGCTGATAAAGCTGAGTCAATCCCAGTCGATGTGCATTGTTGACGACGATTGTATTTACGTTTGGAATGTCCAATCCGTTCTCGATGATGGTGCTGCAAAGTAGAACGTCGGCCTCGCCGTGGGCGAAGGACAACATGACCCCCTCGAGCAAACCTTCATCCATCTGTCCGTGAGCCACAACAACCCGGGCTTCGGGGACGAGGCGTCGCACGCGCTCAGCCATGCTATCGATGGTCGCAACTTTGTTGTGGACGAAATAGACCTGACCGTCCCTATCGAGCTCCCGTAAAACCGCCTCGCGAATCAGACGCTCGTCGAACGGCTGCAAATACGTCCTGATTGGAAGGCGGCCCTCTGGCGGCGTCTCGATGACGCTGATCTCTCTTATGCCTACGAGCCCAGAGTGTAGAGTCCGTGGGATTGGGGTGGCTGTGAGCGTGAGCACGTCAATGGATTCCCTGAACCTCTTCAACTGCTCCTTGTGCTTGACACCAAAACGCTGCTCCTCGTCGATGATCAGAAGCCCGAGATTCTTGAAGAGAACGTCCGTCTGCAAAAGTCGATGAGTACCGATCACAATGTCGACCTCCCCTGACGCCAGTCGCCGCAGCACTTCACGTTGCTGAGCTGGGGATCGGAAACGGCTCAAGACCTCGACTGAGACGGGAAACGGACCGTATCGATCGGCGAACGTCTCAAAGTGCTGCTGGGCCAGGATGGTCGTGGGAACGAGCATAGCCACCTGCTTGCCATCCATCACCGCCTTGAAGGCGGCACGTACGGCGACCTCCGTCTTTCCGTAGCCGACATCGGCGCAGACCAAACGATCCATGGGATGGGGCTCTTCCATGTCCGCCTTGACATCGCGAATGGCCTGCACCTGATCAGCTGTCTCTTCGAAGGAAAACGTCGCCTCCAGCTCGTGCTGCCATGGTTGGTCGGAGGGGAAGGCATGGGCGGGCCGCGTGCGGCGCTTGGCATAGAGCTCGATCAGCTCTCGGGCGATGTCGTCGGCGGCGGCCTTCGCCCGAGCGCGCGCGCGCTGCCACTCCCCGCCTCCCAGCTTGCTGATGTGGGGAGCTGCATCTCCGCTTCCGACGTACTTGGTCAGTCGTTCCAGTTGATCCGTGGGTACGTAGACGCGATCTTTGCCCGCGTACTGGACAATGGCGTATTCGCGTTCCGCGCCCTCCACTGACATGCGGGTAACGCCTTCGAAGCTTCCAATTCCGTGTTCGAGATGCACGACAAAGTCACCCGGGGAGTAATCGAAGAAAAAGGCCTCGCGCGCCTGCCGCTTTTTCCTGGGAACGGGTCGAGTCAGGGAGCGGCCGAAGATTTCGTGGTCGGTCAGAAAAGCAATTTCTTCGCGAGGTAGAGTCCAACCCTGGACCGAGCTGCTCGAGACGAGCGTTACGCCGAGTGCTAGCTCATTTGCATTTGGACCGGAGACGCCGACAGCTATCCCCTCCTCCGTGAGCAGCTCACGAACTCGCTCCACCTGCTGCGTTCCAACAACAGTTCTTACCCGGGCGCCTTGCCCGGAAGCCCGGACAAAGTCGCGAACTCTGCCGGCGTAGAGCCGCGCGGGAGTGAACAGTCCTGATAGGTCAACGGCGTCTTGAGATGTCGTTCCGGGCGTGATGCTGATCAGGTGTCGAGATTCGACGCTTAACTTGACCGAGTCTGCAGCGATTACTGCGGCTTTTAGGCCTATCGGCAACGTGCCCGCTTCCTCCATACCTCGCTGCACATCCTCGGCTTGGATCTGCAAGGACGCAAGCGTCGACCAGGTTTCCGGAGCATCGTCGACCAGCACGAGGGCATCGGCTGCGAAATGATCGACGAAGCTACAAGGCTCAGCCAGCAGGTAGGGGGAGAAGATGGCTAGCTCGTCGAGACCTGAGGCATGCTCAAGCGCAGCCACGTCTTGCTGCCACCGCGTCTCCGCCTCAGCCGTCAATCTGGACGCGTCGATACCCTGAAGCTCCGACCGGACAGACGTGCGGATATCGTCTTGTAGCTGAGCGAGCGGCAGGATCTCGACCTCGGCGACCGTGACGAGAGATCGCTGTGACGCCGGATCGAATTCGCGGAGAGATTCGACGTCGTTTCCAAAGAGATCTATGCGCACCGGCAAGTCTCGGCCCGCCGGAAAGATGTCCAGAACTCCTCCGCGCCGAGCAAAGGAGCCTGGTTCGTCGACCACCCGTGTTTCCACGTACCCCATCGATACCCATTGCCGCAGGAGCTCCTCGGGCCGAGTCGACGAGCCGGCCCGGACTCTTGAGACGGATAGCTCCAGCGGGTTTCGACCCTCGACTGGTTGCATCAGGGCTCTGACGGGAGCGACAACAACGCGACAGACTCCCGTGCCCAGGTCGTGCACGACGCTCTCGCGCGCCGCGAGGACTGATCGGTCCACGCGTACCCGCTCGTATGGAAGTGCTTCGGTGGCCGGGAAGAGTCCGACTGTCTCCTCTGTCCAGCGATGAAGCTCTTGGGCAAAGTCGAGAGCCGCCTGAGAGTGCGCGGTGACGACGAGCACCTGGCGCCGATCGATCAGCGCCGCTGCGACCGCCGGTCGGGCCGCGCCAAGCAGTCCTGAGACGACTGTGAAGGTTGACACGCCCCTCAATTTCTCGATCTCTTTGAGGCGAGAGAGCACGGACGTAAGTACAGTTAGTGTCATTGTGTTCTTGCTGGAGTTAAAGACAAAGAAAGCGCGGGGACGGCAATCCCGCGCTCTTCCAGTATAGACGAATTAGGCTTTCGGTGATACTGCCTCGCTTATGAAACCTCACGAATTCTGGCGCGAGAGAGGTCCGCAATGGACGGAACCGGGACCTCTTCCATGGTGTCCAGGTACCCTTGCCAGCGTTCCGGATCCCACAACTCAAGCCGGTTGAACATTCCCACTATCGTGGTGCGCTTTTCTATGGCTGCATGAGAGAGAAGAGACATTGGAACGGAGATGCGCTTCAGGTTGTCGACATCCGAAAGCTGAGCATCCTGCAAGGCTCTGTGCATGAAAAGACGGCTTTCGTCGTCATCCATGCTCTTGTAGGCTTCGTCGAGGACTACCTTCCACGTCTTGACATCGTAGACGTACAGACAGCTCGCATCACCCTTTACTACCATCACGCGCGACCAGTCGGCGCTGTCGGTAGGCTCCAGTAGGTGGGCTGGGATCGTCAGGCGTCCCTTGTAGTCCACCGTCCGTTCGTATTCACCGAAGAACACGTGCTAAATCTCTCAAACTCTAAATCGATGTGAACGGGTGGGGCAGGCACAGTATAGTGCCCGACAAGGTGATCGTCAACGCCATCTAGCGCTGTCTCTGTTCGATCTGACGCGGCCTCGCCCAAACGTCGCAGGGCGGTGCGTGAATCTCGGCTAACAATTGACGAATGGGACACACGCGGGCGCAGTCGGGGCTGGATTGACTGGAGCGGGCGCGACAGGGGCGGCAACGACTGCAGTGGGAACCGGAGGAGGTTGACTGACGACTGGCGGTCCGGGCGCGACGGCCGTAGCCGCGGGAAACGTTGTCGCGGTCGGAGCTGCCGTGGCTCGTCCTCGAGCCGGCACAATATCGATGACGCGCGGCGGAGCGGTCGGTCCCGTATAGAGACGAGTGCCCTGCACCTGCGCGGTGACGGTCCAGGCGTACTTGCCGTATCCCAAGGTCATTAGGTGACACCTATTGAGCGTATGAACTGTGAGAGTGCCGGCCCGCAGAAGGTAGCCGCGCGCGTCCGTCACGGCAAGCCAGCAAAAGGTCACGTTCTTGGTATGGGAGATTTGCTTGTCTGTCGGTCGAATCAGCGCCGGAACGCCGACTCTAGGAGCGCGTACGATGAAGGTTCTTGCTGGCGAAAAGGGAGTCCAGCCATTGGAGGTGTGGGCAGACGCCATCCATACGAATGACTGCTGGCCTGCCGCATTTCGAAAGGCGTATCGGGGTCGAGAAGTGGCGAACGTGGACGTCTTACCGTCCGAGGAAGCCGTTATTCGCACTCGATAGCGGTCGGCACCAACTACCGGTGACCACGCGAGAATGACGTCTGAACCGGAGACCGGTGCAGATCCTACAAGGCGCAGACCTGAGACCGCGGCGAGCTGCGCTGGCTTCAAGGTCTTCGTGTGTCCGCCGACTACGAACCAAGCCGCTACGAAGACGGCTGCCGCCAGGGCAAGACCCATCACGGTCATCCCGGGAATCAGCCAGCGGCTTCCCGAGGCTTCATTGTCTGGCTCTAAATAGTAAGGAAACGGAAGGTCCAGAGGCAGAGGAGCCGGTAGTGGCGAGCTTGTTGCCGCAGCCGCCTCTTCATCTTCGTAGTCCAAAGCCTCGAGCTCTGCCAATGCTTGCTGGAGCGCTTCCAACGTCGGGAATCGATCGCCTGGGTTTACCGAAAGAGCTCGGAGGACCGCCTCATCCCATTGCTTGGGTATGTTTCGAACCAGGTCGCTCGGGGGGACGCGCTCCCGAACGAAATGCTCGAATGCTATCGCGGCGGCACCCCAAGCGTCGCGTGCAGATCCCGCCGCCACCCTTGTGAGCATGTGGTACGTGACTGCGCCGGCGGTGAATACCGTTGCCGTCTCGTCACGTTTCTCTTCAGGCTCCGGCGCCTCAATCGCAAAGGCGATCGAGGACGGAAAGTCCCTGGGCCACGAGACCCCTTTGAGCTGGACAAGATTCGCCCCGGTGAGAACCAAGCTTCCGTCTCCGACGAGAACATGCTCAAGTCGGAGTCGCAATCCGGGCAGATGCTTCTGCAGGTATGCGAGGGCGGAGACAAGTTGGATGGACAGCTTCCTCACTTCAGCGATACCGGGTTCTCGTGTCGCCACGTACTCAGACAGGGGCATACCATGCACGGGATCGACAACCAGCGTCAGCGCATCGTCCTCCAGAGACAACTCTCGGACGCGTGCAACGTTTGGATGACGCAGAGTAGTCAGTCGCTGGAAAAGCTGCTGCATCGCCTCCGGTTGAACTTGTTCTGCATCAGCCTTGCCGAGGTAAACACATGTTCCCTCCGCCTGAGGATTGGCAGGGTCAACCGCCGTGGAGTCTTCAGCGTCTCCGCGATCGTATCTCTCGCCGTGCAGAGAAGTCATCAAGCGCGTCCTATCGGCCGGCGAAGCCAACCAGGAGACATGAGGTCCGGACTCCGCCTGCCACCTTTTGAGAGGGTGGTCATGTCAAAGGCCGGGAAGGCCCATGCCCTTGGGCAACCGCATCTTGCCCTTGGTCAGCTGCTTCATCAGTTTCTGCATGTCTTTGAAGCGATTGAGAAGCTCGTTGACCTCCTGCACCGATGTCCCGCTGCCGCGCGCGATTCGCTTGCGACGGCTACCGTCAATCAATCCCGGAGAGCGGCGCTCGTGCTTCGTCATGGACGTGATGATGGCTTCGATGCGCTTGAAGTTCTTGTCATCGACATTGGGCATACCGCCCATCTGCTTCATGGCGCCCCGCATCCCCGGAATCATCTCCATGATGTTTGAGAGAGGCCCCATTTTTCGGATGGTCGACATGGTCTGCAGAAAATCATCGAAGTCAAACTCCGCTCGGCGCATTTTCTTTTCGATTAGCTCCTGCTGATCTTTGGAAAATGCCTCCTCGGTTCGTTCGATCAGAGAGAGAACGTCCCCCATTCCGAGGATCCGCTGTGCAAGTCGATCCGGGTGGAAGAGATCAAGCGCGTCCGTCTTCTCGCCGGTCGCCACGAATTTGATCGGAATGCCCGTGACATGCCGAATGGACAGCGCAGCTCCACCTCGAGCGTCGCCATCCATCTTGGTAAGGATCAGGCCGGTAAGCTTCACGGATCTGTTGAACTCTTCCGCGGTGTGCACCGCGTCCTGTCCGGTCATCGCGTCGGCTACCAACAGCGTCTCACTCGGCTTGACCCGTGCTTCTATCTCTTGCAGCTCCCGCATCATGTCGTCGTCTACGTGCAAGCGACCGGCGGTGTCCAGAATGACCACGGTATTTCCGTTGCGGCGTGCTTCACTGACGGCGTTTCCCGCGATCTTTACGGGATCGACCTTGCTTCCTTCGCTATGAACGGGGACATTCAGCTGCTTGCCTAGCGAAATGAGCTGGTCTATGGCGGCAGGACGATAGATGTCGAGAGCTGCCAACACTGGATACTGCCCCTGCTTGCGAAGATAGTTAGCCAGCTTGGCGGCCGTCGTCGTCTTTCCGGAGCCCTGCAAACCCGCGAGCAGGATGACCGAAGGAGGAGTGCCGGAGAGCTCGAGTCTTGCGGGCTCGCCCAGAATGGCGAGCAGCTCCTCGTGCACGATCTTCACAACCTGCTGCGCAGGAGTCAGGCTTTGAAGCACTTCGGAGCCGACACTTCGCTCCTTCACGTGCGCAACGAACTCCTTTACGACCTTAAAATTCACGTCGGCCTCGAGGAGCGACATGCGAATTTCGCGCATGGCCTGGTCGACATCTCGCTCGGTCAGCGTGCCCTTGCTTCGGAGACCCTGAAAGATGTCCGTCAACCGGTCCGAAAGTGCCTCAAACATGCGCGTGACGGAGCGTTTCCGCCCTCATGTCAGTCGAAGAGTGCATTGACAAACTCTAAATGATCAAATGCTGCGAAATCGTCCATTGTCTCACCAGTGCCCACGTACCAGATCGGAACCTTCAGCTCGTTGTAGACCGAGAAAGCAACACCACCCTTGGCCGTGCCGTCCAGCTTTGCCAGGATTATGCCGTCGACCTCCACGGTCGCCAGGAAGCTCTTGGCCTGCAGAATGGCATTTTGACCCGTCGTGGCGTCAATCACAAGTAGCGCGATGATCGCAGCCTCGGGGTTCGCTTTTCCCACCACCCGACGAATCTTCTGCAATTCTTCCATCAGATTGAATTTCGTGTGCAGTCTACCGGCGGTGTCGACTATGACGAAGTCGACATGGCGGGCGAGGGCCGCTCGCACCGCGTCGAAGACGACGGCACCAGGGTCCGCCTCCTGCTGATGGGCCACGACGGGCGCCTTGACCCGTTCTCCCCACACGCGAAGCTGATCGATGGCTGCAGCTCTAAAGGTGTCAGCAGCCGCGAGTAGCACGGTGCGTCCATGACGTTCGAGGTAGCGAGCAATCTTGGCGGTCGTGGTGGTCTTTCCGGAGCCGTTGACCCCCACCATCAGGAGGACCGTTCCGGAAGGCATTTTCTCGAGCGGCACGCGGCTGTCGGATCCGAGAACGTCTACCATCTGGCCTCGGATAGCAGTTTCCGCCTCGACCGCGGTACGCTCTTCGAGCGTTTCGACCTCCCCGCGAGCGTCTTCGACTAGGCGAGCGGCGGTGACGGGACCGACGTCAGCCTGAACCAAAAGATCCTCGAGCTCCTCCCAGGTTTCGTCCGTCACGATCGCTTCGTGAAAGAGAGTCGAGATTCGGCGAAAGGAGCTTTCTCTGGTCTTGCTGACTGCCTGGTCGAGCTGCTGCTGCTCCTCTGTCTTCGGCTCACCTGGGCTGCGACGGAAGAGACTTCTCACGGGGTTCCTTATATATGAAAACAACACCCTCCGGGAGAGGGTGTTGCCCGAAGCGAGACGTAGAATTATACCAGCAGGTGAACCGCTAAGGCTCTCGACCAGCCTGTATGCGCATACCCACGCGCAGAAGCCGACAGGCACGCATTGCTGCTTCAGTGATGAGCCGGGAGCCTTCCGCAATAGCGCGATCGAGCTGCATGGGCCGGTTTACGGTTCCGATCACGGCATCGAGTCCGTGATCATAGACCACGTGATAGTCTCTGCCCGTGCTGCCCGCCACGGCGAAACACGGGATGCCTCTCGCCCGAGCCCGTTGAGCGATTCCCATGGGAGCCTTTCCGTAGAGATCTTGCCGATCTATCCGACCCTCACCGGTGATCACTAGATCGGCGCCCTCAAGGTGGCGCTCTATGTCCATGGCTCCGAATACCAGGTCTACGCCGGGCCGCAGTCGCGCTTGGAGGAAGGCAATGAGCCCTGCTCCGAGACCGCCTGCTGCTCCAGCACCGGGCACGGCCCCAACATCTTGACCGAGATCGCGCTTCAAGATATCTGCATACCGTGAGAGAGCAGAGTCCAGCTCCTCTGCCATTTGGGGCGTGGCTCCTTTTTGAGGCCCGTACACGAGGCTAGCCCCGGTCGGGCCCGTGAGCGGATTGTTAACGTCGCACGCAACGTCAACCTCGAGTCCGTTGATGCGCGGGTCGAGCTCCGACGTGTCGATGCGATCCAGTGTGCCGAGGGACGCGCCGCCCGGCCCCAGCTCCTGCCCTCGAGCATCGAGCAAGTGAGCTCCGAGGGCCTGCGCCATGCCGGCTCCACCGTCGTTCGTGGCACTGCCTCCAATACCGACGATGACGTGTCGGACACCGGCGTCGAGCGCACGAAGGATCAGCTCTCCGGTTCCAAATGACGTCGTGTGCATCGGATTGCGTTCGTCACGCCGTATCAAAGGGAGTCCGGAAGCCGCCGCCATTTCAATTACTGCGGTTCGCTCGTCACCGAGTATTCCCCAAGTGGCGTTGACCGGTCGTCCGAGCGGACCAGTAACCCTACTTACAACCGAGCGTCCATTGCTGGCCTGCACCAAGGCCCGCACGGTTCCCTCGCCACCGTCCGCAATCGGCAAGACGGTCAGACTCGCGTCGCTGAAAACCTGTCGAACGCCGCGGGCAATCGCATTCGCGACCTCCACCGCCTCCAGGCTGCCCTTGAAGCCCTGAGGAGCAATGAGGACTTTCATTTACCTCCCCATGTGGCGTCTCCGGGGGTGGTCACCTCAAACCAGGTCTGTCCCGGATTCAGCTTCACCGGACTGCCCGTTGCGTCCTTGAGCCGAAGGGGTGCAAGGACACCTGATTTGGACCAGCTTCCGCGGACGATCCCTCCATCTTCAAAAATGAGTGCTTTGCCCTTGCCGACCACTCCAACGGCAACCCGAGCCTCGGCATCGTTTGGTATCGGCGCGATCGAGGTGTAAAGCAGGACCACATTGCTCGTCTCCACAGGCCGATTCGCAAGTCTGTCGATCGCCGGTACGCCGCCGACCGATCGAACGTAGAGATCCTGAGCTCGCTCGAAGCGATAGTCAACCGCGTAGTCGGGAGGAGATGAGATGTTGGGTGTCGAAAAATTGATGCGGATGTGGCTGATGTGACCGCGTTCCGCTTTGGGAGCAGGCGTCTTGTGGGCCAGCCACGCATACGAAACGCGATGATTCCAGGCGTTGCGGACGGCGATCGCGCGAACACCGTCGGTACTGCCGAACAGGTTGTGAGGTGAGATACGATCCGATTCCCGGTGGAACTCAGGTCGAGGAAGCAACGCTTCGACATTGCCTAGCTGGGGCGTGAGGTAGAGTAGCTGCAACGCCGCTGGGGATCCGCCGGCGTGAACAAACAGAGCTCGATATCCCGCCGCCCACTTCACGAAATACGGTCTGGCACTGCGGATTGGGCCGATTTGCGACGCATCATGCTCGAGGAAGACGCCCATGAGCCGGGTAATGCCTCCCTCGGCGAGCGTTTCGAAAACCAGGCTGGCTCGATTCAGTCCCGCTTGCGGCCGCGCGTCCGGATAGAGATTGTCGATGACCGCAGCGATTGGGCGGCGCAGGGCGATGCGCCGCTGTGTCGGCTCGCCATTGAGGGGCCCGGGGACGATATTGGGTACAACGGTAGCCTTGGTAGAGACGTGGATCGGAGTAGGAGTGACGGTCCCGGTGAGATGTGGAGACGCGGCCACTGAGCCGACCACGAGCGCCGCCAGCCCGGCCACAGCGAAGATCAAAATGAGGGCCCGAGCCTCTCCAGGTATGACGCTCACAAAGGCCCGTTGACGCCTCGCCATCCGAGACTTGCAAGATACTCCCTGAAGGGAGGACCGATGGTGGGATCGGCCAGCGCCAGCTCCAACGATGCCTTCAAGTAATCCATGTGGTTCCCCGCATCGTACCGCGTGCCCTCAAAGGCGTAAGCGTACACCGTTCGAATCTGCATGAGCTTGATCAGGGCATCCGCCAGGTAGATTTCGCCGCTAGGCCCGACCTCGGCGGATGCAAGAAGGTCGAATATATCTGGCGTTAGCACGAATCCTCCGATTTGGGCGAGATCTGACGGAGCTTCCGTGCGACTGGGTTTCTCGATGACCGAGATCGCTCGACTAAGGCGACCGTCAATTAACTCAACCTCGAGCATTCCGTACTTCTCGAAATCATTCTCAGCAACCTGGCGCACCCCGACTACTGGTGCGTCGTTTCTCTCCGCGACCTGGATCAGCTGCTTTAGGACTGGAGGACGCCCCACGAGGACGTCATCGCCCCAGAGGACGGCGAAGGGCTCATTACCCACGGCATGCCTGGCGGCGAGAACGGCGTGTCCGTTTCCAAGGGGCTGCTTTTGCCGGACGTACGTAAAGGCAGCCATGTCTCGAATCGTCCGGAGCTGCTGCGCGACAGATCCCTTCCCAGTCGCCTCCAGTTGATGCTCGAGCTCGAAGTTGCTGTCGAAATAATCCTCGAGGGCCTTCTTGTTAGGACTCGTCACCAGGATGATCTCTTCGATCCCGGACGCGACGGCCTCCTCGACAATGTATTGGATGACCGGCTTGCCGGCCAGCGGCAGCATCTCCTTTGGAACAGTTTTTGTGAGAGGCAACAGCCGCGTGCCAAAGCCCGCAGCAGGGATTACTGCCTTTCGAACGTGCACGCCAATCCTCCCGGCCTCAGAGTTCGCCGCGTTCGCGGCAGGCGTGCTCAACCATATGTCCCCGCCTAGTCTCGAGCGCGAATCGAGCGGTTGAACAGTCTGCTCAATCGGTGCTCCAGGTCCCGTAGATTGGCATCAGGCCATGGGCTATCGAAGAGCTCTGCGAGCACCAGCGCGTGCTGAACATGATCGATAGCCGTCACGTAATCGCGTTCGACGTGCTCGTAAAACTTCGCAAGCTCTACGCGAGCCACCAGCCCCGCCCGACCTCCCTCGTCCAGCAGCGACTCCCACGCCTGAATCGCGGCGTCCCATCGCCTCTGGCGTTTGTGCAGGGTTCCCAGCCGCAGGAAGCAATCCGGTCGCAGCTCATCAGGCACACCGAGCCTGAGAGCTCGCTCATAACAATAGACGGCCATGTCGCCGTCTCCACTGACCTCGTAGACCTTGCCTATGCAGAAGAAGTCGGTCGCGTGCTCGACCAGTCCGCAGTTGGGATCAGCGACGACGCGATCGATGTGCAGGGCAAGCGACGCGAGGGACAGTATGTCGACCAGATTGTGGTAAAAGACGCCCTCGAGCTGAGACCCATCTCCAGACCTTTGATACCCGAAGTACCGGAATGGTATCTCCCACCCCGGCACGTCCTCGATTGTTCGACGGACCCCAAGAATCTGAGTTTCGAGCGACGACAGCGCGCAACTGTCCAGGCGCCTTTTCCAGAGGCGGCGAGCTGGATGGAGGAGATCGACGTGGGGCGGATCGTCGAATGGAACGGACCGCCGATGCAACCTAAATCTGTTTTCCAGCAGCGGCCAATCGAAGGCCTTGCCGTTGAAAGTAATGAGGACCGGGAACCTGGAGAGGAAACTGCCAAGCGCTTCGAGAAGCACACGCTCATCACCTGGAGCGTCCAGAAAGAACTGCTTGACGATGAAACGGTCCCCCTCCATATAGCCCGCTCCGACGAGAAAGACGTAGGTCCCGGTTCCCATTCCGAGCCCGGTTGTCTCCGTATCGAGAAACACAGCACCTTGAAGGTTGGCGTACGAGAGCTCCGGGTCCCTACATACGACCGAGAACGCGTTGCCGGTGACGGTCGTGAGGTCCGAAAATCGCTGTTGCCCGTGAGTGTGGCCGGACTCGTACGACGAGGTGACCGAGAAAGAGCCCGCCGCGCCCAAGAACTCGACATTGCCGGCCAGGCGGCCCGTCCAGTCGTGAGGGATAGGCGATCGCCTCGGGGGAGCAACCGTTGCGGCTTGCGCGAGCGCCATGTGCTTCCGTACGCTTTGAAGCCTTTCCTCGAGGCTCATGCCATCCTCGGTTTCTCTTGCAGGACCGGAACCCGTGCCTCATCGAGCATGACTCCAATGAGTCTCAGAGTCGCCATTTTGGAGTTGGGCTCCCGACTATGTTGCGGCCCTACGCACGAAGGGCATCCGTACTCGCAGGGGCATCGGGATATCATGTGAGCGGCGTTGCCAAGAAGCTGCCCGTGCATGTGAAACAGTCGCTTGCTAAATCCGATGCCGCCAGGCACCCGATCGTAAAGATACACGGTCGGCGCATTGGTGAATGTCGACTTGATCTCGGGCCAGACTGCAATGTCGGACGGATCGCACATGAGGAATAGTGGGGCCACTTGACCGAGCACCGTTGCCATGCCGAGCAGCCCACATTCCAGCTCGATGCGAGGCATGGTCTCGGCGACATGGACCGGCAAACGCAACCAGTAGGCGGTGGTGTGGAACGTGTCCTCAGCGAGGTGAATCTGTCCCCACCCCACGTTTTCATGCGTACCAAGTTTGATCTTCTTGAAGATAGTCGGCAGATACGTGACCGACACTTCGCCGTGAGTTCGGCCGTCAGCGTCGTCGAAGACCTCGAGGACGTTTACCTTCACGGCCAGCTCGGCGTCGGTGTAGTAATCGACATCGACGAGTCGAACAAACGCCTTTTTCTCCTCTACGTCTAGCCGCTCCACCTGGTACTGCTGTCCCTCATGGATGTAGATCGCTTCCTCGTGAACCATGCTGGGAGCGGAGACCCTATCAATTTCACCGACCACCCGAGCGGGCGGCCCCTGATCGACGATCACCACGTTGTCGGCCGCTGCCGTACGAAGACTGATCTCCTGCGCCGGGAAAGAGTCCGACATCCAATGCCATACTCCGTCCGCGTGATGAACTACTTCGTTCTGCTCGAGGAATCGCAGAATCTCAGCAGTTCCCTCCGGTCCAAACTGCTCGCCATCCTTAAATGGAAGCTCGAAAGCGGCGCACTTGATGTGATTGACCAGGATGATCAGGTTGTTGGGGTCGACCAGGCCCGATTCGGGGGACCGATCAAAGAAGTAGTCAGGATGAGTGGCAAGAAATTGATCCAGAGCGTTGCTGCTGGCAACGAGAATGGCGACCGAAGAATCGTTACGCCTGCCGGCGCGGCCCATCTGCTGCCAGGTGCTGGCAATCGTGCCCGGGAAGCCCGTGATTACACAGGCATCGAGGGCACCGATATCGATACCAAGCTCGAGGGCGTTCGTGGCCACGACGCCACGCACCGATCCGTCCCTCAGGCCCCGCTCAATCTCACGGCGCTGCAGCGGAAGATACCCACTCCGGTAGCCACGAATCGTGTCGCGTTCGCGATGGCCGAGACGTTCGCGTAGATAGCCGAGCAGGATCTCTACGCCAGTCCGGCTGCGCGTGAAAACCAAGGTCTGGATGCCATTTGTTACGAGTTCGGCGGCGAGGTCTCGGGCTGCAAACCGAGAGCTTCCACGAAGTCCCAGCTCGCGGTTCACGACCGGCGGATTGTAGATGAGCACGTGTTTCTTGCCCCGCGGGGCTCCATTACTGTCGACGAGCTCAATCGGCCGTTCAATGATCCGTTCTGCAAGCTCCCGTGGGTTGGCGATCGTGGCCGAGCAGCAGATGAACTGCGGATCCGAGCCGTAATACTTGCAGATTCGCTTGAGCCGTCGAAGTACATTTGTGACGTGACTTCCAAACACTCCGCGATAGACATGAAGCTCGTCCACAACGACGAAGCGTAAGTTTTCGAAAAGGCGGATCCAACGCGTGTGGTGCGGCAGGATGCCCGTGTGAAGCATGTCAGGATTGGTGACCACGATGTGGCCCGCCGAGCGGATGGCTTTGCGGGCAGTTTGCGGCGTGTCCCCGTCGTACGTGAATGTTTTGATGTCCACGCCAAGCGCCGTAACAACGTCGTGCAGCTCGCTCACTTGATCCTGAGAGAGAGCCTTGGTCGGGAAAAGATACAGCGCCCTGGCAGAACTGTCGGCGACTATCGAGTTGAGTACCGGGACGTTGTAGCAGAGCGTCTTTCCCGACGCGGTTGGAGTCACCACCGCCACGTTCTTCCCGGCGAGCACGGCGTCGATTGCCTCTAGTTGATGGGAATAGAGACGGGAAATGCCTCCCCTACGAAAAGCCTCCACGATCCTCCCGTCTATTTGGGCCGGAAAATCCTCGAAGTGCGCATCGCATGCGGGAAGCTCGCGGTAGGCGGCGACATTTACGGCTATCTGAGGGTCGGTGAGGAAACGCTCGACGACCTGGTCGACGTTCACGTCGGGTCGCCTTTCTAGCTCAGCACGTGAGGACTAATCGTAATTGCAGCCAGAGTGCGATGTCATGAAGTGTGTCCGTTGATGGGGGTGGAAGAGGACACGGTGGCAGGCACGAGGTCGCGACCAAGGCATCCGGCAAGCAGCGCCATGCGAATGAACACTCCGTTTTGGGCTTGACGGAAGTATGCGGCTCGCGGGTCCCCATCGACATCAACCGTTATCTCATCCACTCTGGGAAGCGGGTGCATCACGATAGCGTTCTTGCGGAGTGTCTTCAGCAGCTCCCGATCGACCACGTACACTCCTCGAGCGGACAGGTAGTCCTCGGAGCGGTCGCCAAATCGTTCTTTCTGAATTCTGGTTTGGTAGAGAACATCGACCTCTCCAACGACTTCCCGCAGGTCGGATTCCTCGGTCCACCTAACGTCGTGCCGCGAGAGGTAATCCTTTATGTCTTCGCGCATGCGTACCACCTCCGGAGCCACCATGTAGACCCGAACATTGCGGTACTTGGCCAGCAAGTAACAAAGTGAACGCACCGTACGACCGTTTGCCAGGTCCCCGACAACCGCGATAGTGAGGTTGTCGATGCCGCCGAGCTCTTTCTCGATGGTGTAGAGATCGAGAAAGGCCTGCGTGGGATGCTGACCAGTGCCATCGCCCGCATTTACGATTGGAACTCTCGAAATGTCAGCGGCTCGTCGAGCTGCACCACTCTCGTAATGGCGCATGACGATGACATCGGCATATCCGTTCATGATCCGTATGGTGTCTTCCAGGGTCTCCCCTTTGGACACCGACGAGAATTGTCGCGCGTTCTCCGTCGATATGACGCTGCCACCCAGGCGAAGCATTGCTGTCTCGAAAGAGAAACGGGTTCGGGTGCTTTCCTCGTAGAACAGAGAGGCCATGATGCACCCATCGAGAAGTTTGCTACCCCCGTCTTCCACGACCTTTTCCATGACGCGAGCGGTCGAGAAGAGCTCTTCCAGCATCCCTCGATTGAAGTCCTGCGCCTCTACAACGTGATGCAATCTCAACCGTCGCTCCTCACAAGAAAAAAGGAGGCCCAGAGGCCTCCGTGTTTTTGTGCTGCTAGCTGCTTTTCGTGGAACCGGTCTCTCAATCCGACGCGCCGCTCCTTCGCGCAGAGCGTTCTCTGCTGCAGGCATTGTACGGGCGCGGACACCTGTCCGGCAATGCGGGGACGGTACTCTGTGAGATGGCATCGGAGCGCATAGTCGTCCGGCAAGCTGCGCCCGCAGACACAAGCGCCATGCTGGAAATCACCCGAAATGTATGGGAGGGCAGCGACTACGTTCCCTTCGTGTGGGACAAGTGGCTGGCGGACGGAAGCGGACACCTGACCGTGGCCATACGCGCTGGCATTGTGTGCGGATTGATGCACGTTGAGATTCAGTCCGACGGGACCGCGTGGGCTGAGGGCATACGAGTACGCGAAGATCTGCAGAGCAGGGGAATTGGCAGTGGGCTGCTTACCGAGGGAATATCCTGGGCGCGCCAGGCCGGCAGTCGACGCATGAGGCTTTCGACTTACGGGGCAAATCCCTCCAGCAATCGACTTGCCGAAAATGCGGGCTTTCTGGAGGTGGAGCGAATGCGTTCGTTGGCTGTCGAGCCGGCCTCCGTCACGGCTTCAGACGGCTACACCCTTGCCCTACCCGCGGACATCGACGACGTGTGGGATGTCGTGTCGGGTCACCGCGGGGTGCCAGCCCTCTACAGCGAAGGCTGGACGGCTTACACGCTGGATCGTCGCAGGCTCGCGCTCCTGCTCGCGGATCACTCGGTTCTCATGTCGAAGGCTGGTCCGTCAAAGGGAATGGCTATTGCAACCAGCCGTCCAGTACGGCCGGTGCTGCGCTTCGGCTACCTCTCGGGACATAAAGAGGATGTAGTCGGGCTGGTGAAGACGCTATTGGCGAGAGCAGCGAGCGCGCACATGACCCGCGTTTCGGCAGTCCTCAGACTTGAGCCGGACGTTGCCGATATTCTCGAATCTCTCGGATTCCGCAATCCAGATGCCGCCGAGATGATTGTCTACGCGCTTGATCTGGAAGCGCGCCCTGCGAAAGAACGTCTCAGTGGCCGGTAGGCTGCCTCTCGCCGCTTGGAGTAACCGAGGCGCTCGCCATAAAAAGTGCTGGTACTTGATTCGATCCAAGAGCTGGGGCATTGGAAGCTGCCAGGGTAGCGCTATCGTACGTCTCGCCGAAGTTGCCGATCTGAGCGCCGGCAATTCCCTTGACATTGGGTCTAAACCATGCGATTCGCGGCCGCGCCAGATCCTCGCTTGAAGTAGCGACAAGAGCCACGAAGAGTGAGGAGCTTTTTGTTTTCAGTGTGACGCGAAGGGCGCCCGAGCCGCTCGATCTAAGTGTCACGAAGGATTGAGACCATGGACGTACTCGAAGGGACGGCGAGGACCAGGGAGGCGCGTCAGAACGAATCGTCACGGCAGAGACCAGAGACGCCTGTTGGATGTGTTGCAGGCCGAGGCGTCCGACCCATCGTTGTGGCGTGGCCCCGGAAGTAACCAAATCCGCTCCCCCCTGGGCGAACGCCGAGCGCACGCTGGCCGAAGGCCGGCGAGCCCGGAGGGCGCGATCGATCTCCTCGAGCCCGGAACCCGGAGATCGGATGACCGCTCGCGCGATGGAGGAGCCATAGCGGCGGACCAGGTCGCAAACAAAAAGTCCGGCGCGGCCGTATGCGACACGGGCGTGCCGAACTAGGAAGCGATCGCCCTCGACAAGACTGTTTATGGACCAGCCCGGATCGGATGCAGCGGCCTTGACCTTCAGGACATCCCTCTGTGTCCAGAAGCCATTGGCCATCTGCGCATAGAAAGCAAGACCTTCATTAAGCCACGACTCCTGAGGGGGAAGATGCCTGTCCAACACGCGAATGCGAAAGTTGATCAAATGCTGCAGCTCATGCGCCGCCGCTTCCTCGACATCAGCCATCTCAGAGACATCCGGCATTAGGTACGGCGGGCGTACATAGATGACGTTTGCATGGTTGGAGTGCGCCGGATCGGACGGAAGGATATCGTTTTCGTCGAAGTATCCGAGCGTCATGGAATCGAGCGGGCTGAGCAGGACAACGACCTTCCGGAAATTACGTGGGTGGCCGAATTCTCGGAGATCGGTGGGAATGATGCGATGCTCGAGATCGGAGACGAGTGATTTCGCCTGATCAGGAGGCACGGCCGCGGTACCGCAGGCATAGAGCTCCACTCGGGGGGACTTGCTCTCGCTCACGCACGCAGCCCGTCGAGGGCCATTGGGACTGGCAAGCCAAAAATGCTGCACGGAAGGCGCCGCGTGCGAGGCGTGAACCGGCAGCAAGCCCGACACGAGCAGAAAGGCGAGTCCTGTGCCGCGTCGGAACGGAATCTTAAGAATTCTCCGGTGGCCACGCGGGACGAGGAACACGCATACCCCAGGCCGAAACGGGTGAGCCCATTGATAGAATCGGTCAACTTTAGCAGTCAGGAAGTCATGCAGACGTCTCCCGAATACGACGTGATCGTGATTGGAACCGGACATGCCGGTTGTGAGGCCGCGTTGGCTGCTGCTCGGATGGGCTGCCGAACTGCAGCCTTCACCCTCAATCTAGACACGACCGCCCTGATGCCTTGTAACCCCTCGGTCGGGGGGCCGGGGAAGGCACACCTGGTACGCGAGATCGACGCGCTTGGCGGCGAGATGGGGCGAAACACGGACCGTACAAGCATTCAAATCCGGATGCTGAACACGAGTAAAGGCCCAGCCGTGCAGGCGCTTCGCGCGCAGAGCGACAAGAGAGCTTACGCGCAGTCGATGAAGGAAGTCCTCGAGTCGCAGCCAAACCTCGACGTGAAACAAGCCGCCGTCGACGACATCATCATCAAAACTGTGGACGGGCTGGCCACTGCCTCAGGAGTCATAACCAGTGCCGGGACTCGGTATCACGCCCGCACGATCGTGCTGACCACCGGAACGTTCCTGAAGGGTCGTATCTGCATTGGCGATAGAACCATCCCCGCGGGCCGCGCCGGCGAGTTTCCGGCGGACAATCTGTCGGCAAGTCTGGAGCGCTGCGGCTTCGTACTTGGAAGACTGAAGACAGGGACACCGCCCAGGATCGATGCGCGCAGCATTGACTACGGCCTGACCCGCGAGCAACCAGGAAGCGACGAACCACTGTTTTTCAGCTTTGACGCTCGAAGGGCGTTTCGGGAGGGACGCGAGGCGTCACCGACGTCTCGATCCCCGGTCGCGAGTCTGCGCGAAGAGACCGGCAACTCAGGAAGCACGTGGCGGGAGCAGCTCTCGTGCCATTTGGTGCAGACGAACGAACAAACGCACGAGATCATTCGCTCCAATCTGGACCGAGCTCCCATGTTCAACGGCGGCATTACCAGTGTCGGTCCGAGGTACTGCCCGTCGATCGAAACCAAGATCGTTCGCTTCTCCGAAAAACCTTCCCATCACCTGTTCCTGGAACCCGAAGGATGGCATACGCGAGAGACCTACGTGCAAGGAGCCAACACCTCACTCCCAGAAGATGTCCAGCTCGAGATGTTGCGAAGCATACCGGCGCTGCGCCGATGCGAGATCATGCGAGCCGGCTATGCAATCGAATACGACTACCTTCCCGGAACGCAGGTTTCGCCGACTCTTGAGTCCAAGCCGCTCAAAAGTCTCTTTCTGGCCGGTCAGATCATGGGCACCACGGGATATGAGGAAGCGGGAGCTCTAGGAATCATCGCAGGCATCAACGCGGCCCGGCGCGCCCGCAATTCGCCAGAGGTTGTATTGAGGCGCGATCAGGCCTACATTGGCGTTCTGATCGACGACCTTGTGACCAAGAGGATGGATGAGCCCTATCGTATGCACACTTCACAGGCGGAGTTCAGGCTCTTGCTGCGACAGGACAACGCGGAAGAACGACTTGGTGAGCTTGCAGAGGAGCTGGGCCTAGTCGATGAGGAGCGCGCCTGCGAGCTGGCAGAACGCCGAGCAGCAATTGCTCGGAGCGTCAGCTCGCTCGGCACTGCTCATCTTTCACTCAGTCGAGATAACCTGCAGCGCCTGCGGGACATGGACGTGTCTCTCGCAAAGCGAAACGTGAGCGCGCGTGATCTGCTGGCGAGGCCGGGTATCGGGATGGAGCACCTCCGGAAGCTCGGACTGGTCTCGGAAACACTGAGCCCCGAGGTAGAGCGAGAGGTTGAGACGGCGGTCAAGTACGACGGTTACATCTCGAGGCAAGAGGCCGAAGTTCAACGTCTGCACCGGTTGGAGGAACGAGCCATCCCTGAACATTTCGACTATGACTCAGTACGCGGTCTCAGAGCGGAGACTCAAGAGAGATTGCAGAAAGTGCGTCCGCGCACCATCGGTCAAGCGTCGCGCATCGCCGGCGTGACCTCTTCGGATGTGGCCGTCCTGCTGGTGCGGCTCGAGGGCGAAAGACGCCACGTAGCGATGAGCTAGCTGCATGAGGGCGCAGGTTGTGCTGCTCGAGGGCGACCGGATCTTGCTCGCCCGTCACGTGTGTCCAGAGCGTGAGTATTGGATCCTTCCGGGCGGCGCGGTGGAAGAGGGTGAGACGCCGGAGGCTGCCGCAATCCGAGAGGTTCTCGAGGAGACAGGCTTGCGAATCAGAATCGAGCGACTTCTGTTCGTGGATGGGCCGCGATCGATCGCTGGAGTCACGTTCAAGGAGCCTCGTCACACGTATATCGGGCAAATCGTGGGCGGGGAGCATACTGCTATTCAGGATGTCAATGGGGCACGGGGAGACAAGGGGTATCTGGCGGGGACGGAATGGATGGCGTTTGACGAGCCCTGTTTCGACGAAGCCACACGATACACTCTGCAGATGGTCCGCGAAGCGATTCGAGGGTAGTCATCCCGGTATGTACTTGGTGGCGACCGAGTCGAAGAGCTTGGCCTGCTTGGCGCGCTGGATGGAAGGACGGGTATCGAGTGTGGCGACATCGTTGAGACGCCAGAGGCGTGTGGCCAGGAGAGACGTGACGTAACGCTCTCGCTCGACTATCCCCTCGATGACCAGGGATGAGCTGCCGTTCACAATGAGGCGATGGCTCTCGTAGATATTGGGGTAGATGGCCACCGGGAGCTCTCCTTCCTCGTCGGCCAGGACGAGAAAGGTCATGCCTTTGGCAGTGGGTGGCCTCTGGCGGCTGATGACGATGCCCCCAGTGCGAACCGTGGTGCCTGACGGTTTACCTTCGATCTGTCCTATCGAAAGGACGTTGGCCCGAGCCAGCGATCGGCGATAGAAGGACATGACGCTGTAACGAGCGGACGCACCTTGCAGTGTGTAATCAAGTCCAGCGACATCGAGATCGGTAAGAGGCGGAAGATCTGGCGCGCCCGCCCGCACATCGATCTTCATTCGGGACTGCAGATCACGCTTACGAACGACGGTACGGATCACTTCCTCCAGTCCCCAGAGCAACGCTCTCCGATTCATCCCCAAAGAGTCAAAAGCACCAACACTTATCAGGGCCTCAGCGACATCACGATCCACCGAAGTACGTGCCCAGAAGTCAGAGAAGGTAGCGAATGGGCGTTTCCCACGCGCCTCGACGACCGCCAGTGCTGAGTCCTCGGTGAGTCCCTTTACCTGCATGATTCCCATACGAATCGCGCCGTGTTCGACGGTATAGCGAGCGGTACTTCTATTTATGTCAACGGGAAGAACTCGTATTCCCCACCGTCTTGCCTCTTCAATGACGGTTTGCGTCGGGTAATAGCAGCAGGGCTCGTTGGAGAGGATAGCGGCCAGGAACTCTGCGGGGTAATAGACCTTGAGGAAAAGGGTCTGGTAGACGGTCTTGGCGAAGGCAGCGGCATGCGACCGGCAGAAGCCGTAACCGGAGAAGTACGAAATGGCTTCGTACATGCGTTCCGAGAGCTCCCGGTCGCGCCCGAGCTCGACTGCGCTTGCCACGAAGATGTCGCGGCAGACATTCATCTCGGTGTCGGTACGGTAGTGGGACATGGCGCGGCGCAGGCCGTCGGCATCAGCGTAGGAAAGGCCTGCAAAGTCATGCGCAACCTGCAGCACTTGTTCCTGGAAGATCACCACACCAAGTGTGTCTCGCAAGCAGTTCTCGAGGCTGGGATGGGAGTATGTGACCGCCTCCCGGCCTAGACGCCTTTCGATGTATGGATCGACCATCCCTCCCTGTAACGGACCGGGCCGGAAGAGAGCAATCTGAATGATGAGATCGCCGAACGTGCGAGGTTGAGCGCGAGCGAGAAGCGCCCATTGGCCCGGGCTCTCGATCTGAAAGACGCCGATGGTCTTGGACGAGCATGCCAGGTCGTAACAGGCAGGATCGTCGAGCGGAATGTTGTCGATCGGAAGATCGATTCCGCGCACCTCTTTAATGGTTTGCACGGCTTCGTCAAGGATGGAAAGGGTTCGCAGACCGAGGATGTCGAACTTGATCAGGCCGAGCATCTCGACATCATCTTTGTTGAACTGACAGACGCGGACGCCACTGGTAGCGTATTCGAGCGGGACCACATCTATCAGTGGCTCGGCAGTAATGAGCATGCCACCGTTATGAAGTGAGAGATGGCGAGGATAGCCGTCGAGCTGCTCGCAGAGCTCGATCACCTGCTCGAGCGGCGTCTGAGCTTTCGACGCGTTCTCGTCGACGGCTCCCTCGAGTGCCGGCTGTACATCACCTGCCAAAACCATCTCTTCACGCATCTCTTTGACACCTCGATAGCTGAGCTTCGAGGCGAGAGTATCGACCAGCGAGGGAGCGAAGCCCATCGCCTTGGCCACGTCTCGGAAGGCAGAGCGAGAACGATAGGTGATGACGTTCGCCACCATGGCGGCGTGCTCAGTGGTGTAGCGATCCTGTATGTACTCGATGACCTCGTCGCGCCGCCGTGAGTCGAAGTCGATGTCCACATCCGGCATGCCGACACGTCCGGGATTGAGGAAGCGCTCGAAAAGCAGATTGTTGGCCAGGGGATCGACCGCGGTGATGCCGAGAATATAGGCCACGATTGAATCGGCGGCCGAACCCCGTCCGGCGCATCGTATGCCGTGTTCCCGGGAGAAGCGAATGATGTCCCAGACGCAGAGAAAGAAGGAGGCGAGCCCCATCTGCTCGATGATGGAAAGCTCGTAAGCGAGCTGATTGCTAACTTCTGGTGTGAGCGGGTGATAGAGCTTGCGCACTCCTTCCTGACAGAGGGTGTAGAGGTGTGAGAAAGCAGTTTCACCTTTAGGTACGGGATAGTCCGGCGGACGGCAGGAAACGGCCAGCAGCTCAAGATTGCAATCGTCGGCGATCTCTTGGGTGGTGGCAAGACAGGCATCGAAGATGTTTGCGGGGAGAGCAAAAGCTTCGCGCATCTCCTGCTGGGACTTCAGGTAGTACTCGCCGTTGGCATGACGGATATCAGTCCATTCATCGAGCGTGGTTCGTGTCTGAATACAAGCCATGACGTCACGCAGACGGTATTCGTGCGGGTAGGCATAGTGAACATCGTTAGCGAGGACGGCACGTAGGCCGATCTTCCTTGCTAGGTCGAGCAGCGCATCAACCAGCGCGTCATCGTCGGGGAGAAGGTGATGCTCGAGCTCAATCAAGAAGCGGTCACCAAAGAGGTCCGCATAGCGCCGTGCGATTGACAGCGCCTCCTCTCTATGGCCGGCTAAGAGGGCACGCGGAAGCTCACCTCGCCGGCAACCAGAGAGCGCAATAAGGCCTTCGTGATACGGAGCAAGATCGGTGAGGGTGATCTGAGGATCATCCTGATAGTCGAGCTGCGCCTTGGTGATGATGCGGCAGAGATTTGCATAGCCCACCCTATTTCTAGCGAGGAGCACCAGATGTGGCTTTGCCTGGCCTTCTCCATTCTCCGAACGCAGGCAGATCTCGGCACCGATGATGGGTTTTATGCCTGCAGCTTTTGCCGCGTGAAGAAAGCGTACGGCACCGTAAAGTCCGTGATGGTCAGTCAAGGCGAGGGCCGGCATTTCCAGCTCGGCGGCCCGCTTTACCAGACGATCAGGCGCCGAAGCTCCGTCCAGGAAGCTGAAGTTGCTGTGTGTGTGGAGATGGATCATCAGTCATAGAGCCGCTCGAGAAACCACCTATCGTGTTCTCGATAGATCTCGTAGACGCCCAGGTTTTCGCACTCGACTTTGTAGTACTGGCGGGAAATCTCCTGCCGCCACCAGTCAACACAAACAATCCAACGTTTAAGGACACTACTGATGGGATGAAG
>DHWR01000018.1:0-9646 GCA_002413265.1 Chloroflexi bacterium UBA5177
GTATCCATCGACGACTTCGGCACAGGATACTCTTCCCTCGCCTACTTGCGGCAGCTTCCTGCCGACGAGATTAAGATAGACGGCTCCTTCATCCGGGAAATTCAACCGGGAAGCGACGATCTGCACATCGTTCGAACGATCGTCGAGCTCGGACACAGCCTCGGCCTACAGGTTGTCGCAGAGGGAGTAGAAACGGATGACATCGCCAAACTGCTCGCGGCGATGCACTGCGACTTCGCCCAGGGGTACTATAAGAGCCGTCCGAAACCGGCGACCGACATTCTAGCCTTGCTATGACTCGCGAGCGGCCGAACAGAAGTAGTCAACAAAGGGCAAAGAGTATCCCAAAGAGCTATGGACTTTCAGTCACTCTCAGGGTACGTTAAGCTCGTTGCAAACCGGCACATGTTCGGGGGGAGTTCCAAAGGAAATGGTCCAAGTACAGGACGCTGAAATCGCCAGGGGTGGCACGTGGTCCGGCGTGGAGCGACGAAGCGTTGAAGACCGCCGCCTTGCCGAGGATCGGCGATCTTCCGGTCGTACAACCTGGCAACGACGGAGTGGACACGATCGTCGCGGCCACAAGCTTTACGCTCGGTATCGTGCCGTTGCAACTGAGTAGTCTCGCCGTTCCACGGCCGTAGCGGCAGGGGTTAGCCCAACCGACCATTCGACAGAAGCAGGCGCGAGTACACCACGAGCTTGTGGTCATATCCCGTGCCGTCCCTATGGAAATCGCCGGCGCAGGTCCCGAGCACCAGACCGCGCTGACCTTTCAAGGCGAAGAGCCACGGTTTCGGCAATGCCGTGTTGGCGTAATCATGCAACCAGATGACGCGAAATCTCAGAACGCGCTTGTCGGGATATGCGACCTCTATGGTGTCGCCTGCCCTCAATTCTTTCAAGTGGTAAAAGACCGCTGGGCAGCAGGTCGAGTCTAGATGGCCGAAGATCGCCGCATGTCCCGGCTCTCCAGGTCGCGGGCCTAGAAAGTGCCACGCGACATCCTGCCACCTGAATGGAGCGTGGAGCGCATTCTTGCCGTTGATCATGTTGATGTATTCGATCGGTGCAGCCACCCGCAGCTTCGGAATAATGAGCTGTACCGGCCAACCTGCAGGGACGTACTTCACCGAAATCGGCTGCGCTCGCACCATACTCGGCGTCAATAGAAAGCCCGCCACGATCAGAAAGAAAAGGCAGAGGCGCCTCGAAAACATATCTCACTCCGATAGGAATAATTGCGAGGCACATATTACCAGAGAAAATGGCCAAACGCTACCCCCAGTTCCTCGATTCAGTGAAGGCTAGGAGCTCCCATGATCTCGGACCACGCGGTCTCATAGCGGCGGTCGAGATTGTTTCCAGCGCGGTCAGGTTGTCCTAGCGCAAGGCTAGTTGCACCCATACAATCACCGGATGATCTCGATCGCGGTAGGGCTCGCGTTGGCGGCAGCTGTGCTGCATGCGTGCTGGAACATATTGCTGAAGGAAGAGGGAGATCCACTTCTCCTGGCCGCCCGCGCGGTAGGAGTTTCAGCCGTCTTCGCGGCACCACTCGGACTTGCGGCTTGGCTCGTACTCGGTAGGCCAGGACTCGCTCTCGGCGCCTACCCTCTTGCGGGCGCATCCGGCCTTATCGAGGTCCTCTACTTCGTAGGGCTCAGTGCCGCGTACCGGCGAGGTGATATTTCTCTTGTCTACCCGACTGCCAGAGGAGGGGCTGCAGCTCTCGCGGTGGTCGCCGGTATCGTGCTGCTTCGAGAGAGCCTGCACCCGGCGGAGCTAGTGGGAGTTGTTGTACTTGTGCTGGGGATGTGGCTGGTCCGGAGCCCATTGGGCTCAGGTCCAGCAATGCGGCCAGCTCTGCTCACAGCTGTTTGCATCGCAGCCTATACGACCCTCGATCGTATAGGTGTTCGATTAGGCCCGGCCTGGCTGTATGGTTGGATCCTCTGGACCATCACGGCGGTGCTGCTCACGGGCTGGGTGCATATCGCAGCAAAGCCCGCCCGGTCCGAAGAAAGTCCCTCTATCGGCCGGGCTGCTGCCATTGGCGTACTGATGACAGTGGCATATCTTCTGGTGCTCTTGGCCCTGGCCGTAGCCCCGCTTACGATAGTTGCGCCCGTCAGAGAGTCGGCGGTGGTGGGCGTCGCCGCGTGGGGTGTCTGGCGGTTGGGAGAGCCGGGAGCGCGCGTCCGATTGGTCGGATCTCTGATAATTCTGGCCGGAATTACTGTCGTTGCCGTTACCTAGTGGACCCGCGGCTCTACTTCAGAAAACCTAGAGGCTGTATACCGGCAAGAGCCGCTTCTCGTTCTCGCCTTCGATCCGCGCCTCGACCTCGACGTAGGGCGCGATACTCGAGGATGCGATCTTCGGGCGTAAGAGCTCGTCGAGCTGAAACAAGCCGGCAGAGTTGTTGAGCACAGCCTCTATTCGAACCGCTCGCGTCTCTCCTCGCCGGATGATTACGCGTTCCACAGCTGCAGCAGAAAGCGAATGGATGTTCACGGCTCCGGCCTCGAAAGGGATTCGAGAGCGGCCCTGGGTCATATCGAGTGCGTCTCCGACTTTCACCGCGCTAGCTTCGATCGTGTAGGTGCGCTCGTCGGAACGATGAGCGATCACGGCGTGAAGAGTTTCGCTGGTCACGATCGTGAGCTCCGGCTCCTCGTAAATCTGGGACAAGATACTTCGAGCCTTGGGCGCGCCCAGAATCAAGCTGTAGGTCTCGTGCTCGTGGCGGTGAATCGACATGCCCATGTCGTGCAAGGCCACTCCAAGAACCACAACTACTTCCGCGTCCTCGGGCTGAAGGCCGTAGTCTCGAACTATTGCCGGCTCGAGCCCGCTTCCCACCAGCAAACGGAGAAGCTTGAGGGCTATGTTGGCAACGATGCGGATGTGCACCGGGCCGTGGTCGCTCATTCCCGAGCGATCGACTGCATTAATGTTGGCGCACCGCCATATCTGGTGGAGGCTGACGTCTTCGTTGATCGCGTCGACGAGCTTCTGCAGCTTGACGTTGTGGCGCGCCGGCACGTGGAAGAGCGGTCTCTGGTCCCGAACGCGATCTTCTTCCGGGGCCTCAGAGTATGAGACAGAGCTGCCCTCGGCGACCACCGCGTCCGGGTCGTGCTCGACCGCCGCATTGTGCATTTCTCGCTCCTGGACCGTAAAAGCGGTTGCTATCCCATCCTACGCGCACCTACCTCCGAGACTTGATCCAGTCAAGGGCCTTCGACATCAGTGGGCCGTCCGGGCGGAGGAATAGACGACGAGATCCCGCGCCTTAAAGCGAAAGCGGGAAGAGCGCCGCTACTGCCGCGCCCCTCCCGGGTTCCCTTCCCCACCAGCACGCCTACCCCATTCTGTGCCCATGCCACAGCGCCTGCCAATGGGGCGAGCGACCTAATTTCCGTCTAGGGCCAGCCCTAATTGGGCTCCGGGCAGGCGTCAGGTCACTCGGATCTTGGTGCTGGTCCAGGCTGATTTACGGCTTCCGCTCAACCTTGCTCTCACGGTTAGCGACACGCCCGGTTTTCGAGACTCCTCAACCGTAAAGCGAAGGTGTGCCCATCCCCTCGGTCCGGTGTGCGCCGCGACGCTGTCTGAGCGCGATCTGAGCGGCCGAAGCTCCACCAGTATCTGTGATCTCGCCGACGAGTGGACCCAAGCAGTGAAGCGCTTGCCAAGTCCAATGGCGGCAGGCTCGACTGATACGTCGATCCTGGCGAAGCCGATCAGGTAGCTTTCGGTCACCGAGGCCGTACCGACACCTTGCGGCTCCGAGACGGTCACCCGAGCGGAGCGTCCTCCGTGAGTTATCAAGCTGGCTGCCTGCCTAAAGTCAATGTGAGCCGCGCCTTGATCGTTCGTTGTCGTGCTTTGCCTCATCACGTTTCCATTTGGAAACGCAATCTGCACTGCAATATCAGTCGCCGGAGCCGCGTGTACGTCAAATGACTGATGCTGTCCCGGCTTGACTACCGGACTCAGGCCGGAGATGGTGAGGGGAATAGGCGTGGACGTCTCGGTGGCGGTCGGCACATTGGTAAAGGTCGGCGATGGCGTGGCGGTCGGAGTCATCGTCGAGGTGGCCGACGAAGTCGGAGTAGGGATGGGCGTATAGGTTGGGCTTGCGGTCGGCACCAGGGTGGGCGCCGGAGAGCCGGATGCCGCCGCTTGATTCAGGGTGATAGAGCCGTCTCCGACAAATCCTAGAGTCGCCGTCTGCCCGTTGTAGTGGCTGATGCCGTAGCCGCCGGCCTTCAGCGTCTGAATGGCACCTGACACGGTGGTTCCGTTCTGCATGACATTGAAGAATGCGGCCCCGGCGAGATAGTTGTCGCTGTTCGTCGAATCGTTGTCCCAGCTGACCATGACGCCCGCGCCCATGGCACTCAGAGCGCTCCAAAAGTCTGTCGTCTGAAGTAGTGCGCAGCCATTGATGAAGATGATTGAGCTGCGGCGAAATGGGCCCTCATGAGCAGAGATGAAGCGAGACGTGATGCCGTAGTACTGGGCGCCGCTGCCGGCCACTCCAACGATCATTACACTGCCGTCCGCCAGATACGGCTGCACCGCGGGATCTCCGCCGGCGACCTCCCCGGTGGCTACAACTCCCATACCTGACTGCGTCACTCCTGAGTGCGTGTGCATATACACGACGGCGTACGAGGGCAGTGACAGCATGGCGGCCACCGAGACTTGAGAGTCGATCGCCCGGTCGACGGTAAAGCCGGAGGCCTGCAGCGCGTTCACCTCCGGACTGCCGGCATCCGGGCCGAGGCTGAGCTCGGTTGCAAAGGGCTCGAGCACCGCGGCCCGGGCGCCAGCGACTTGCTGATCGCGCCGTAACAGGGTCTGCAATTGTGAGGCCGTGTGTCTCGAGCGTGGGCGAAGACCAATGCCGGTCGTGCGCGACATTTTCGGCAAAACCAACATCTCCCGCCCGTCCTTGAACACGACGTCGATGGTTGACCGGTCCTGGCCCAGGCGCACCTTACGAACTCGAGAGGATTGGCGCAGCCGGCCGACGACGGCGCGACTCGATGCACTGCGCAGCCTGAGCGAGGAGGCGCGAAGCAGCGCCCGGTCCGCGACGCCGGCGCTTCGGGACACCTCCGCGAGGCGAGTTTGACTCCTCGAGGCAGCGTGTCCCGACAGGGGCCGCTGCAAGGTCGCGAGTGAGAGAAGGGCCAGGAGAACCAGGAAGCGTCGGGTCATTTGACAGATGCCGATCCAGGGGTGATTGCGTGTCTAGAAGTCTACTTCACTGGCACACCGACCCGTCGGCGACACTCAGACACACAGGGAGGGAACTTCGTGGACAATGCGAGCCAGGATCGAAGAGAAGCTCTGGTATCCTGCTCCACATGGCAGTTCGCGATCCCATAAGCAATCGTTCCATCCGAAGCACGCGCAGCTATTCGGCACCCGTTAAAGTCCGACATCGCCGCTTTCGCCGCCTCCGACGGCTTCTTGTCGCGGTGGTCATCCTTGGCTCGATGCTTCTTGGCGCCTGGGTATACGTGCAGCACGTGTACGCGCCGGTGTTGGAGTCCGAAGCACGCACGATTCCGGCACGCGTGAATTCCGGACTGGCCCAGCACTCCAGTAGCTACACGCCTCTATCGCTCGTGTCCCTCGATCTTCAGCATGCGATCGTCGCTATTGAAGACCACCGCTTTTACAGCCACCCGGGAGTGGATCCGCTGGGGAGTCTCAGAGCGCTCTGGGTGAACCTCCAGAACCGGCATGTCGATCAAGGTGGAAGCACCCTGGAGGAACAGCTGGCCAAGCGGGCGATAGTCGGCGACGATCGAAGCATTCACGACAAGTTGCGCACCGTGGGACTTGCCTGGGCGATCGATCAGGTGTTTCCAAAAGCCAAGGTGCTGGAGCTGTACCTCAACGCCGCATACTTTGGCCGCGGAGCCTATGGACCAGCGGAGGCCGCCCGCGTCTACTTCGGCGCTAATGTGGGAAGGCTGACGTTGTCTCAGGCGGCTTTTCTGGCGGCCATGCCGCAAGCGCCCTCGCTGTATGGGTCGCATCCCAACTCGCCGACGGTTCGGGCGCGCTGGACGCAGGTGCTGTACGACATGGCCAAGGACGGATACATTACCAGCGACGAGCTGTCGGCAGCGCAACATTCGTCTCCTTCATTTGCGTTTGGAAATGGTTGAAGCGGCGGACGTGCGGAGCGGTTAAGATAGAGGACGTGAAGCTCGGGAGAGACAGGCGGGAGGCGCCAAGGTGGAGACGGAGAAGGCGGACAGACTTGGGGAGCTCAACGGTTATCAGATAGCAGGCCTGGCTGCACTGGCGAGCACGGTGGCGGCTCTGGCGGTGGTATTCATCCTTCGGCGGACGGGAATACTGGGCGCACCGGCGATAGCGCCGGAAGGCAGGATCCATGCGGGGGTTCCTCACTCGGCGGACCCCGAGACGCCGCGCCACTTCAGTGAAGAGCTCCTGGTGCCGGGTAAAACGTTCACCGGCACACAAGTGGCCGAGCAGGACAGGAGCGAAGGACAAAGCCCGGAGGGCGTCTAGCGGGCTTTCAAGCACGGCTCGGAGGACGTACCTGCGGCGGGATTGCGGGGACGGTCGCCGTGAGCATGTGGGGCTACCAGGGCATTAGCCAGTCGTAGCCACGCAGTCAGGGCGACACGTGGTCCTCGACAGTGTGATTCAGCCCTAGCTGAGCCAGCTTGCTGGGTCACGTTGTGCCGCTGCCCGCCGCCGCTTGCGCGGGCTTGGTAAGCAGCACAAGGTAGTGCGTCCTCAATATCGGAATACGGTTCAAAAGGTGGACCAGCTGCATGCTCTTGGGACCCACCAGTCGAGCCAGCGGCGGCGCAAGTGTGATCTTCCTTACATCCATTCGATAGTGGGGGAACATTCGGCGAAGGGTGCGGAGCCCAATCCCCTTAGCTTCAGTGTTCAGGGGATTGGTCCAGCAGTCGTACCACAGAAAGTGACCGCCGGGCTTCAAGACGCGGTCGACCTCGGCCACGACCAAGCGCGACAATTCCGGGCTCAAGATGGAAGACATAAGCATGAATTGCGTTACAAGCTCAACCGACGCATCCTCCATCGGCAGGGCATGCGCACTGCCCGCCAGGAAGTGAGCGTCGGGGAAAGCCGAGGTGGCAGCCTCGACTCGGTCCGGCATAAGATCGATACCCCAGAAGTTGTCCGGCTTCAAGCCCAGCGCCATGAGTTCGCGCAGTTGGCCCCCGCCAGCACACCCCAGGTCGAGGGCCATGACATCTCGTAAGCCCTGCGGGAAGGCCTTGAGCAGCAGCTCAACCTCAATCAGCCTCCGTTGCTCCGTGTTATATGCGTGGCCCGGATTGAGCAGGCTGGTCTTCCGGCGAACCGCGGACGAGACAGATCGCTCCGCGTACACCCGGCGAAGCCGCCCGATGTCTCGTGCGACCCCGTCCACGTCCGTTACATCCGGACCGGTCTCGTTCGTCAAGTACGCGTCGCCCGTAGGCGCTGCTTGCTGCGCCGCATTACATATGCTAGCTTTTGCCCACCGGTTTCGAGTCTGGCCGCCGCTGAAATCGCCTGGAATGGCCGCTGGAACGACGCCCAACAAGGCAGGCTCGACGCGGGTCTTATGTGGAGGCGTCAAAGACCGTTGGGAGACACGCTTTGCTCGATGGCGACGATCTCGCACTCGAAAGTGTGCTCCTTCGACCAGCGTGAAGGGCGGACGCGGGTCGCCCCCCGTATCGGCCTACAGCCTGACGACAACATCGTAGCGCCACGCCGAGAAAGGCATCTCTGGCGTCTGAGGGATCAACTCACCTTGCATCTCCAAGGATTCGAGAAGGGCCAAGAATTCACCCGGCGTGTACCAACCGCATCCGCGGTCGTCAAGCATTCTGGCGGTAGCAGGCAGAAGGGCCGAAGAACGCCGCGCGAGCCACAGCAGCAGTACGGTGCTTGCCCGCGCCGCAGAACGCGCCCGTCCGGCCCCGACCCAGCGCCTCTGCTGCACCCAGCGTTTGCGCGGATCGCACACGTCTCCAACCAGCACGAGGCTCCCGGGCCGGGTCACGCGGCGGATTTCTTGTAGGACCGATCTCAGCACTGACCGCGGTAGGTAGGGAACGACGTTGTAGAGCAAGCCCTTTGTAAATGTTTGGGGAGCGTACGGAAGAGAAGTGCCGTCGGCCTGTTCGAATCTGAGGTTGTGGACACCCGCCGACTCGCGCTTCGCGCGGTCGATCAATTCTGGGGAGATATCAATCCCCACGACCTCAAACACGTTCAGCGCGCAGGCTCGGCTGAGCTCACCGGTGCCGCAGCCTACCTCGAGCAGGATGTCGTCGGCCTTCAGATCGAGAACGTCCAGCACGCGCTGGGAGATACTAGCGGCCTGGTCGGGTGTAATGTTTCCCCGCTGATTGGCGATTTGTACGTTGCTCAGCCCGGCACAGTCAGCAAGGAAGGGGCGGAGGGCATCGACCTTGCCCCGCCATTGGGCGAGAGGTGCTTGTTTGCTCATCCGTTAGCTTTCTCCAATGTCTTCGCGAATGCTCAGCCTGTGGGCACGGCAGGCGCGTCGTCGACGGGAACCCGCACATTGGGACGCGGAGGGAGGAAGCCTTCCCCCGCCAGCACCTGTTGCTCGATTACGTCGACCACTCGGCCGGACACACCGGGTGGCCCAAACGGACTTGCCCAATCTCGTCTCTCCCCCATCATGACCCGGGACGCCGATACGATATCGTCCGCCTTCGTTCCGGCTACTAGGTTGGCTCCGACCCGAACGGTGTCGAGCCACTCAGTCACCCGTCCCAGAGTGAGACAGGCAACTCCTAGAATGCAGGCCTCCTGAATGGCGCCTCCAGAATCGGTCATCATGAGCGCGGCTCGGGAGTGCGCGACGAGGAAGTCGAAATACCCGAGAGGCTCGACGAGGCGGAACTCCGGCGACTTCACTATGCGCAATAGATCGAATTGCTCAAGTCGTTTTCGCGTCCGTGGATGTGCCGGGAAGATGATCGGGAGCCCATGTAGCTCGCTCACCCGCCTGGCGCCCTCCAGCACCGATTGCAAGGTGTCCCTGTAATCCACCGTTTCTTCATGGTGAACCGTCATCAGAATGTATCTACCCGGCAAGAGATCGAGCCGAGCGATTACGTCGCTCGATTGCTTGGCGATCTCCAGGTTCTCGGCCACCGCGTCGACAATGGTGCTGCCGGTGACAACAACTCTCCCGCGCACTCTCTCGGCGGACAGTGTCTCGGCAGCTGCCTCGGTCGGAGCGAACAAGAACTCCGAGACATGATCCATGATTACCCGGTTGTGCTCCTCGGGCATCAGCCAGTCGTAGCTGCGCAGTCCGGCCTCGTCATGACACACCTGAATGTTTAGCTTCCGTGCGGCAAGTGTGGCCGCCAGGTTTGTGTTGGCATCCCCGCCGACGATGATGGCCATGGGACGAGTCTCGAGCAGCGCCCGTTCCACGCCCTTGAGCATCTCGGCAGTCTGTTCGCCATGCAGTGTGAACGTGCTCATTGGCGGCAGCTGCACATCGGGAGCCGGAAGCCGAAGATCTCGAAAAAAAACGGCATCCAGCTCTCCACGGTAGTGCTGCTGTCTCTTATACACA
>DHWR01000018.1:9863-10058 GCA_002413265.1 Chloroflexi bacterium UBA5177
CTGGAGAGTAGTGCTGTCCGGAGTGGATGATCAAAAAGGGCGTGCCTCGTCGCGCTAGCTCGCGAATGACAGGACTGTGCTTGATGATGCCCGGACGCGTCCCGACCACGACCGCGATCTTTCGCTCCAGGCTTCTGCGCTCCAGGACCTTTGGCTCAGTAGAGGTCACACCTTCCCCTCCCCCGCGAATAGGCA
>DHWR01000018.1:10316-10634 GCA_002413265.1 Chloroflexi bacterium UBA5177
TCTACACGTTCCAGTACGCGCTCGACGATCGCTGGCCAGTCGAAGCGCTCTACGCTTGCACGCGCATTGGCCTGGATGCGTCGCCGCAGCTCTTCGTCGTGATACAGGCGTGACAGAGCTTGGGCCAGATCGTCCGGGTCGTCTGGCTCGACCAGCAGCCCGTTGACTTCCGGAGTGATCAGCCGCCGCATCCCCAAGAGATTCGTGCAAATGGTTGCTTTGCCAAGGGCGAGGTACTCGAGCACCTTGATCGGATACGAAGCCTCCTCTTCTCGACGGCGCTGAAATAGGCAGACGCAGACACTTGCACGCTCCATG
>DHWR01000018.1:10726-12042 GCA_002413265.1 Chloroflexi bacterium UBA5177
GCACTTGCACGCTCCATGAGCTCCAGCGCGTGCCGGTGCTCAACGGGACCAACATATTCCACCCGCTCTTCGATTCCCAGGCGCACGAGATTGGATGTTAGCCACTCCTTGTCGTCCGGCCACGCTGCTCCCGCCAGCGTGACTTTTATGGTGGGAATGTCCGCGTGTAGCTTCGACACGGCTTCCAACAAGGCGCCCAGTCCGCGGATCGGACTGACGTGGCCAACGTAGAAAATCTCGAAGAGTTGTGTTTCAGCCAGTCGGGACGGCGACCCCGATGGGCGGACCAGATCAAGCTCGACACCGTTCGGTATAGCCAGCAGTCTGTCTGGGTGAACTTTGTATGCCTCCTCCATCAGCCGCGGCAACACGTCATCCGGCCTGGTGCCGATAGTGAGGACCAAATCTGCGAAGCGCAGGCCGCCCTTCATGGCGCGCTCGTGAAGTAGCAGTATGGCTCGGGTCCCACTTGCACGCCTAGACCTCGGCCGCTGCTTCAAGTTTTCCAGGTACATGCCGGGATCGTCCAAGATGTCGGCTATCCATCGCATCCTAGGGCCGGCCTTCAAGGCGATGCCGATGACCGAACTAAGCTCCTGGTAGGAGTACACCGCGTCGTAGTTGCCTTTGAAGCCATTCCAAAGTCCGTGGAAGAGTGCGAAAAGGTAGTACGCCAGAATGCCGGACTGGCGGCCAGGGACGGCGGGTGGCCGTTTCACCACAAGCAGATTTCTCAAATCGTCGGCCACGACGCCCTTGTGCGGCACGATCAGAGTAACGGTATGTCGCAGTGCCAAGCCACGGATACGCCGGTAAGCTCCCGTATTCGGTAGTCCGAAGACTTCAGCAGAAGGGCTGAGCACCAGGACTCGATGTTTCGCTACCACCCGCAACGACCTCCCTTTGCTCACTTGGGAGCCGCGAGCGTAGTTCAACCCGGCTGACCCGTTGACGCCATTTCAGTGCCAGGCGACCGGTGCAGGGGAGACGACCGCGTCGGGCACCCATCAGCATAGGTCATGGATGCTCGTGCCTCGTTAGGTGGCGGCGCTTGTGAGTGCCGCCACAACCGCTGCATTGATAGAGGGCCATGCGAAGTCTGCCGCCTTCAGTAGGCCCGCTGCTCCCATGCGGGCCCGCAAATCCGCATCTTGCGAAAGCAGGAGTAGGACAGCTGTCCAGGCATCGAGGGCGAGCGGAGGCACCAGGAAGCCCGTCGTCCCGTCGGTAACCAGGGCGCGGACTCCCGTGAGGTCCGAAGCGACAACGGGCTTTCCTCTCGCCATGTACTCTCCAACCTTGATCGGGATCACGCC
>DHWR01000018.1:12272-12463 GCA_002413265.1 Chloroflexi bacterium UBA5177
CCAACCTTGATCGGGATCACGCCGTCAAGTACCCCGGCATTAGGAAAGGGATAGAGTCCCACATCGCATAGATCAACCTGTTCAATAACCTCTGAGTGGGAAAGTTGGCCGACCCAGTGCACTGTCTCGCCCAGGTGCAGCTCAGAAATGCGCGAAGCAAGTGCGGTGCCCGCTTCACCTTCCGCAGGGCC
>DHWR01000011.1 GCA_002413265.1 Chloroflexi bacterium UBA5177
GGCGTGTTGTGCTCAGCTACCACCACTGGTTTTTGCGGCTCTGGCACGGAGGTGGGCACCTCGACAGGTGCCACCGTTGGCTGCCCGACGGCGACGGGGCTGGTTGGCTCGGTAACGGCCGGCTGCGTCGCGGCTGGAACCGGCGCCGTGTCATCTGCTCGAGCGAGTGATGCGCCCGATGCCCATAACAGCGCTATGGCCAGAATGGCGCATCGCAACTTCACAGCAGACGGGACTCCCGACCAGAAATGACAAGAGTGAGTATATCAGCGCTACATGAAGACGGCCACAATCCAGTCATATATAAGGGTTCGCGCGCGTGTGATGCGGGTGTGAATCGCACGTGAAGGTTCGGTAAACCTATCTTCAGCTTCCAGTTGTTGGAACTTCATAATCAATGTAAGCTGAGCAGGTAGCTCCGACCTCCCCACCACCTGAACTCCGGGAGCGCAACCTGGTATGGCAGCGACACCTCCGCGCCGGCCGTCCGTCGCGCCTTGGGCCCTTGTGTTCCTGTGCTTGTTGGTCTTGGTCTCGCTTTCCGAAGGTATCGGGCGCTTGCCGAGAAGCTATGCAGCAGGGGCGACGCCACCGATTCCTCCAACCTTCGTTCCTACACCAATCGGCAGCCCGCCCTCGCCTCCCACGCTCACTCCGAGCCCTGTAGCTACCTCGCCTACCCCGGTAGGCAGCGGCACTCCGTCGGCACTGCCGACGAGCACGACGTTGTCAGATGCCTTTGACTTTTCAATGGATGCGGCCCGTGTGGCTCGACCGGGCAATCCCGGAAATTTTGCAGGGCTGGCGGCGGTAAAGCCGAACACAACCGTGTGGCTAATGATGTATTACACGGTGAATGCCCTGGCCCGCAACGCGACACGGATAACGACGTATCAAGTCACGTATCAAGGCAAAGTGGTGTTCAAGGTTTCATACAAAACGTCGATAAAGAAGACCGAGATCGGTCGCTTCAGCCGGTACCAGCTATTCACGATCCCACGAGCGCTTCCGTACGGTAAATACGTTTTCAAGGCCTCACTTGCGATCAGTGATATAGCAAAGTCGAAAGGCTGGCATTTCGCCGTGGGTAAGAAGGAGGTACTGGCTAAGACATCCGGCCGGCCCTGAGAGGGGGTCGCGTGCGGTTCCATGCTCAACGTAGAGGCGAGCCTCGCAAAGCCTGAATTCTCTGAACGCCAGATGAAGCCGGGCTAAACGGTCGTTCATGCTACGGTTGCGTGGAATTCATATTGGATGTAAGCTAATCACCGACCCCCCTTTGCAGAAGACCCCATCTCCCGCTCGGAGAGGATCACTGGGTCTTAACAATTCGCTTATTTCAAGATGCGCCATCCCGGTGGCGCTCATCATTTTGTTCGCGGTAGGGTCTCTGCTCTCTGGGCAGTCTTCCGCTGCGGCTGCTCGCTACTCTCAAGCAGCCGCGGACTCCGCGAGCGGTGCGGGCGTGGGCGTCAACTTTCATCGTGAGGCTCGTCAAGCGGCGCCAGCGCCGCTACCGTCTAGGTCGTGCGTGCCGGCACCAGGAACGACCACGGCGGCCACAGCTTCGGACTGCGTCGTGAGCCTTTCCCCGGACGAGGCATTCAATCAGCTGGGGACGGCTCACACGGTCACTTTCCTCTGTGGCAGTTCGGCGAGCAGCCTCACCGGGCCGGTTGCCGCCCCGTACCCCACCACGGGATGCTTCAACGTGTCGGCTTCGGTCGTTGACGAAACGGCTGGAAATACCACGACTTTCACGTCAGTGATTTGTGGTGGCCGGCCTACAAATCTCTCCGAGACCGCAAACTGCAGCACCGTCTATAACCCGATTTGTGCTGCCGGTAATTTTCCGTCTTCCCCTGGTAGCCAATGTGCCCCATGCCCATCTTCCTTCACCTTCACGGGGACTCAATGCATAACGCCGGTCATTGCCGGTGTGTGTCCTCCAGGGACAACAGAGTTTCCGGGGGGCGGGCTGCCTCCCATTTACTGTTTTACGGCTACCTTGTCTTCGTCTGCAACGAACCAGAACGAAGTTCTTTTAACGCTCGATTCGGGAGCTCCTCACGCCTTCCTCGTCGACGTCACGGGCTATGTGGGCACCGAGCCGAGTGGAGCATGCCCGGTCGGCACCACACTTGTGCCGGCAGTGACGTTCAACCGACCGGGAGGCCTACCTCCCATCAGTGGGCCGGCATGTCATTTCGATCTCCGCGCGGAGAAGAAGTATGTCGAGGGCACGCATCTTGAGATTGTGCCCCTCGGGCCATGCGGCGGTGGGGTAGAGAACACACAAGTCGGTATTGCGGTCGGTACCCCCTGCTTCTTCACGGTGAAGGCAACTGGCACGGTGATATTGAAGACAGGCGTCCAGTGCGATAACGGCACTGAACCGACAACCGGAACCGACGCTACGTCGGCTGGTTTTCCTGTCGGATCGACGTACGAATGCCTTGACGGCGTGCTGAGCGTTGTCGACATACCCATGGCCGGCGTGCTCATCAACTTGCAAGTAACCAACGGAATCTTCAACCCCTCGTGCATTCCTCCATTCCGTCTGGCGACTCCCACCGCCACGGCTCAGCCCACGGACACTCCTTTGGGCGGGCCCTTTCCGACCGACACGCCAACTGACACCCCGACTCCTTCGCCGACCCCGACCGGCCCAACGGACACGCCGACGCCAATAACGCGATCCCCGTTGATTCCCGCCGCGTGCGGCCCGCCCGGGACCACCAGTACGACTGCGATAACCAACAACGAGGGCACAGTCGGCCATCTGGGTGGCACGATCGAGTACAACGCGGTGGCGATGCCGCAGTCACCGGTCGTTCCAGGCTTTGAAACTATTACCGGTCGCTTCTTCGAGGATCTCTTCCCTGTCCCAGGCGTCCACATGTTTTCGACCCTCCATTATCCAGGTGTCAACGGTTTTTGCGACTCAGGCGTGACTGATGGAACGGGTACGGCCACCTGCACGACCTACGATGCGAGCGCTCAGCCGGGAGTTCCGGTCAACGTAAATGTCGACTTCATGTACAACTGTGGGGATTTCCCAACTACGACATCGTTCCTTCCGGTCGGTCCGCTGACTCCGACAGCCACTCCAGTCCCCGGAGCGACACCCGTGCCATTTCAGATGGAAGCCGCTCCGAACGGGATCTGCGTGGTCCGTCTTGGCTTTGGAGATCTCATTGTTTCGGCCTCCTTTACCTCCGCGCTGAACACTCAGCCGTCGCTATCGACCGGTCCCGTGGTGCTCGGAGGGTTCACTCTCCCCACGCCAGCCCCTACCGAAACACCTACAAGCGGGCCAACCTCACCGCCTGGCCCGACGGCCACGAACACTCTTGTAGCCAGCGAGACTCCGACGATCACATCCACGTCCGCCCCCACGGAAACGCCAACAGAAACGCCGATTCCCACCGCTACCAAGACCGCGACGCCAACCCCGCCGCCCGCGCCTCTTCAGTTCCGACTCGATGCGGCTAAGGTCACTACTCATGTGCCCAAGGATGGATGCAAGACGACCGGTCTAGATGCAGTCATGCACGGCCAGACCGTCTGTCTGGAAATTTTCTACACCATCAGCAGCATGCCAGGGCCGGTTACGCGCTCTACGACATATGAAGTAAGAAACATGGCAGGGCGCGTAGTCTTTCGCGTTCAATACGCCCATGAGACGCAAGACGTGCCGCCGTCGTTCCCGTTCAAGTACGCGCGCTATCAGGAGTACACGGTTCCGAACAGCTTGCCGTTTGGTGTATACGAGTTCCGAGGCACTTTAACCCTCGGCGGTCGTTCTCAGACTCGTCAGTGGCGTGTCGCGGTCGTACGGACTACGCTGTACACGGCAGCTTTCAGCTATCTCGGGCTCAGGTCGGACAGCATATTTCCGTAACCGCGTCTAGAGGCGGTTCCCCGGATCCAGGTAGCTGACGGCCTCCACACGATTGCGGGCCTGAAGCTTTCGAAGCACGTTCTGAACATGCTTCTTCACGGTCGATTCAGAGATGTACAGCTGCTCGGCGATCTCACGGTCCCTTGATCCACGGGCGATGAGGCGTAGAATCTCTTCCTCGCGTTCGGTCAAGTTGGTGGGCGCCTTGCGTGGCTGTTCCGCTCCGCCTCGCTGAATGTATTTCACGAGCCGGGCTGCCAGGAATTTGGAAAGCGTCGATTCGCCCTGCACCGTCGACCGAACCGAGCGCGTCACCTCTTCCGGGTCCACGTCCTTCGAGAGGAAACCAACGGCCCCAGCCTTGAGCGACTCGAACAGGTTATCGTCGGTGTCCGAGACGCTCAGCATGACGATGCGTACGTCCGGCAGCACCTCGATAATGGCGCGTGTCGCCTGGACGCCACTCATCTTCGGCATGTTAACGTCCATCAGTATGATCTCGGGTCGGACGCTGGTCGCGCGACTCACGGCTTCCTCGCCGTTACTCGCCTCGGCGACGACCTCCATGTCCGGTTGCTCATCGATGATCTGCTTCACGCCACGGCGCCAAAAGACATGATCGTCAACCAACATTACGCGGATTGGCGCTTCCGGGTCCGAGCTCTGACCTTCGGTCTCCATGTCTAGCCGTGCACCATCTCTACACCTCTGAAGCTTCGGTCGTATTTGGAGCCGACGACCGGATTTGAACCGGTAACCGCCTGTTTACAAAACAGGTGCTCTGCCGTTGAGCTACGTCGGCGAGATTTCCAGGTATTCTAGCGCAAGTCTTGACGAGTGTCTCCAGGCGTCGACCCTACTCTCCCCTTTGCCGCACAGCTTCAAAGAGTGCAACACCGGCCGCCACAGACGCATTTAGACTTGATACCGAGCCTCTCATGGGTATCCTCGCCAGAATGTCGCAGTGGTCGCGCGTGAGCCGTCGAAGTCCCGATTCTTCGCCTCCCACCACGACGCACAACGGTACTGACAAGTCCACATTGAATAAGGACCGGTCCGCGTGCCCATCTAATCCGACGACCCAAATGTTCCGCCGGCGGATCTCCTCGAGTGACCGAGCCAGGTTTGTGACCTGCGCCATCTTTACGTGATGCATGGCGCCCGCTGAGGCTTTGGCGACGCCCCCACTCACAGTAGCCGCGTGACGAGCTGGAAAGACGACACCGTGAGCACCGGCGGCGTCGGCGCTTCGAAGCACTGCTCCAAGATTGTGTGGATCCTGAACTCGATCCAGGGCAACTAGCAGAGCCACCGTGTCATTCGGGATTTGGTCAAGAACATCCGCCACCTCGGTGAATAGCGCGAGTCGTACGCTTGCGGCCACGCCCTGCGATACTGCTCCTGGTGCGATTCGTTCTATGGCGCTCGAGTCGACCCGCTGTATCGGAATTCCCGCGCGAGTCGCCTCTTTTTCGATACTGTGGATGGACTGACCTGCACCAACATTCCGGGCAATGAGTACGGAGTGGGCTGTCTTAGCCAGGATGGCCTCCAGGACAGGCTGTCGTCCCCATATCCAGTGCTCAGGGCCACTCACTCAGATTCTTTCAACAGCACGATGGCCTGGGCGCTGATTGCCTCCTGACGCCCCTCCGGGCCCATCCCCTCGTTAGTCGTCGCCTTGATGTTGATCTGCGCGGGGCTGATTCCGAGCACCCGACCAATGGCTTCCCGCATTCGCTCCGCGTGGGGTTGAAGATGCGGAAGTTCCGCCACGACCGTCGCGTCGACGTTCAGCACCCGATAACCAGAGGAATGAACCAAGCTCCGCGCTTTCTCCAGTAACTCAAGACTCGAAACATCCCGAAACTGCTCGTCCGTGGGAGGGAAATGCAGGCCAATGTCTCCGAGGCCGGCTGCACCCAGCATTGCGTCGATCATGGCGTGCAGAATGACGTCCGCGTCTGAATGACCATCTAGACCGTGTGAATGTTCGATGGTTACGCCGCCAAGGATGAGTGCACGTCCCGGCGTCAACCGGTGAATGTCGTAGCCGATACCCGCCCTCACGCGCCGGTCTCAACGAGAAAGCGCGCAACCTGGAGGTCGAGTGGAGTCGTTATCTTGACGTTGCGTACGTCGCCGAGAATAGTTCCAACGATCATCCCCTGAGCTTCGAGAAGCGAGGCATCGTCCGTGACCGGTTCGCCCAATCCCGACGCCCAATCGTGCGCTTGCCTCAACGCCGGAGCTCGAAAAAGCTGGGGCGTTTGCACCAGGCGGAGGGAGTCACGGGGAATCGTTTCGGCTACTTGCCCGTCTGGATCAACTCGCTTCACAGTATCGCTGACAGGGATCACGGGGATAGCAGCGGCCCAACGATGCAACGCTTCACGGCCGCTCTGCAGGAGTGACGGCGTAGCCAGCGGTCGGGCGCAATCGTGCACGGCTATAAATTCCACGTCACCAAGCGCGTGGAGACCCGCCGACACAGACGCTCGGCGGTCGTTTCCACCTGTAACGACTCGTAGGTTCGGTTCCGATCCGAAAACCGAGACTGTTCGCTCCACCTGATCCGCTCGAACGACGACCACGACCTCATCGCAGAAGGGACCAAGGTTTGCAACGGAATGACTGAGCACCGACCTTCCACCTAAGGGAGCCCAAACCTTGTCGATGCCTTGCATTCGACTGCTCGACCCTGCAGCCACGATTATGAGCCCGAAACGCCCGCCGCTCACTGAGGGCCGCCAACCGCCTTCGGGTGAGCAAAAATCATGCGTCCAGCCGAGGTTTGCAGGACGCGCGTCACGGCGATATCGACATCCGAGTTGAGGAACCGCCTACCGTTCTCGACCACGATCATTGTGCCGTCGTCAAGGTAGGCAAGGCCTTGGTTCAACTCCTTGCCTTCCTGGACCACATGCACACACATCTCCTCGCCGGGGAGCACGATTGCTTTGAGCGCGTTGGCGAGCTGATTGATGTTGAGAACACGCACGCCTTGAAGCTCGGCGATCCTATTCAAGTTGTAATCGTTGGTAATGACGGGAACGCCGAGGTCTCGGGCAGACTGCACAAGCTTCCCGTCCACTTCGCCGATCTGAATGTAGTCCTTGTCCGAGATCAGTACCGGCGTTGCGGACTCTTTTTGAAGTCGGTGCAGCACGTCGAGCCCACGCCGTCCACGATTTCGGCGCAGCTGATCTGGAGAATCGGCGATGTGCTGGAGCTCCATGAGTACGTAGCGAGGCACCAACAGGGTTCCGTGCACGAAGCCTGCGTGAACAATGTCGGCAATCCTCCCATCAATGATCGCGCTCGTGTCCAGCAGATATTGAGTCTCCACACCGGCACCCAGGGGTATCGGGGATCGAGGACGAAACAATGCCGCAAGGTCATTGCGCCGCTCCAACATTAGCGAAATTCCGAGATACGCGCAGACGATGACTGCCAGCGCTGGGACAAGCCGGCCAAACCACCAGGGCAGTAGTGAGAGCGGGAATGCCAGCAACGCCGCGACGAGCAATCCTCCAAGCAGGCCCAGGACCACTGAAAGCAGGTCGGGTCCCGGCATCGACCTCGCTTTGCGGCGCAGGGCTTCGAAAGGGCGGGTAACCACAAACGGAGTGAGCAAAAATCCCAGAACGACGCCGGTTGCCATACCCATGATGGCGTTGCGCGGCTGTTCTGTGTGCCGACCCATTAGACCGCCCACTTGCCAGGCTGCGAGAGTCACCGCGACGGTCCCAATGGCGCGGTGTATCAAGAGAACTCCCATGATCAAGAAGTCATACCCCCATGGACGACCTTGAGCAACCGGTCACGTCGAGCGCTTCCCGAACGGTGGCAACGCCGACGACACACGCCAGTAGCGCTTCAGGTAGCTCGCGAACACTTCTCTTCGGCACTATGCAGCGCGAAAAGCCGAGCTTATTTGCCTCCACAACCCGATCTCGAAGCCGAGTGATTGTTCGCACTTCTCCGCCCAGTCCCACCTCGCCCATAACGGCGAACTCGGGCACGGCCGTGTCGCTGAGGCTCGAAGCGATGGCTATGGTGGTTGCCAGGTCAGCGGCAGGCTCATCCAACCTCATCCCGCCGGCTACATTTACAAACACATCCTGCGATCCGAGAGGGAGGCCGGCTCGTTTGGTAAGGACCGCAGTCAGCAGCAGTAGTCGATTCAGATCGATTCCGGCTGTGGTTCGCCGCGGCAGACCGAAATGCGTGGGGGTGACCAGAGCTTGCAATTCGACCAGCAGAGGCCTGGAGCCCTCCAAAGCGACGGTTACTACTGACCCGGAGGAATGTTCTTCGCGTTCCGCGAGGAAGACGGCCGACGGATTCAGAACCTCTGCCAGCCCGCTCTCTTGCATGTCGAACACGCCGACCTCATTGGTGGCCCCAAAGCGATTTTTCACACTGCGAAGAAGTCTGTAGGCGTGGAACCGCTCGCCCTCCAGATAGAGCACGGTGTCCACCATGTGCTCAAGCACTTTGGGACCGGCGATCGAGCCGTCTTTCGTGACGTGACCCACTAGAAAGGTTGCGATCCCCTGGCCCTTCGCGAGTCTTGCAAAGCGTGAGGCGGATTCCCTCACCTGACCAACGGTACCGGCCGCAGATTCTAATTCTGCGGTTCGCATCGTCTGTATCGAGTCGACGATCACGAGCGCCGGCTTCATTTGAGCGGCAACGTCCGCGATCACATCTACGTCTGTCTCTGCAAGGATGAAGAGGTTTTTCGATATGCAGCTCAGCCGGTCCGCTCGAAGTTTCACTTGTTCGGGTGACTCCTCTCCTGTCGCGTACAAGACCGGGCCGCACTCTTCGGCTGCCAGATTCCCTACCTGGAGCAGTAGGGTGGATTTCCCTATGCCGGGATCACCCCCAAGCAGAACAAGAGATCCTGGAACTATCCCTCCTCCCAGCACTCGATTGAATTCTTCCAACGGTAGTGACATGCGCCGGTAGCCGATGCTCTCGACGGATGCCAATTTGGTTGCAGCACTGTCGGACACAACGATCCGCGACAGTCCTGAGCGGACCGTCGCGGGTCTCTCAATCGTTTCTACCAGGGAGTTCCAGGAGTCGCAACTCGGGCAGCGCCCGTAGCCCGTGGGGAACTGGCCTCCGCATTGTTGGCACACATACTTGGTGTGGGCCCTGGGCATCAGCTCTCGGCTTCTGCCGTCGTTAGCTCCGGCGTAGAAGCAACTTCCGGTCTGAGCTCGATGTTCTCTCCGACTCTTTCGACGATCACCTTGCAACCGGGGTAAAACTTTCCGAGCAGCATGCCTTCGGCGAGAGGATCCTCAATGAGGTTTTGTATGGTGCGCCGTAACGGTCGTGCTCCATACGACGGATCGAAGCCCTTCTCGACAAGTAGATCCTTCGCGTCAATGGTCACCTCGAGCTCGATTTGCTGCTCCACTAGCTGGGTTTCCACCCGCGCCATGAGCAGGTCACAGATCTGGTAGACCTCGTCGTGCGTCAGCGAGCGGAAGACGATAGTCGCGTCGATCCGGTTCAAGAACTCGGGCTTGAACGTGTTCTTCAGGTCGTTCATGATCCGTTTGATCATGTCTTCGTGCTGATGCTCACGTTCCTTCTCTTCGTCGCCGGCGGCGCGCCGCACATTGAACCCCAGCCTTGCCTCCTGGTTAAGAAGGCCGGCTCCCACATTCGATGTCATGATGATGATCGTGTTGCG
>DHWR01000302.1:0-312 GCA_002413265.1 Chloroflexi bacterium UBA5177
GTCCAGCGCACTGGTGTAGCCCTCGACATCGGCAGCCTCATGCGAGTCAACGGCCATGGGCCCTCCCTCTCCATACTCCATATATTCTGCATACTCCATATATGATGAATGTACTGTTCCAGGCAACCCGCCAGAATTGAGGTAAATGCATTCGATCGGACGATGCCTACGTGCCGTTCTCATCGTGACAATCATGCGCGTTGCGGTTCGACACTGTGAAGGAGCTTCGCTATGGCACTGTCCTGAATGCCGCTCGCCTCCAGCAGACGGGATTGCCGGGACTTCTTTTGCCTCTTCCATGGCCCTCGGCAG
>DHWR01000302.1:487-7703 GCA_002413265.1 Chloroflexi bacterium UBA5177
CCGGGACTTCTCTGGCCTCTTCCATGACCCCCGGCAGCCTGCCGAACTGGAAGGAAAGCGTACTTCTCGGAGGGAGTATTGTCTACTGGGCAGTAGTAAAGATGTGGTGAAGCAATGCGTTCAAAAGCGTTTTGAAAAAGCTTGGTGGGGTCCCGACATTGCGGCCCACCCCGGGGATTCGCCGTTGCGGACATGCAGCCGATTGCCCTAATCGAACACCTCATCACCCGTTGGTTCGATATGGGGGATTCGATTCATCTCCTGCCGAAATTGTGACAGCGTTCGGTACATTCTGCGCCTCGCTCGGCTCTGGTTGCCCAGTGGGCGGTGCTCGGGGATACAGTGCCAGGGGTTGTACGAGAGGTTATCAGCGAAGGCGAACTGCTTCGGCGAGTCGAATTTTTGCCGAGGAATCCGGAGCGTCGCCACCGGTACGAAGGGAGAGAGCCGCTCCGGCCAGCGCACCGCCGCGTTTTCAATGGGCATGCGGAAGGCATCAGTTTGTACTTGGACCAGAATGTCGAATTCGACGTCGCGCTGGCGCAGCGTAGCAACCATGGCGTCCCGCAGGTAATTGTTACGGGGGTGGCCGAACGGAAGGCCCGGAATCTTGCCGTGCACCTGCAATTTCGGTCGCACTGAGTACATCATCGCCTGCCCTTCACCGAGCAAATACGGAACAGTACTCCAATAGCGGGCCTCAAGCGGATTGGTCTGTGTTTCGTTCCACCAGCTTTGCATGAAGAAATCCAGGATGTGCGTGCTACGAGGACTGAAGAAGTAGAAAACCGGTGTCCCTCGCAGAATCTCGGCCTGAAGCACCGCATTCGCCACGATAGTGGGCGTGACGAAAGTGGGCGTGCAAACAGAGAGGAGATCCTGGGTTAAGTTCTCATCCTCCAGGAGCTTCGGACCGGGCACACCTAGCATCTTGATTGCACAACTCACGAAACCGACGTCGTCGATGTCCTTGGGACTGTCCGGCCCGGGGCCGGAGAACCGAATCCACGCTCGATATGTTTGCGGCGTGGCAAAGACCCCGCGACGCATGTGCGAAGGTATGTCGTCGCGGATGATCACCTCTCCCCTCACGACGCCATGAGTCTTTGTATTACCCGCGCGCTGATATTCTCGCGGCTTGTAGTGCCTCCGCATGTAGGCAGCCATGTTCTCGATTATGGCATCCAGACTGGCGTCTTCGCCGGGCAAGGGCTTTTCTTGAGCAAGCTCGAGCCCCTCGTCGCGACGCTGTCGATTGATCAGAGCCTGGATGAGCCATGCGGAGGGCTCACGCAGGACGGCGTTGAGTCTCGGGCGAAAGTTGGGCTCGAAGCGACGCTCGAGGTGGGTCATAGCTTCGAGTGACCAGTGCAGTCCTTTTTCGAACGGCGTTGCCTCACTTGTCAATCGGTTAAACATGCAGCAACCTTCCGTGCGTGTCCAGCGGGCGTCATCCTCTTCGGGTGGCCGGAGGGCTTCACGTGGTGAGGCCGGAAAGGTAGCGCACGGCTCGGATGCCGGGCAGGAAGAAGTAGGCCCCACCTCGAGCCGAGACGAATTGCGGCAGGCCGCGGATTCGTTTTCTCGCCGGGTGGGCCTGCATGGTGAACGTCGCGCCGGACGGCGTGTGCGGCCCGGTGATCGGATCATGATCGTCGTAAAGGCCGTTGAACCTGGGATCATTTGCCCAGGTGTGCTGGATGAACTCGAACTGGCGGCTGACATTCCCGTTCAAGCAGATGAAGTGGAGACCGCGTTCCGGATCGTCCGGGGCAACCGGCGAACTCACTGCCTCTTCCGGGGTCAGCCCCGGGCCATACTCGCGACCACGCCGGAGGAGGCGATGACGCCTGTTCACCTCTAAGGAGCTCGCCGAGCCCGGATTGGGGTCGAGCGAGTCGCGCGGGTTGCTGCGCCGGATGTGTGCCCCAATCGGGCAGGCGAAGCCGAGCCGGTCTGCGTTGAAGTAGCCGAACTCATTCGCCGAGGCCAGCTGTGGATCGTCTCGATCCGGTGCTTTCACGAGTGGAGCACCGCTCGGCCACCGCCCCACCATCTTCGCCGCCAGGTGGGTCCGAGTGCCCGGATCGCTTGCACCGTCCGGCCGCTTCGTGGCGCCGTCGAGAAAGCGCCAAAAGCCGCGCACGTCCTGTCGCAACTGGCGAAAGACCAGGTAGCTGCCGTTCCGGCCAAGGTCTACCTGTTTGGAATCGCTGGGATCTGAAGGCAGGACGTGCCGCCGGTCCAGCTCGCGACTGAACGTCGGGCGTGCGGTGTAGAGTCCGTACTCGTTCCGGTATCCCAGTAGGAATTCTCCCGTAGCGACAGTGTCCATCGGGCCGCCGCCCCCCAGCCCCTGAAGTACCGGCTGCGAGATCCCATCGGCGAAGCCAAAGTGCTCGCGCATGCCAATGTTCGATGTATCAAGCCTGTCGATCTCCCGCAGCCCCCCGGACGGCAGCGTACTGACCATGGCGCGGTAACGATCCTCGAGTAGCCCGTTGTCGCTGGCGAAGAGCATAACCAGAACGTCGACCGGGGTGGTTGTCGGTCCACCCCAGCGCCAGTGCTCAGGCGAGTTGTCATCCTCATCGCCCAGAATGCGGCTGCGGTGCGGCGTGCACATTCCTTCGACGAACTCGTCCGAGAAGCCTGCCAGAGCGTCCGGCGAGAGGCCCAGCCTACGCAGTCCGGCGTGCGTGAAGGCAACGTTCAGGGCGTCGGTCCCGGGACCTGTCCGCGCCGTGGTGATGACGGTGGTCTGCGAAGCGAGCCAGCTACCGGTCAGCCTGGGATCGTCGATTGCAAGCAGCAAATAATAGGCTGCTACGAGCTTGCCGTATCCCGTCGCGACAATGCCCTGGATGTCCTCGCGCTCGACCGTCTCCATCGTCGCCTCTCAGCACAGACTCACAGCCGCAGGAGCCACCGCTCCAGGGACGCATCGTCCATCCGGCCGGACAATCCTGCCCGGATCGCCGCATTATTGGCGGTGTTCACAGCAGATACGTGATTGTATGCGGAATACCAGAATTGCGTAGGAACCTGGTGTACGCGCAGGAAGTGTTTGAACGCCTGCTCGTTCTTGGCCCCGTCGAAGACCAGCCACCTAGTTTTCGGATATCCAACCCCGTTGCTGAACACAGCATTGAGGCCCCACGCGAGCCGGTCAATAAAGTCGTCCATGTAGCTTTCGAGGCTTCCGTCGTAATTGCTGGCGAATAAGAGGCGTCGCTTGTCGTTGAGGAACACCCAACGCGCGAAGTGAATCGTCTTGACACCGGCTAGGCTGCCCCGGCTGTATAGGTGCCGTAGGCCGGTGTTGAGCAGCCAGAGGATGGCCAGGGCGGTGAGCTGCCGGAGCCGACCGGGTTTTGTAAGCCCAACCGCGGTGAACTGATTCTGTGCCACGAAGTCCTCAAGGTTCGTTAACTCCCGGACGTGCTTCCGGTCGGGCCGAATGTCCGGCGCAGGGTCAGATAATTCGTGCAGGCGCAGCACGATGAGCCAGAACGGCAGACCGATGATGAACAGCGGAGAGAAGAGGAGCAGCAACAGGATGACGGCGCCGAAGTGTAACCACTCTCGCAGCTGAAAGAGGACGCCCGGGGATTTGGCCGGCTGCTCTGCCCAGGCAAGCGACGAATCGTGCCGGACGAAGGCGCGCAGCGCCGCGCGAACTGCACCCGGTCGGGCGGCCTCCAGGCCGTGCCACCGATCGAGAAAGTTCTCGATCTCCTCCCGCAAACGCGCCTCGCGCCGGACCTGGATCGCGGTCCGTCCCAGGGTGTTGACGTAGACCGCACTGGCTTGGACCGTTTTGGCGCGCAAGTATGCGAGTTGGTCGGCGGCCTTGACGCTTTCCCCGCCAGGATAGCCCACACAGTGGCGGAAGATTCGGTCAATGCCAGATCCTAAGGCCTCGACGAGCTCGCCCAGATACGCGGAGGCCGATCCGTCGACGTCGCTGAGGAACACAAGGCTGGCCGGGATAAGCTGGCCTCTCAGATCTGTGACCGCATCGAGCACAATCAGGCGAGCGAAGTGGACCCGGAGAAGCTTTCCGAATGGCAGCACGCGATTCTGCGCCGGGTCACCGTTCATTTCGGCAAGCAACGTCTTTAGGTCGACGACGTCGCCGGACCTGATGTCTGCGGTGATCGTGATCGCTACTTGGTCTGCCACGACGACTGCTCCTGTGCGGCGGTTGCTCAGGCCGGGTAGGCGAACGTGAGGACGGAGCGGCTTATCGTGCCGTATTGCGCGCTGTCAGTGCGAAGTTGAGCACCCGCGCCCGGCCCAAGAACACCTGGCCAAGATAGAGTCCCGGCCCGACCTCCCGGATCTCGTCGCGTATCCTGTGGGCTACGACGGACTTCCTCGAGTAGTCCAGGATGATCGCCTCCTGGCCGTCGAACCAGCTTGTTTCTTTGTACACTTGAGCTTTGATTGCGTGGATATCGAACGCTGTGATCTTGTTCGCGAGCGTCTTGCTGCGGGGGTCGAACACTTTGCCGCGCCATGCCAGCCATTTTGCGAAGCGCGCCGCTGGTCCCGACAGATCCGTTCCCGGCGCGACGATTACGGTTCCCTCCGTGTCACCGACAGGGATGTCGCCGCTCGGACTGTGCCGAAAGAGCTCGTCCAGATCCGCCTGCGACATGCGCAACAGTTCAGTGGCCGTCGATACCATCAGTGCTCTTCCTCAGGAACGGACATTTTTCCAAGGAGCGAAGGCATTCTTTACGCCGCGCAACGCGGGGGCGAGCAGTGGGTGGTGACGCAGCAGGACGCTCGACATGTCGTTGTTCTCGATCCAGTCGAGCCCTGCCTGGGTGTACACGGCAGGCGTGTAATCGGTGGTGAAGAAACGATCGCTGCGCAACCGCCTTGAGGCCATCAGGATGAAGATGCGGAAGGCTGTATCGCTAAAGCCGAAACCTTCGGGCAGAGGCTCAGCATAGAGGCCGACCATTAGGTCCACGCGGTTGATGTCGCCCTCGTAGACCCGCTTGAGCTCGGCTGCCCACTGCGGGTTGTCGGTCAGCTCTTCAAAGCTCTTGACCGGAGGACGGTGCATCAGCCTGCGGAACTCGTTGTAACGGGGCACGCCTCGCTCGCGCACCCGCAGGATATCGATTGCCGCGAGGTCGTTGAGCACGGGCTTATCGCCTGGTGACATAGACGACGAGGGTGGCTCCTCGAACTGCTGCAGCGTGCTCGGAAAGTTGTGCAAGGTGATGGCGCCCGGGTGCGAGGTGCCGAAGGAGTAGAACGCATCAAGCATGCCAATCCGGTCGAGCACTCCACGCGCCTTTCTGAACGCCACGTCGGGGAAGGAGAACCGCTCGATCTCGTGGTCGTCGCCTAGGGAGCGGAAGACGAGCTCGTCGGGGAGCAGTGGATGCATGCGGTAGACAGCAACGAACTCCTCGGTGATCGCGTACGGCACCCCGTCGTGGTTCTTGATGGAGCCCGGGATGCCGCTGATCACTTCGCTCTTGCTGATGCGGCCGAACAGCCGATAGGTTTGATCCATGGCCGCGCCCCACCAGTTGCCACGCATCGCGATCTGCATGGTCGGGCTGCCGAGGATACCGGGCGTCCATTCGACCGTGTGGATCTTGGCCATCAGCGCAGCGTTCACAAGCCGGGCGTGGTCGAAGAGCTCGTCGTCGGACCAGGATGGATACAGCGCCTTGAAGTGGTCGCAGATGGCGTTGTGTTCGAGAGAAAAAAGGGTGTGCAGCAAGCTCAGTCCCACCCAGTAGTTGCCCGTCACTCCGGTTCTGTCGGTATGCGTGCGCGGGTTCTCCGGCAGACGGTCGTGCTCGGTGATCTGGAGCTTGCCATCTCTGCCGGAGCGCAGCGTCTTCAGTGTTTCCGCATCGCTGCCGTAGATCTGGGAGCCGTCCCACCAGTGCGTCGCGGTGTTCACGTAGGTTGGCGGGGCACCATCGTCGTGCCGCGGCCGACTGGGATCTTGCCGGGTTCGCAAGATGCGCATCGTGGGCTCGGGCCACGGGTCGCCGGCCAGAAGTGGAAGCACCCAGGGGTTCTCCTTTTCGTTCTTCCCGTGGCTCAGCCAGTCGTGCACCATGAACTGAAGCCAGGCCGCGGCCAGCAGGTTGAGCGTCGTAGCCGGCAGGAAAGCGTGCCGAGTGAGAAGCTCGCGGCTGACCGTCCGCGGATTCGGCGTCAGCATCGCCCGTTCGTCCTCGCGGTAGGTCTTGGCGACCGGCACGTTTCGGCCGAAGCGGGTTCCCGCCGCCCCCATCGACGGGCTCTCCAGGTCGTTGTACGTGCCGTCAGGTGACCGCACGAAACGGTAGCGTCCGGGGCCTTCGGCTGCGGCCGCTACCTGGGTCCCGGAGCCGGTGTCGCGCAGATTGTCCTGCCGCAGCTGCATGCGCATGACGACCAGACTTGCCAGCCCGAGAGGCAGCGGCAATCGGTGCCAGCCGAAGCGCCAGTCCAGGGTCTGAGCTGTCTTCACCGCAAGCCGCGTCCAGGTCTTTCTCGACACCCTTGACGGGGCGAAGACGGCGCCTGCGACCAACAGGATCTTGATTCGCGACCCCCTGCGGCGCTTCATACGTTGGTAACAACCTTTCCGCGTGGCTTGAGCGGTGGCTCGCCGTTCTGTGCATCCGCGTAGGAAAACAGTTTCACTCGCGAGGGTTTCCCTGTGTGTGATGAATGAGAGTGCGGCTATACTACAGCATGCTATGAACGCACGGACCATTTTTTCCAGCATAGTTTGTGTTCAGATTTCAGACTTGAGCCGGGCTGCCGCATCGGTCGCCCAGGGTTTGGGGCCACGCGGCTGACGCGAGAGTCTGAGCATTCGGCCGCTTGAACTCATCTGCTGCGTTTGGGTGATGCTGAGCTGGGCCGGGGGGTCGCGGGTTCGTCTTGGTAGGCTGGAGGAGCCGTAGCGATGACCAGCATTCTGGATGCGCCCCGTCGGATTCCTACGGTGAGCGAGCCTCCCCTCATTGGTAGCCTGTTTGCCTTGCAAAAAAACCCGCTCGATTTCGTACGGCGGGTTGTGCTCGAGTGCGGCGATGCCGGACGCTTTCATCTCGGCCCGATCGGCGGCGTCGTCTTCAGCAGCTCGGCGACGGTGCAGGGGGTGCTGGTCGATAAGGCGGACGCCTTCGACAAAGGCACCCTAACCGTGCGGGCGTACCACACCTGTCTCTTATACACATCT
>DHWR01000075.1:0-4761 GCA_002413265.1 Chloroflexi bacterium UBA5177
CCTCCCTGGCCTCCCCCAGACACCGGTTTTCTCCAAGCTCCGTGGTTGGACCGCTCCACAGGAGCTGACCGTTTGCTGCTACGACTTCCAGGCGCAAATCGGGGAAGCTGCCGGGGTCTATGTCTACTCGTCCGGATTCTCGATCGAGAGTCAGAACGACTGTCGAATCGGATGAGTGACGGCGAATGACAAGGCGATCGGCAAATATTTCGATGTCGGTCGGGGCACCGGCAAGATGGACACGATGAAGACGCAGCGACTTCCAATGGTCCGGTAACACGGGCTTGAGCGAAAAATAGCCTTCGCGCAAACGCAGGCCGGTGAACCCGAACAGAAATGCCTGAAGCGCTCCGCCGGCACCGGTGCAGAAGAAGTATTCGTTGTTGCTGGGCGTTTCGCTGAAAGCGAAGAAGGGAAAGCGTGTGTTCGGCTCGAAGCTTCGTCGCAAGTACTCGTACGCGGCTGCAACCCGCTCGAGCTGCGCGGAAATGATTGAATACACGCTGAATGACATCGCGGGCCCGTCTGGGTCGATGACGGTGGCGTAGTAATCGAGATCGCGAGCCACTTGTTCCGGGTCAGATATCCGTTCGAGCGGAAACGTGAGCAGCTCGACGTCTGCCTGCTTGGTGACCTGTCCCTGATAGCCGTCGAATTCCAGATGCGTGCCGGCGGCAGGATCGTAGGGCACATACATCTTTTCGGCAATGTCTCGCCAGCGAGCGGGTTGCGGTTCTCCAAGGATCTCCGCGGCCCGTAGAGCGATCAAAAGGGCTTTGCTGACCGCGGCATTGGTGAAGGCGTCATTGTTCACGTGGACCGCATACTCGTCGGCGCAGACCACATCTGAGACTTCGTAATGATCTTTTTCCGCAGAGTATTCGACCCGACTCTCCCAGTATTCCGCGCAGGCCCGAATGACCGGGAAGCCGTCGTTCCGCAGCCAGTCAAGGTCGGCGGTGACGATGAAATACCACCACTGTGCCAGGGCCACGTCCGCGGTGATGTGAAGCTGGTAATCTCGCGTCTCGCACCATTCGGGCGTCATCTCTTCGCCGGTAAACGCACCTTCCCAAGGAAACTGCGCGCCGGCGTGGCCGTTGAGGGCGGCTCGATCGCGAGCGGCGTCTAAGGTCCGTTTTCGGTAGGAAACACAGGAGCGGGCCAGCGACGGCTGGGTGAGAAGCAGAGACGGATACATCCAGATCTCGGCGTCCCAGAAGACGTGCCCGTTGTAAAAGTTGCTTGACAAACCCATCGGGGCGATGCTCCGATCGTCGCCCTCCTTCATGCTGCTCCAGAGGTAGAAGAGACCGGCCCTGGCGAACTGCTGAGCCTGCGGGTCTCCGTCGATCTCTATGTCTGTTTTCCACAGCTCGGCCCACGCGCGCTCGTGGTCGCGTTGGAGGACGTCGAAATTTTCCCCTTCCCGTAGCGAAAAGGAAGTCGGATCGTCGGTTTCCAGCGTGGTGGCTATTCGGGCTGTCTGGGTAAGCGTGAGCTCCTGGTTCTCGATCGCGTTGGCTCGAAGCTCGAGCTCTGCCCCGGGGTCACCGCCGAGCTGAGTCCGCCATTCCACTTTCTCGAATCGCAGGCACTGCGCGACTTCTATGCCGTACGTGCCAGTCCGAGTCGTCAGCTGCAGCGACCGCTCGCCTCTCTCGCTGTGAACGATATCGAGACCGCCTGAGCTGTTTGCCTCGAGACTGGAAAGAAAGGAAATCTCACCGTCGAACGCTGGAACGACCCTGATTCGAATCGCCGCTGCGTGCGGATCCGATCTCGATAAAAACATCGTGGATGCCACTCTGAGGAGGCCGCGAGCTTCCTCTATGAGCAGATCCGTTTGAAGAATTCCCCGCCGCAGATCGAGCTCTCGGCGATATTCGCGGACCGTGGACGGCGCCCCGTATTTCAATAGATTCCAGCAAGGTATGTTGGCCAGATGGTCGATGTCGCCGGTTCCCCTGTCATATACGCCGCGGATGTAACAGGGTGCGGGTTCAGAGCCCGCCAACACGCCGGAGTCCCAGCCCAAAGAGGTGCCCAAGTATCCGTTGGCCAGGTATAGCGGAGCGTTATCCGGCTCCGATGCGACAAGCAACCATGGATCCATAGACTTACACCTGTTATAGCCTTTGCTCTGAGTGCCTATCTAGCCTGGCTGGAGAACGGTGGACCGCGTTTCATATCGAACGGGATGCGTTGGGGAAGTCGCTGTCCAGCCTGCTTTATCTGATCTGACCAACAGCGAGGAGCCGTCCCATTCGAAGTCGAAATGGGCCGATCCTATTGGAAGAGAGCCTAGTCTTCCGCGCTCCCACCCACTGGGGAAGCAGGGTGTGAGCTCGAGATGCTTGTGCAGAGCGTCTGGGTGAATACCGAACATTCCGTTGACGATCGGCCAGGCGATTGCATACCCCGACCACGCCTGCACGAAGCAGCCGTAGTCAGGCGACATCTCGGAGATCGCACCGGGCATGTGAGCTTCGAGTGTGGATGCGAGGGTAATGAGTCGAGTTAGTCCCTGATCCGGCCGCCCGTACTTTACCTCGATCCCTGCCAGCACGCCTGTATTGATGCTCATGGCGTGCTGGCGATCGAGGCTGCTCAGATACATGCCGGAAGGACCGATGAATTCAGCGGTCTCGATTCGGTCCAATATGCGGGAGGCTCGATCTCGCTCGGTTATTCCGGCCTCGAGAGGAGTGACGAGTGTCCAGTTGCCAAGCAGCCAAGCCCGACGCTCGTCGGGGTGCGGATCGGCTCGTGCCTTCCATTCCAAGCCTTCGATCGCCGCAACCAGGTCTCTCCCGCTCTCGTCCATCCGGCCCGATGCCTGAGCTTTCCAGACGGCGAGTCGCTCGAGGAATTCTCTCGGCGACGCCAATAGATCCCCGTACAGTCCTTCCTCTTCGATCCAAAAGGCTTGCTCGAGCCGCGTCCGCACCTGTTTCGCCAGACTGCGTGCGTGTTCCGCGGTGGTGTCGTCTCTCAAAGTCTCCGCCATGCCCGCGACCGCTTTCAGACCGGTAAAGGTGTGCGCGGCCACGTCGATGCACTGAAGGTCCAAGCCGGCGATTTCGATGATTCCGCAGCCGGTCGGCAACAGATCTCCGTCCGTGCACCGGTCTGTGAATAGCCAGCCGAGTACTCCCCGCCTGCAGAAATCGTAGTTTCGGTGTAAGAACTCCGTGTCGCCGGTCCAAAGAAAAGTCTCCCACACTGCCGTCGCGAAGTGCGGTGTCTCTTGTGTGTTGCCCGGATGAACTACTTCCCCGCTGGTCGTGGCCTCATGTATGACCCGGCCGCACGGGCCGTTGCCGCGCTCACTCAGCCCGCGAAGGAGGTCAATCGTTTCGATCGTGACCTGGTGTTGTCCCAGCGCCAGACAGCCCAGGGCCGAATACGCAGTGTCGCAGCCGAACCACCACGGGTAGTCGTCGAGGCCGGCGCCGAGGCCGCGTCCCACGCCGGGAACGTCACGAACCAGCCAGTCGTTATTGCACTTGAGCCAGTCCCAGGTCGCGAGCAGCGATTCGTCGGGAACATCCAGTGAACTGGACGACAGCACCTGCGCGTAACGGGCTTGCTTGATGTCCCAGAGGGGGTCGACACCACGTAAGCGCTGGAAGGAGGCTCGTGCTTCCTCCGCATCTCGATATGAGCCTGCGATCGCCATATCGAGAATGGCGCTCCCCGCGGCGGCAACGTCCAACTGATAGTTGAGCGCCATCGCAGGTCCGTTTTGTGGCAGCAGACCATCCGTAGGTGCCTGGGACTCACCTTGGTCTCGGGATGCGATCGTGGAGGGGCTTCCAATTAAAACGAACCAGGGCTCCGACAGGTGATGCACGAGCCAGGTTCCCGACTCGATATCAAAGGATGGGAAGTAACCGGCATCGGATAATTCGGCATTCGGCGACCAGACCGGCTGTAGATCGAGAGCAGCGACGAATCGAAGGTGCAGCCTGCGTGATCTCGAAGACCTGAACGTGTAGCGAACCGACAGCGTCGGTTCGCCGTCCGCGACAAACTGTCGCCTGGTCACCCTCAGCCCATCGGCCGGCTCATACTCGTGGAGCACCCAGAATGGGCCGGCGGTGAAGGCATGTGCGGGTGGGAGCGTGCGCCCGTCGACTTGCAGCCAAAAGCCGTCGAGCAGCTTGATTGGATGTGCCCACACGCCTCCCATTTCGCCCGGCAGGTGCCAGCCGGTCGAGACGAAACCCCCGTCCTGAGTGCCGATTGCATAGGCTCGATCGCCTGCCGAAACGCAAGGGCCAGTGAGTTTGTCGGCCTTTCGTATCCGAAGCGTTTCGGAACGAGACATGTGTCGCCATCTCCAGCGATTGTTCGCTCTGCTCGCCCCATGATGGCATGTTCGGCCTGGCGACTGGGAAAGGAGGGTGCACAGGGGCGCCACCACCGCCGCAGATGGTGGGTTGACGAGGCTTCGTTTAGAGGACTATGATCGAGGGAAGGGTCCGAAACGTTTCGGACGGGCGCCTTAATCTGAGCCATTCGACGTCTAGGCGCAATATGGATGAGAGTGCGATGGCGACGATGAAAGACGTAGCGCGGGCAGTGGGCCTGTCGGTCACAACTGTGTCGCGCGCCCTCGGAAACCACGGCGACGTGGCGGAAGAGACTAGAGAGCGAATTCGAGAGGTCGCTGACCGGCTCGACTACCACCCCAATGCCACGGCGCGAAGCTTACAGAACAGCCGAGCCAACGCCATCGCGCTGGTAATTCCACCG
>DHWR01000075.1:4980-7309 GCA_002413265.1 Chloroflexi bacterium UBA5177
GTCTGCTCGCACCGCGGAATGGATCTGGTTCTTTCGGCAATCCAAAGCCCAGGGGAGTTGGACGCAGGCTTCCAGCGACTGGTGCGGAGTGGTCGGATCGACGGCGTGGTGATCTGCGACGTTCGTCGAACCGATCACCGCATCGGCTACCTGAAAAAGCACGGCCTTCCCTTCGTAGCATTTGGTCGAACCATCGGGCAGGACGGTTTTCCGTACATCGATGTCGATGGGGCCGCGGGCATCGTGCAGGCGATGGAGCATCTCATCATCCTGGGCCATCGCCGAATAGGCTTCATGGATGTTGACCCGGCCTTCAGCTTTTCGCACTTCCGCATGGCCGGATACCGCGAGGCACTAGAGACCGCGAAGCTCAGCTATGATCCGTCGCTGGTGTGCGCGGGCGTGGGCGTCGGCGAGGCCGAGAGCGCGGCCAGTCGACTTCTGGGCCTGCCCCACAGACCCACCGCGATTATTGCCGCGGCTGATTACCTGGCCCTCGGAGTGCTGAAGATAGCTCGTGTGCGCGGGCTGTCGGTGCCGGAGGACCTATCCGTAGCTGTCTTTGACGACAACCTGGCAATTCAGCACGCTCAGCCCCCCATCACTGCTATAAGCCAGCCAAATCGCCGCCTCGGGGAAGAAGCCGCATCTCTGCTACTCGATCGGGTGGCCAATCCCGAATCGCCGCTGGTGCAGCGGATCATTGTTCCCACACTCGTCGTTCGTCAATCGACCGGCACCCCGCTACTTCAAGGGCCAAAGATGTCGGCGGCCCGCTGAAGTTGCGTGTTGGAGGGAGTGTTCGTTGAAATCAACGGGGAGAGTAAAGTTGTCAATTGCGCCGGATCCGCCGAACAGGGATCGGCCTCCGCGGCAGCAAAAATGGCCAGGTTCAGGCACAGCTCTTGCTCGCGATAGTTCGGAAGGGAGGTGACGGGAGCGAGAGGTGACGAAAGGGATTCGATTTACTGGGCCAAATTTGAGGAGTAATAAATGAGACACAAGCGTTCGTTCGCGAACATTCTGATAGCAGTCGCGCTGGTTGGGTCGATCGCGCTGGCCACCAACGTCAGCAGTGGATCGGCGCCGGCAAGAGCGGCGGGGTCTGTGTCCCTTGCGACGTGGTCGAGCAATCCCACAGAGCAAGCGGGCCAGAAGAAGCTGGTTTCCGCGTTTGAAGCGAAGTACGGCATTCACGTCGACTTGCAGGTCATCAACGGTGACTATCCCACCATCCTGAAGACTCGATTCGTGGCTGGGACAGCTCCGGATGTGTTCTACATGGGTTCCGACCAAATTCAGGACTTCGCCTCGACCGGATCACTCCTGAATCTCGACTTCCTGAAGAAAAACAAGGCGTTCGGCTACAGCAATTACTACAAGAACCTCCAGGCCAGCTGGGTCTACCATGGTCACGTCTACGGCGTGAGCAAGGACTACTCGACCCTGGGACTCTGGTACAACAAGGACAAGTTCAAAGCAGCGGGCATCAAAAGCCCACCCACCACATGGGCGCAGCTCAAAACTGACGCCTGCAAACTCAGCAACAAGGCGAACAAGGTGTATGGTATCTCGCTGTCAGCCGATCCGGCGCGCTGGTTGGCTTTCCTTCTCGCCGCTGGTGGCGGGAGCACCGGCGGCGGCGGCATCCTGAACAAGGCGCAGACCAAAGCCTATATCGCCGGTAAGGCGGGAGTCAGCTCGCTCAACTTCTACGCCGGTTTGGTAAAGAGCGGCTGCGCTGCAACACCTTCCCAGGTGGGAGCTGGATGGAACGGCGAGGCCTTCGGACATGAAAACGCCGCCATGGCGCTCGAAGGTGTCTGGATGCTCTCCTACATGCAGCAGACGTTCCCCAACGTGCACTGGGGCATCGCCCCACTGCCCAAGGGACCGACGGGCAAGCAAGGCAACCTCGCTTTTGTCGGCGCGTATGGTGCATACGCCCGATCGAGCAACAGGGCCAACCAACTCAAGCTCATCGAGTACTTGGCCGGCAAGGCGGGTACATCGGTCTGGGCGCACGTCGTCAGCTATATTCCGGCACGTAAAGATGTCAAATTGCCTCCACTCACCAAGGTGTTCGTCAACCAGGTTAAGTACGCGAAGACCTTTACCTTCCCGCCCGGCTTCGGCGACCGGGCACTCACGCCCATGGGTAACGATATCCAGGCCGTGATGGACGGCAAGATGACCGCTCAGCAGGCGATCACCGACATGCAGCAGAAGGCGACACAAGCCTTGACGCAGGTTCCGTAGCAGTCACGCTGTAAATCCTGAAGACTCGATTCGTGGCTGGGACAGCTCCGGATGTGTTCTACATGGGTTC
>DHWR01000019.1 GCA_002413265.1 Chloroflexi bacterium UBA5177
AGATGTGTATAAGACGCCACAGGAACTGCGTTCGCACGCGCGGAGTGGCGCATCTGGATTCCGTTAGCGGCGGTGATATTTGCGCTCTTCGCCCTGGTCGTGATTCCCATGCTTCGCACGAGACTCGTTGAGCCTCTCCACGCGAATCTCCAGTCGGCCGTCGAGCCGGGGCGCAGCCTGGTGACACGAATCCATGTGGCGCTCGCAATGGAGGGAGCTCTGCTCCACAGCATCATGGAGCATCGTGACACACTGCTGATAGCTCGCTACCGCGGCTCTGTCGCCGATGAAATGGCAGCCTATGCTGAGCTCAGACCGTTGGTCGGCCAGCTCGGACCCATTGCGAGGAGAGAGTTCAGGGAGCTGACTGCGCTGCAAGGTGGGTGGCACTCGGCGATCGAGCAGTATCTCCGGGGAGTGCCCGCAGCCAGAGGCGCGAAGGATCCCTTCCACAGCGCCGAGTACGACGAGTTGTTGCTCGCCGCGTCGCGGTTGGATGAAGCACTGAGCACGGAGGCAGAGCGCCGTTGGGCGGAGATCGCTGCCACTAACCGCGCGCAGGGATGGGTCAGCGCCGTTGTCGGCATTCTTGCGTTGGGCGCTGCCCTCATCGTTGGATGGCTTGGCCGCCGCCTTGGTGTATTTGCCGCCACTGCCGAGAGGCGACGTGCCGAGCTTCAGAAGGCGGTCGAGGCGCGCGCGCGTATCACGAGAGGGGTAAGCCACGATCTCAAGAATCCGCTGAATGCGATTCTCGGACATACCCAGCTTCTCGAGCAAGAAATCAAAGGTCCGCTGAACGCCGGGCAGAAGGAAAGCCTGTCCCGGATCGGGAAATCCGTGGAATCGCTGCTTTTGCTCATAGACGATATCCTGGAATTGTCCCGCACGGAAAGCGGACACCTCAGGATAGTTCCCAGCAAAACACACATTCTGCCAATCATCCGGGAGACTATAGAGGAGCATTGGGCAAGCGTCGCCGCTGCCGGGCTCCGACTGGAAGCGCAGCTCCCGAGCGATATCCCCCCGCTCACCACCGACCCGCAGCGGGTTCAACAAATCCTTGGCAACCTTCTCTCGAACGCCATCAAATACACGCCGGTGGGCGGCCAGATCACCGTGCGCGCCGGCGTGAAACGGCGCGACGGGGAGACAGACGAGCCGCGATGGGCAGCGATCGAGGTAGTCGATACGGGACCGGGCATTCCGACCGATCAGCTCGAAACCATTTTTGATGAATTTGCCAGGCTGAAGATCCACGAGGACAAACCCGGTGCTGGTCTTGGCTTGGCGATTGCGCGCCGGATCTCACACCTCCTCGGAGGGAATCTCACGGCGGAGAAAGCCGACGAACACGGCTCGGTGTTCACTCTGTGGCTACCGATGCGCTGAAACTGATCCCTCATCGTCTCCATGTTCACGAGCTTGATCGCCAGTCTGTAATTCTTTAACAACCGCTCAAAGATCTCACGCTAAGGCAGTCGGCTCGATCTGCCACACCATTAAGGCTATTCCCTTCTCGCTGGTGTCAGTTGCGCTTGGCGTGTGTTGTGTGATAGCGCGTTCCACCAGTTGGGCAACTTACTTTTTTCCGAAGATAGCCCACCCGAGTAGAATGCCGATGCCGAGGGTTGTTTTGTTTGTTGCGTTCATGAGATTGATCTCCTTGCCAAAAGGCCGCTCATATGGATTACTTGAGGCTTGCAATCGGCATGGTTCTGGCTTCCATGGCAACTTGGCTTCGAGATGATCCAACGGTGCCGGAAAGCTCGGCATCTTCCACTTTGCGTGACTTCGTCGGGGGCAAAAATGATTGAAGGTTCGGACCCATACTGTCAGAAACGGGTGGTCGCGCTGCCCTTCGAACAGGCAATCGCCAGAACCCGGGAAGCCTTATCGGCCGAAGGCTTTGGAATTCTTTCCGAGATCGATGTGAGGGCAACGCTGCAGAAAAAGTTGCAGGTGGCATTTCGGCCCTACACCATACTCGGTGCCTGCAATCCCCCGCTCGCGCACAAGGCGTTGACAGCTGAGCGCGACATAGGCGTCCTGCTCCCATGCAACGTCGTGGTGTACGAAGGGGACGATCCAGGCGAGTCGGTAATTGCTGCGGTTGATCCGGAAGTTTCGCTCGGGAGAGTGGGCAACAAAGAGCTGGCGCCACTGGCGAAGGAAGTCAAACAGCGCCTCGGAAGGGTGCTCGACGCCGTCGGCGCCCGCACGGGCTGAACCGGAGTGCACGTGTCCGTAGGGCGTCTAGGTCAGTTTCGCGCCTAGTGACCCTTTCGTCGCTCCTCATGTCAGCATAGTGTTAACATGATGCCACGCCCTTCTCGCCTTGCCGGTCTCTTCATGAGCCTATTCCTCGTGGCCTTCGTTCTGGTCACGAGCGGCTTCGCTTGCATTGCGCCGGCCGACCCTCAGGGCATGGCCGCGATGGGAATGACCCCCGGCCACTCACAAGCACAGGCGACTGTACAAAACGCAGCGCCCGTTCAGAAGGTCCCCTCGGCGCCCTGCAAGTTCCCTTGGGCCCCTGAGGGATGTCAGGCGATGGTTTCATGTGCACCGGCCGCGCTCGCATCAGCCACCACTGCTCGCGACGGTGGTCCCTTGGTTCCAGAGCGGGTCATGGCTGACGCAAACGTAACGCCTCTCTCCGTAACAACACCTCCCGAGCTCCCGCCTCCTCGGGCGTAGTCCACCACACAACCCAGAAGTTGTAGTTCCGACCCATCCAAATCGGATGTGTCGGAGGGATTCGCGCGCTTCCTTCG
>DHWR01000262.1 GCA_002413265.1 Chloroflexi bacterium UBA5177
TACACCGTCCTCACGGATTCGCCCCTCGATCCTTCTCTCTCGGGCAGGATCGGCGACCTCGTGGGGCTTGATGTGTTCGGCCGGCACAATCTCGAGCCGGGTGGCCGGCAGACTGGTGCTCAGCACTTCTCGAAGCGGTTGACGTCGAGCACGAAGACTGTCGCGCCTCCTACGTCGACCTCCATGGGATAGGGCATGTAGACTTCGCCGGGCTCGATAACGGGCGGCAACGGACTTACCTGTTCGGTACGGGAATGACACTTGTCGCGAACGATCTCGATCACGCGATCCACGTCCCTCTCGGGCACCCCTGCAACCACCGTGGCGTTCTGCTTTCGAAGGAATCCGCCGGCACTCTTTAGATGCGTGACGCCGTATCCGGCCTGAGACAGCGATTTAACCAGAGCGGACGCGTCATCGGCGTGGACGATCGCCACCACCATCTTCACGGTGTGCCTTCCCCGATGCCCAGACGCTCGTCGAGTACCTGCACCACGTCCCGATGTACCTCCTCGGGGCTACCCGAGCCATCGACTTGCAGCCACCTCGCCGGCTCGTCGGACATTAGTTGAAAGTAACCGTTCCGGACCCGTTGATGAAACTCGAGATTTTCCTTGTCCAACCGGTTGGCTGCGCCTCGCGCGGCTACGCGTTCCAGTCCCAAACTAGGATCTATGTCAACGTAGATGCTGACATTTGGCACGCGGCCGCCCGTTGCAATTCGTGACAGCCCGCGAACCACGTCACGACCTAGGCCCAGCCCGTAACCCTGATAAGCCGAAGTGGAGTCTGCAAAGCGGTCGGTGATGACCGTCTTGCCGGCCTTCAATGCCGGAACTATGATCTCCTCCAATAGCTGAGCTCGGGATGCCGAGAGAAGCAGTGCCATGACCAACGGAGTCAAAGGCGGGCCCTGCGGGTCGAGCAGTATGCCCCGAATCTGTTCTCCCGCGGCTGTCCCTCCCGGCTCCCGGGTCTCTACGACCTCCACTCCACGCGATCTCAACACGCGTGCGAGCATGGCCGCCTGAGTGGATTTGCCGCTGCCGTCGGGCCCCTCAAATGAAATGAAAAGAGGGCTCGTCACAAAAGTTCTTCGTACTCCCTCGGGAAGAACTTCACGCGGCGGTTCGGCTCCTTCCCACGGCTCCGTGAGCCGACGTTGTAGCGCTCCGCAAGCTGATGCTGCAAACGCCGTATGTGGGCGTTCTGTGGGGAGACCTCCATCGTCCGCGAATTATCGATGACCAGAGCGATGGCCTGCTCGGCCTCTTCGAGCGCGTTTGTGGTTGGGTCCCTGTCTTGCGTGGTTAGATTGAACACGCTCGCCAGCGCTTGAGACATTTGCCCTGTTGTGTTGCTCTTGAGCACATACACGGGCACTCCTCGCGACTCGGCATCTCTTAGAGGCTCGGGCTTGCGACGATAGTAGTTCCGCAGCGTGAGTACCAGGTCTGCGTCATCCGGCTGTCTTGCAACCGTCACCGGCACGCGAAGCTCGCGCACCGCTTGTTCGAGCCGGTTGCGGCTAACCCCAAAAGGGAAGATCCGAACACCCTGAGCCGCGTGCCCGTTGTCTCTCACGACCGAAATCCGCGGATCCACCGTACCAATCAGCCCGTTGGCTTGGGACCTGGGGGCTTCCAGTCGCGGTTGCTCAATCCGGACCTCGCCCTCCTCGTCGCGCGTTCGGACCTCTCCCGCCATCTCGAATCCGCGCAGCAGAGTATCAACCGTTTCCGCGACGTCAGGATGAACCACCACGTTGTTCCAGTCCTGGATCTCGATAACCACGTCGAAGGTGGGCGGGGCCTTGCGCTCCAACACCGTCTTCTGGGTTCCTCGTCGCCTGGCCTCCTCATCTCCCAGCGTCACGGCCTGGATGCCGCCGATCAGGTCACTTAAGGTCGGGTTCTGCATCAGGTTCTCGAGCTCATTGCCGTGAGCAGTTCCCACCAGCTGGACTCCACGTTCGGCAATCGTTCTGGCCGCCATGGCCTCCAGCTCCGTGCCGATCTCGTCGATGACGATCACCTGCGGCATGTGATTTTCCACGGCTTCGATCATGACCGCGTGTTGGCGCGGAGGGCTTGTCACTTGCATGCGCCTGGCTCGCCCTATGGCTGGATGCGGGATGTCGCCGTCGCCGCCTATCTCGTTTGAGGTGTCGACTATCACGACACGCTTGCGAAAATCGTCAGCCAGCACCCGCGCGACTTCGCGCAGCATAGTCGTTTTCCCCACGCCAGGACGTCCGAGCAGCAGAATGCTCTTACTCGACTCCACGATGTCCTGGACGATCGCGATCGTGCCGTACACCGCGCGTCCCACCCGAAGAGTCAGGCCAATGATGAGTCCGGCTCGGTTACGGATGGCGGAGATGCGATGCAAGGTGCGCTCGATGCCGGCCCGGTTGTCCTCGCCAAATGCACTGATGCGCGAAATCACATGTTCGATCTCATCGAAGCTTACGGGCACGTTCGAGAGCACCAGCTCACTGTCCGCAAAGCGTGCCTCCGGCTCTCGGCCGAGGTCCATGACAATCTCGAGCACGTCATGGACGCGCTCTGAGCGCCTCAGTCCCTGATATATGTGTGGCGGAAGGATGCTCAGGAGGGCTTCTGTGTCGTCAAGCGACTCGTCACGCAATGCGGTCACCGGATCGGCGCCTTTTCCCGCCCGGAAGCCGGCGCTCGACTGGTCAATGACGACGACTTCATGACTAGATTGAAGCCCTGGATGCTGGGAAGCGGAGCAACCTGCATCCGCCGTTTGTGCACTCGAGCGAGCTCCACGCCCGCGTGCTTCAGCATCAGCACGTCTTCCTCCACGGTCTCGAAGCCTGCATCAATGAATGCGCGCATGCTCTCCACTTGATACTCGCGAACTCGGGCCACCAGCCTGTATCCGGCGGGCGCCTGCTTTAACACGTGTTGCACTAAATCTGGCCCCAAATCTCCGTAGTCTGGATCGACCATAAGACTGATGCTTAGCATCTGAGGTCCTGCCTCCACTCCCCATCCCGCCCAGGCCACCAGCTTGCCGTCCCTCTCGACGACAATTTCAGACATATCTCGTACCGTCTTTGACCAGTCGACGCTGGTCAGCCCTTCCAGCTGTCGAACCAAAGGTGGCGTGATGGCGCTTTCCAGTTGATGAAGAGGCCATGCATCTGGAGGAATGCGATATCTGCTATCGATCGGTAGCTCGCTTTCGTCTGCCTGGCTGGTCTCTGGACTGACCAGGACGTACTCGCGCGCTATAGGCTGGAATTCGTACGCTCGCAAGACGTCGCTCGCTTCATCCATGCATCGAGCGAAGAGTCGCGGTACTCCCGCGCTGCGCAAATGGTCGGTTGCCGCCTGCAGAGCCGGTCCCAGCACCCGATCGTGCTCTCCGCGCACCACCAGCCGCGTCACGTCCCATCCAATAACGTACTGACGGGGCTGAATCTCGATGAGCGCGACAGATTTCCCCTCTCGCGCGATCCAGGCCCTTCCTTGAAGCCCGAGTTGGAAGAGGGCGCGTGCTGCAGATCGCGCCGCGGAATTCTTTGCGGGCCAGGATGGGCCACGCACTAGGTGCGAGCCTTCGTCGAGAGCTAAAGAAAGTACCAGCGGCGCGTCCGTGGGTCGAGCCAGTCGGACGTCCATTCAGTTCCTTTTCGTCGGCGGAGCGAGGAAGCCTGTCCCGCCGTACGAACGCGTGAGATAACCCTATTGTATCCTGGCGGTGCCCCCTAAAAAGCAGGGTACCGCGCTTCGACGTCGATCTCGAATAACTGCCCGCTCTCCACTGCTATGCGTCCAATTCTCTCCACGGCGGGACAGATGCCCCCAGCTCGATGGCCGTCTATGGCCCCCGCGGGATGCGGAAAAGTAGTCATGCGCGCAAGTCCCTCAAGCGCATCTCACGGCGGCATTATGCCGTTTGACTTATGAGGGCGTGGGGCTTAAGCTGTCATCAAGTCACTTCATTGTGCGTGTCGGTGTGAGCGGCTCGGCGGTGCCGTAAAGTACCGGTGACTTCTCAGAATTACAGGGATAGCGGGGCCCAGCTGAGCGACGTGGGGGAACTGCTGCGCTCGACGCGGCGGAAGCGGAACTTGAGCCTTGCCGAAGTGGCAGCGGCCACTCGGATAAAGGCGGTCTACTTAGAGGCCTTGGAAGACTCCGAGTACTCTGTACTTCCGGGTAGTGCGTACGTCACAGGCTTCATTCGCAACTACGCGCGATTCTTGGGTCTCCATCCCGACGAGGTGCTGGAGGATTTCTACGCATTTCGCCCTCCACCGTCACCGGTGGTGAAACCCGCGACTCGCGTGCTCGCCAGTGTCCAAACACGCAGGCTCCGTAAGCGTTTCGTCTGGACCCTCCTTTCAGTCGCGATACTGCTGGCGTGCGGGTTCGCCATAAAGCAGTACAACGCAGCGTATGACCACAGCTACGCCGCTTCGCCGCCTCACCTGACGCCGCAAAATTTGGGCGCCAACCTCACCAAAGCCCGCATCATCACTCGAAGTCCTCGGACGGCGCGTGTGCTGCTGCTCCACCTCCGGGCAACGTCTCCTGTCTGGGTGCGGGTCACGGCCGACGGCAAGCGCGTCTTCCAGGGCCTGTTGCACCATCACGGCAGAGCGTGGACCGCCCGCGCCTCTATCTACGTCATGACTTACGACGGAAGCCGCGTGAAGGCCGTGCGAAACGGCACGCGTCTGGGCTCGATTGCCGCCCGTCCCGGGCTCGGCGTCTGGTCTGCCACACCGTCTGGCTGGAAACGCATTTCATAACCGGGCGAAGGCGATCTTCCTCAGCCCGTGCCTTCGGCAAGACGTGGTCGACTGGTCGAGGACAGCATGCTGGCCTCCGTGGACAGTCGCCTTGGTTCATTGTTCGACAAGCGGGGTAGTATTGGACCACAACATTTGAGGGCGTCTTCCTTGTCGGAGAAGGCATGAAGGACATATTCAAGAGGCACCCGCGATATCCGGCGCAGCGCGAGAAATTTGAGGCGCTGCCGGACAATCTCTGGATTCGTTGCCCTAAATGCCAGGAGCTCGTCTACGCCAACGAGCTCGAGAGCAACCTTCGCGTATGTCCCAAGTGCAAATATCACTTCGGGCTCACGGCACGAGAACGCATCGACGCGACGCTCGACGAAGGATCCTTTCACGAGCTCGACGCAAACATGCGTTCCGTCGATCCCCTGCGTTTCAGCGCTCTCGAAGGCGTGTATTCCGAGAAGCTCGAGCAATATGCCGAAAAAGCCGGCACCGCTGAGTCCTTCCTCTATGGCCACGGAGCGATCGAGGGCGAGCCGCTCGTCTTCGGTGTGACGGAATTCAAGTATGCGGGCGGATCCATGGGTGCGGTATTCGGTGAGAAGCTCGTGCGTGCCATCGAGCTGGCCGAGCGCGAAAGCCTGCCTCTGGTGACAGTGTCGAGCGGCGGAGGAGCGCGGATGCAGGAGGGGACGGTCAGCCTCATGCAGATGGCCAAAACCGTCGCCGCCCTCAATCGATTCAAAGAACAGCGTCTGCCATACATCTCGATCATGGTCGACCCTTGCCTTGGAGGCATGACAGCCAGCTATGCCATGCTCGGAGATGTAAATATGGCCGAGCCCGGAGCGTACATCGGGTTCGCGGGCCGTCGCGTGATAGAGCAGACCATGCGTCAGAAGCTGCCACAGGACGCGGCTACGTCCGAATTTCTGCTGCACCACGGAATGATCGACCTAGTCACGCCTCGCGCCGAGATCCCCTCATTGTTGGGACGATTGCTCCGCATGTATGTCACCTCAAAGGCGTCGTCCCGGAGGGAGCCCGTTGCCCAGCTTGCTTGACTTCGAGTCGAGTCTGCGTCATCTTGAACACGAGCTGGAAAACGTTCGCGCAAGGGGTTCCAACGGCTCCTCCTCGGAGCAGCAAGAGCGGCTGCAGGCCGAGCTGGAGAACCAGCTACGCGGGATCTACGCCTCTCTCACCGCCTGGCAGAAAGTCCAGGTTTCCAGACACCTCGAACGCCCGTACGCTCTCGACTACCTTCAGCTGGGGTTCTCGGACTTCGTTGAGCTACACGGCGACCGTTCATTTGCGGATGATCGGGCCATCATTGGCGGTCCGGCTGTGCTCGATAGCCGAACTGTCATGGTCATAGGCCAGCAGAAGGGTCGCGACACCCGCGAAAACGTCGAACGAAACTTTGGAATGCCGCACCCCGAGGGATATCGCAAGGCCGAGCGTCTGATGAAGCAGGCGGAACGCCTGGGTATCCCGGTCGTCACCCTCATCGACATCCCTGGAGCCTCCGCCAGTCTTCAGGACGAGGAACGCGGCCAGTCGGAAGCAATCGCCTCCAGCATTTCCACCATGCTGGCGCTAAACGTGCCCACTGTCGCCGTGGTGATCGGAGAAGGAGGCAGCGGCGGCGCCCTCGCCATTGCCTGTGCCGATCGTCTCTACATGCTCGAGTACGCTACCTTCACTGTCGCCTCACCCGAAGCGGCCGCGGCCATCCTGTGGAGAGATGCGGTCAAGGCTCCCGAAGCCGCTCAAAACATGAAGATCACCGCCGACGACCTCATGGAGATGGGCTTTGCCGACGGAATCATTCCTGAGCCCATCGGCGGTGCGCACCGCGATCGATCGGCTGCAGCGAAATCGGTGACTGAATTGGCGACGCGTGCTCTGAACGAGCTCGACAGTCTGCCGCGCGAGGAGCTGCTCGCTCGCCGATATGAGAAGTACCGCGACATCGATTTCTTTCGAGAATAGCGAGTTCAGTTGGCGATCAAAAGCGGTGAAAAGGTCAAGATCGTCACGGTTAACCGGCGCGCCACCCACGACTATCACATCGATGAACGGGTGGAGGCGGGCCTGGTTTTGACCGGGACGGAGATCAAATCCATCCGAGAGGGAAGGATCAATCTGCGTGAAGGGTACGCGCGTGTCTCGGACGGTGAAGCCTGGCTCACCAACGTCCACATCGCGCCATACGAACATGGCAATCGGTACAACCACGAGCCGTTGCGGGACCGCAAGCTGCTCCTGCACCGTGGCGAGATCGATTCCCTCATCGGCAAAGTCCGGCAGAAGGGCTACACGTTGGTTCCCCTCCAGGTCTATCTAAAGAACGGAAAAGCAAAGGTAGAGCTTGGCCTGGGTCGCGGCAAGCGCGAGTACGACAAGCGTGAGGCGATCGCGCGACGCGAAGGGCAGCGTGAAATCGAGCGTGGCATGCGGGAACGCGAACGCGAGCGAGACCGGTAGCTTGCGATAAGAAGAAGCGCCCCCGAAGGGGCGCCTCTTTCGCCACTTCTACATTACTTAGTTTCGGTCGAGGAGGCTTTCTTGGCTGTGGTCTTGGCCTTCTCCTTCACCGTGTCGACTGCCTCTTCAACCGTCTCCGAGGCAGTCGCAGCCGCGCCGTCCGGGGCGCTCGAAGGCGCCGGTTGGGAGCTCTGGAAGGTTGTATAGCTGCTCTGCTGGACCGGCCCACTGGCACCGGTGAGCCGATCGAGTAGGTCGTCTCGGCGTTGCTCGTCCAGGATGAAGTACGCGATGACGCTACCCAATGTCAGCACAAACAGGAACTTCAGCTTGCCATGGCCCTTTTTTGGGGCTAGCTGCTTTTCCGCGCGCGTCTTCGCCTCGTCAACAGCCTCGTGACCTTTTTCGCGCAGCGTGTCGATAGAGTCGGTCAACGCAGACTTGCTGTTGTCCGCCAGGTCGTCGATGGCGCGGGTAATCGCTTTCGCTACTCCCTCGTAATCGATCTCCCTGAAGGCATCCTTCAGCTGGCTCGATGCGTCGGTTCGCGCGCCAGGGTTCGTAATGAACTCCACCGCCGCGCGCGATGCCGAAAGCAGCACCAGCGCACTCAGCTGCCTGTACCAGTTCTCCTCGTTATTCATACTCATACTTATTCAATCCTTTCCTCCGGCAGCCCGCACTGGCCGGAAACCCGGGGCCTCTGTCCTGATTGTGCCACAGCCCGGCACAGCGCCGGCGTACCCTCAGAAACACCACGTCCGAGACCTGACCCGCGACCCGCGGACGCAAACGTGCGCCTCGCGACGGTTCAAATCGCAAGATGTGTTCCCGGTCCCACACCTCGCTTGTGGCTTGGCCGCCTGGGTCCAGTCGT
>DHWR01000035.1:0-3277 GCA_002413265.1 Chloroflexi bacterium UBA5177
GTCTGTCTCGGGAGCGAAGCGCTTTAGAACGAAGCGGTCGCCGTCGACATGGACGGAGCTGAGCAAGCCCCCGGACCGCCCGTCAACCGAGGAGAATTCGAGAATGCGGACATCAGAGACCGGCCGGCCTAGGACTGATTGCAGGTTCTCGAGCAGCAGCATCTGTTCGATGCTGTCGTAGAGAGTGTGGGATCGGAGTTGGGCTGAAGGGGTTGGGTTTGCCATGGTTTTCCGTCAGTGCAAGGTTAGCGGAGTCGGGGCCGTAGCGCCACAGATTTTGGGTGCTGGGCGCCCATGATCTTAGGAGAGCTGCTGAATAAGGGTGCGGAGCTGGAGACGGCTAGACGCAGTGGGTGGTGAGCAGGCGAAGACGGCACCACACGACGCAGGCGTGCTGTGGGTACGGGGGAACGCGGGCGCACGAGGCTGCGGGAAGATTCAGCACTGGCTCATTTCCACTCGCGGGAGCAGAGATTATCTCTCGCCTGGCGCTTTGGCCCTATGGCTTCACCCGAAGACCTGTGAAGTACACGGACCCACGGGAAGCTCGATCAAGTCCACTTCCCTGGGGACCAGTCGGTTCGAGATTTCTAGGAGGATCCCCTCAAAACCTCAATGACTTCGGAGCGCACCTTCTCGAGGTCTAACCCCAGGGTTCTGAGCACTCCTGCCGCGACTCCCTCGCCCTCGCGGACGAGACCCAGTAGCAGGTGCTCCGTGCCGACATAATGATGGCCAAGGCGGTGCCCCTCATCCACCGCGAGGTCAAGCACCTTCTTGGCCCGAGGAGTTAGCCCAATTTCTCCCATCACCTGCCCCTGGCCACGTCCAACGGCGGACTCGACGGCGCTGCGCACATTGGCCGGCTCGATGCCGAGGTTGGACAAGACCTTGGCGGCTACCCCCTCCACCTCCCATACGAGGCCGAGTAGCAAGTGTTCAGTTCCCATGTAGTTGTGCTTGAAGCGCAGAGCCTCTTCCTGGGCCAGCGTAAGCACCCTGCGCGCACGCTCGGTGAAACGGTCGAACCTGCCCTCGGTGCCCATTTCGATCAAACTGCCTCGATCAGGCACTCCCGAAAACAAAACCTTAATCACTTCGGAGCGCACCTTGTCGGTGCGTACGTCCAGGCTCTCGAGCACTCCTGCCGCGATGCCCTCGCCCTCACGGATCAGGCCCAGCAGCAAGTGCTCGGTGCCGATGTAATGATGGCCAACGCGACGCGCCTCGTCCATCGCCAGATCGATCACCTTCTTGGATCGAGGCGTAAGCCCAACCTGGCCCATCGGCTGTCGCTCGCCGCGCCCGATGATGAACTCCACGGCGCTCCGGACCTTGGTGAGCTCGATGCCGAGGTTGAACAACACCTTGGCGGCTACTCCCTCGCCCTCACGTACCAGGCCGAGTAGGAGATGCTCCGTTCCTATGTAGTTGTGGTTGAAGCGCAGAGCCTCTTCCTGGGCCAGCGTAAGCACCTTGGACGCACGCTCGGTGAATCGGTCAAACCTGCCCTCCGCACTCATCATTTGCGGATGCCCAGCTGTCCAGTCATCCCGCCAACCGATACGGCCGCGATCAGTCACTCCTGAAAACAGGTCGTGCTCTGGGATAAGGATCGGAACTCGAGTCCGCACACACACGTAGTGATCGAGAAACGGTGCCTGAAATGCCTGAAACCGGTCTAGAGTCTCCTCGCTCACCTGGCTGCCGTGCGCCTTCAACGCCCGCAGCATGTGGTCTCGCCACGGCTCCACGTCGAGGATCGTCGTGATGTAGTCTTCCGGAGTCGCTTTCAGGAAGTCCGGGAGGTCAGGTGAACGGGGCACGACGTGCTCGTAGAGCTTGAGTGGGCCGCGGTCCCCCAGATCGTCAACCGCCCGCACCACGGCCCTCGTCACGGCGATGTGATCGGGATGCCCAGTGACGCCCTGAACGTCCTCCGTGATCACCACGTGCGGCTGGATTTCTCTTAGCGCGTCGAAGATGGCCTCCCGAAGATCATCGCTCCGCTCCGGCATTCCGCCGTCCGGGAAACCGAGCAGCCGCACCTCATGGATCCCCAGCACTTCCGCCGCTTCGCGGAGCTCCCGCTCTCGCCACGCGGCGAGGTCCTGCTTCTGCACGGGCGCGGTTCCGGTCTCACCTGCCTCGCCCCTAGTCGCGGTGATCAGCGTGACCTCGACGCCTTCATCGGCGTATCGAGCGAGGGTCGCCCCCGAAGAGAAAGACTCGTCGTCCGGGTGGGCATACACGGCGCAAAGCCTTCTCACGTGTCCCTCGTTTCGACGGTGATTACGAAATGGCGCAGACAGAGGATTATCGTCACCAAGGCACTCTACTCCCTTCCACCGCCTTCTCGACGGGTCCTTCGAGGTGGGTGGCAAGCTCGCCGAGCTGCTGAATCCATTCTGCTGCAAAGACCACTGCCAGCGCAGACTGGCCTGCGGCTGGATCACCTCGCCACTGGCTCAGGGCCGACAACGCGGCCTTCCGCAACATGAGATCCGACACCCGCGCCTCTGCCAGGAAGGCGCTCGTGGTTCCAGCTAGCCGATCGGCAATTGCAGCGGCGCGCACGTTCACGTCGTGTGGGTCCAGAACCCCCAGTATGACTCCCTGGGTCGCCCATACAACGCAACGGCTGAGCCACAGTCGCCGCTGTACACGTGGGGCCCGTCGCCCCCGGTTTACAAAACACGACCGGGGCCGGCGACTCATACTGGACCTTTTTATGCGAACTTTCGTTGCCGGCCGTTGTCGCTAAGCGTGACGACCAACGAGCCCCGCTGGATGGCAGGGGCAATTCGAAGGCACATTCTAGGGGCGGAAGTGTGCGGCAAATCGGAGGATGTGATCTTCTCTAGGCCAGGGGCTTGCCGATCATCCACTGATGACCAAAAGGATCCTCGATCCGGCCCTGCCGGTAGCCGTACGGCTGATCCTCGATCGGGAAAATCACCCGCGCTCCGGCGGCGACGGCTCGCTCTGCGAAAGCATCCGGGTCAGGCACGATCAAGCTCAGGCGCACCGGCGTGCCGCCCAACGCCAGGGGCCCGAGATTGCCGTAATCGGCTGACTCCCTGCTCAGGTCGAACGTGGCCTCTCCCACCGCAAGACCCGCGTACACGGAGCCGTCGGGGACCGTTTCCACGTACACCTCAGTGGCTCCGAAGGCTTCCTTATAGAAACGGATCGCCTCGTGCGGATCTGGAACGGAAAGCGATGGAGTCAGCGTGATCGGTTGCTCGGTCATCATTTCCCTCCTAAGCTCGTCTTC
>DHWR01000035.1:3498-5941 GCA_002413265.1 Chloroflexi bacterium UBA5177
TACAGGGCTTCAAAGGGATCAGTCATCGTCAGCCTCCAGATAGAGCCTGCGAAACGCGCCGCGCGCCCGCGCCAAGAGCGACTCGGTGGCGTGGAGCGTCCGACCCAAGACGTTGGCAGCCTCGGGTACGGAGAGGCCGTCCACGTATCGCACGGTCAGTGCGGCCTGGTACTGCTCCGGGAGCCTGCCGAGCGTTTCCGTGGCGCGCCCCTCTTCCAGCGCCCCGAGACCCTCAGTCTCCTCGATTCCCGGGCCGGCCGTGAGACGCCGCAAACCTCGCTCCTCGCTGGCTCGCCGCCGCCAGTGATCTATCAGCTTGTTGCGGGCAACGGCGATTAACCAGGCCGTAGTCAGCGCGATAGGTTGACCCCGGCGAGCCGAGCGGACGGCTGTCACGAACACCTCCGAGGTCAGATCCTCAGCCAGCGACACATCGCCGCAGCGGTGGAGCAGGTATCCGTAGACCTCGGGCAGGGCCTGATCGTACAAGTCCAGGAAGCCCTCGGCCAGATCATCGCCTGGTTCGACACTCACAATGAGTACATCGTCCGACACTCCTCGATTCCGTCGCTAATCAGAAGGAGGTTTGAAGGGCCGTCTTCACTGGGCCCCGGCCCACCAAGAGCTCGGTTCCGGTGAGCAAGCGCGGGCTGAGGCGATCGCGCTGACGAAGTTGGGGCTGCTGCCCGCTCATCTCGCGATCCTCGCCAACGGCGCCGGCCTTCAGGTAGGCATGAAGGCGGCGAACCGCGGCGTGCTTGGGGCATTGCTGATCGGTCTGGGAAACGTCATGCCCAAACTTCCGCGCAATGGTCTCGTCGGCATCCGGACCCCGTGGACGCTGGCCGGCTCGGCTGTTTGGGAGCGCACCCACCGACTCGCAGGCTACCTGTGCACGGCCGCCGGCGTGGTCAGTCTTGCCTCCCTCCCCTCAGGCGGCAAGCGTGCCACGCGGATTCCGATGGCCGCGCTCCTCGGGGCGGTCGCAGTTTCGGTGGCCTATTCGTTCGTGGCGTACGCGAGGCGCCCGCGCTCCGGTAGCTGAACGGTACCTAAAGCTCGCCCGCTATTTCACGTGCTTGAGGAGACCTTGCACGGTGTGAGCGGCGCAGACACTGGAAGGCTTGCCGCCGTCGGCGTGACAGATCAGCGCGACCAGGATGTTGGTCTCGGCGTTGATGTCGGAGACGAGCTGGCCGAGCAGGTTGAGGCCGTTGTAGTTTCGAGACAGCGCGTATCTCAGCTGGGCGAAGCTGAATGCCGCGTTGTTGTCAGTTACGTATTCCTCGGGCTCGACCATGGGCTTGCTCAGGTAGTAGTTACCGACGATGAGCACCGGGATGTACTGGAAGCGGGCGACCAGTTTCGTGTCGGCGGGGGAAAGCTTCTGCATCACGTTGCCCCAGAAGTCCTCGACGTCGCGGTGATCGAAGAGGACGTATCGGCTGCTGTAGTGGGAATTGTGGAGGTCGAGGGTGGGAACGGTAATCGGCTTCTGCCCGTGGACTGCCTGATTGCTGGTGGACGGCGCGACGCCCGAGAAGGTACCGAACTGCGCAAGTGCCTTGACCAGAGCCCAACGCTCGGAAGCGCTTGGACCGTCGAAAAGAGCGGATACGAATAGGACCAGCCCCTTTCCGCCGCGCTTAGGGATCGAGGAGCCATGACGCTTGTAGGTTCCCAGCGGCGTGTAGAGCTGGGTGTCGTGGGTCAAGGTTCCGAGACACGTAGTGCAAGAGCTGCCCTGGGCTTGCACGGGTGCGGCGACGCGAATGGCGCTACCGAGCAACACCATGAGGCACAGTAAAACCCTCATCGAGTGGATTCCCCTCCCCGTCCGGCTCACGATCTATATATCAAGTAACGGACGACCGTGGCCCGCGTAACCGGGCCCGTGTCATGGGGCTGCTCATCCTTCGAGATGCCGGTAGACCAGCTTCTGAAAGTGTCGAAGCGCACTTTCGCGGGAGAGCATGAGCTTCCCTTGCTCGAAATAGCCGGAGCTCAGGCCGCGCTGCACGGACTCGCAGAGGACGATGTCCTCCCGCTGCACCTGGTCGATGAAGGCGATGAACTCGTCCACTTCCCGGTCGCCGACGTCATCGACGAAGCAGTACTCGTAGATCGCGCGGGTCTCACCGGTGCTTCTGGGGAGGATGAGGTTGAGTGAGACGTTGCCGGGGCCGGGATAGATGTTGAGCATGAAGTTGGGCCAGAGGAAGACATAGAAGCCGCTCTCCACACCCGAGCCGACGGCATAGAGACCGTTCCTATCGCCCTGGCGGGCCTGGTCTGTCAGGGGTCCGGTCTGAGTGGAGAAGAGGTCGTACTCGCGGATGGTGTATTGATCGAGGTCGATGAGATCGCTGAAGCCTGGGTGGGCGACGGGACAGTGATAGCACTCGAGGTAGTTGTCGACCACGACCTTCCAATTGGCGGCCAT
>DHWR01000035.1:6199-7131 GCA_002413265.1 Chloroflexi bacterium UBA5177
GCCGTCGAGGCCGTAGGTCCAGGCGTGGTAGTGACACTGGATGGACTTCTTGCAGCCGCGATCTTCCAGCACCAGGGTCGAACCGCGGTGACGGCAGACATTGACGTAGCCGCGAAGCGAGCCGTCGTCTGCTCGAACGATCACCACGGGAACATCGCCGAGGATCGAGGTCAGGAAGTCTCCGTGGTTGGGGAGACTCTCCGCCAGCCCGACGTACTGCCAGGAGTGACGGAAGATGCGGTCTTTTTCGCGCTCGGTGAACGAGGGATCGGTGTACCAGGAGGCGGGTAGGGTATAGCCCCGATCGAGGGATTCTGCCAGGCGGGAGTGGGTTTCGACGGTCATGAACGAGTCTACAGGAGAAAAAAACGGGGACGTGGCTTCTCACGTCCCCGTTTTGAATTACCCGAGGTTTACGCGGGAGCAGGCTCGGTCATCTGGGGAGGCAAAGCGTCAGGTGGCAGCGTGTCGGCGAGGTGGCTGCGGGTTGGCGTGCCAAGCATGTAAAAGACGGCGCCGAGGGCAAAGAGCACGATCAGGGGAATGATCTGAGACTTCTCGTACTCGCCGCGGGTGAAGCCTGTGGCAAGCGAGCTGTCCGCGTTGAGCTTGTTGCCGAACCAGCCGAGCCCGAAGCCCGGCCAGATGAGGACGATGGTTGCAAAGACGGCCCAGAACTCGCAGAGCACGCCGCAGATCCAGGCACCCGCATTGCCGAACGGAATGCGATAGGGGCGCTCTATCTCCGGGTGGCTGTAGCGCAGCTTGATGATGGCGGGGAAGATGCCGATGTAGGAGATGGTGGTGGTGGAGATGGCAAGCCCAAGGACCACGGTGAAGTACTTGCCTGCGTTGCCGCTGGTCAGGTTGAAGGCAAGGATCATCACGACGGTGCCCATGATACCGGACAGGAAGTTCACGACGATCGGCGT
>DHWR01000035.1:7409-7990 GCA_002413265.1 Chloroflexi bacterium UBA5177
GCCTCTGTTCGATCCGACCCCATGATCCAGGTGCTGCCGCTCGTCAGCAGGGCAATGATGAAGGCGATGGACATGATGTAGCCTAGCCCCTGGCCCGCGCCGGTGAGAACGGCGCCACTACTCGTCACGTGACCTCCGTAGACGGTAAATACGGACTTGATGGCAGTCAGAAAGCCGCTCAGACTGGTGATCTGACTAACCGGCAGCACCAGAAGGATGGCAAGGATGGGCCCTCCATAGAGAAGGACGGTGCCGGCAGCGGATCGAAGCACCGCGAAGGGCACGTCTCGGGTCGGGTCCTTCATCTCCTCGCCGGCGGCGCTCGGGAGCTCGAACCCTACGTAGTTGAAGAAAAGAACGGGGACCAGGCCGATGAAACCGACGTAGCTGACGCCGAAGTCGCTGCCGCCGAAGCCGTGGACGCCGTGCTTGAAGGCGTAAATGATGACGGAGAGGGTGAAGAAGGCGAGGACGACTATGCGACAGATGGCTCCGAGGGTGGGTATCCACTTCCCATACTGAAAGGAGATGATGGCGGACACGATCGTGAACCAGATGAAGCAGAAGGCGAAAATGTATTC
>DHWR01000230.1:0-1023 GCA_002413265.1 Chloroflexi bacterium UBA5177
CATTTCGTAGGTCAGTCACCCACGCCGCGCCCGTGGTTTGGGTTGAAACAGCCGGCACAGTCCTTCGAATGCCTCCAGGCGAGTGCTCAAGCCGGACTTCTCAGCCGCGACTGCCTCGATGTACTGGCTCAGGGGAATGTCACCTTTGAGGCCGAGGTGTTTTAGGTTAGGCTTCATGATCGTTCGGTTCCATTTCCACAACTGATCCATGGCCTGAGAGACGGTTTGCAGCGTGGCAGTCAGGGACTCCGCAAGCTCGTCTAAATTCACCTCGCCTTTAGCCGGAGACGGCAAAACGGTGCTGGGTAGCCACGTGTGCATGAGGGAGTGGCGGCCGATGGGAATGACCAGGCGTCGGTTCCAGACGTCGACGGCCATGACGAAGTGCCCGCATGCGCTGCAGAAGAAGGGTGCCCAGCGGCTGCCGCTGGGAAGCACGTCGAGCCCGCAGCACCGGCAGAGCATCGCGCGCTCGTTGAAGTCGGCTCCCGGCCACTTCTCGGTGTCGCGGGGCTGACAGTTGCACTTCTGGTTCAGACCGTCGGGACGATCGCGCTCATACAGCTGGAAACACTTCGAGCAGACGTGCAGGTAGCCGTGCTGATCGTCGTCGTAGCCGTAGTCGGCCGGAGTGGCAGCGTCGTCGCTCACCATCATTGCTCCGGGGTCGGCGCCTCGGTTTCCGGACTGTGATCATCCGGCAGTCTGATGTTCTCGGGAGGCTGTCCGCTGAGATACGCCACGCGCTCTCGATATTCGTCTGCCGTTAGGTTTCCGCTCTCGTACTGATGTGCCGCGCCGACAATGCGGAGCCAGTTGGCATTCGCCAGATCGGCATCGAGATCGATTACGCGTTCGCCGGTTTCTATTGGTTCGTCACTCATGGACCTACTCTAGCCCCTTGACTTCCCTATTTTTCATGGCACACTTGTTCTAAAGGCGGGCCCGTCGTCTTCATCGGAGGGAACGCGCCCGTGTGCCGTTCCGCCCGCGCCCGCCGGGCGGGCGCCACCAATGCTTCAA
>DHWR01000230.1:1319-5065 GCA_002413265.1 Chloroflexi bacterium UBA5177
GCCACGATGTCCCGCTTGGGCCTCTTGGACGAGCCTTTGCTGTCAGACGACCGTGCATCCTGGGCCTCGAAGCCGAGCAGCAGCTTGAGGTCGAGCGCGTGGGCAATGCGAATCAGCGTCGTCAGACTGGTCGCGTGTCTGCCGCTCTCAACACGTGCAATCTGCGAGTGGCTCGTTCCGACCCGTTTTGCGAGTTCTTCCTGGGTTAGCCCGTATTCCATGCGGTACCTGATCAGTAACCACGCGATCTCCTGGTACGGCGCTCGTTGCTCGCGGATGCGCCGATACGTAGGGTCCTGCTCGGCGTGCTCTCGATTGACCTCGTCGAAAGAACGTCCGATAGGGCTAACGTCGCTGGATCTTTTGGCGCGGCGGTTCGTAATGTCCACACATCCTATCAAAATTGATAAGACATCGCGCGCCCGAGCCCAACCACCGCGTGGACGTGGAGCTTTACGGTGCGTCGTGGCCGGCGGCCCGTGGTGGCTGGCGCGTCGACGCGCCCATACGATCCTTGAAGTCCTGCCAGCGCTCGCGGGCGACCCGTTTCTCGACCTCCGAAATGACGCTTCCTCGCTTCTCAAAGATATGAAGGAGCACGAACAGGTTCTCCGAACGGCGGTACAGCACTCGGTAGAGCTCACGCCCATAGTGGCAGCGCAGCTCACGAAGCTGTCCGTCGACCTGAGAACTGCGAGGAAAGGGTAGTGGCGGGTCGCTCGATTTCAGCCGATTCAGCATGTCGATGTCGTCTGCAATCGCCGCTCTGCGCTCCGACGACAGCCTTTCGAGGAACTCGACTACGGGCTCATGCCCCTTCTCATCTCGGTAATGTATCGGTGAACCCCGGCAGAGACTCGGCGGTGACTTTGGCCGACTGCTCCTTTCGAAAAGCCACCAACGCCTCACGCACCTCAGGTCGAGTTCTCGCCACGATTGCGGCGGCGAAAAGTGCAGCATTCACAGCCCCGGCACGCCCAATCGCCATGGTGGCAACAGGTATCCCGGCGGGCATCTGCACGATGCTCAGCAGCGAGTCCATCCCGTTCAGGGATGAGGTCTGCATGGGGACCCCGATCACGGGAAGGATGGTGTGCGCGGCGGTCACGCCGGCCAGGTGGGCGGCTCCTCCGGCCGCGGCAATGATTACCTCGATGCCGCGCCGTTCCGCGGACGTGGCATATTCGCGATGCAGGTCGGGGGTTCGGTGCGCGGAGATGACGCGGGCTTCGTGCGGGATGCTGAGGGTTTTTAGGGTTTCGGAGCAGTGCTGGACGGTTTCCCAGTCGGACTTGGAGCCCATCAGGATGGCGACCAGCGGTTTATAGGTCAGCGGCATGGGGATGAGGTCGGCCACGCGGCGGTGTTGAGCGGTGGTCGCGAAGCATCGACCGAGGTCGAACGTTCGACAAAGCGAACACAGGTCGCCCTACGGCGGGAAGTGCGCGCGATGTTGGCGGGTATGAAGGGTTTTCGCAGCTTCGATTTCGACACGCCCCGAAGGGCTGACCTACGGAATGCGTTAGCAGTGGACGGTAAGGAGCGTATTTCTACGCCGAAGTTCGACGCCCTAAAGGACGGTAACCGTCTGTGAGGCGGTGCTACACCGGATTTCGTACGCGTGGTCAAATCGTGAGTGTTCACGTCGTCCGTACTCAACCGTCGCACTCTAGAGGTTGCCGTTGATCTGGTAGGTCTTGCCTTCGGTTTTGATGGCGGGGGCGTGCACCATGCGGACCTTGTGGAGCTCGCGGATGGAGGTGGCCCCGAGGACGGACATGGCGGTGCGGATGGCGCCGACCAGGTTCTGAGTGCCGGAGTTGACGCTGGAGGGGCCGTGCAGGATCTGCTGAAGCGACCCGGTGGTGCCGATCTTGATGCGGGTGCCGCGGGGCAGGGTGCCGTGGAACGAGGCCATGCCCCAGTTGAAGCCGAGGCCGGGAGCTTCCTCCGCCTTGGCCAGCGGCGCGCCGAGCATGATGGCGTCGGCTCCGGCGGCGAGGGCTTTGACCATGTCGCCACTGGTTCGCATGCCGCCGTCACAGATCACGGAGACGTGGCGGCCGGTCGATCGCAGGTATTCATCGCGAGCATCGGAGACCTCCCGGGTGGCGCTGATCTGCGGCATGCCGATCCCCAGCACTTCGCGGCTGGTGCATTCGGCTCCAGGGCCCACTCCGACCAGGATGCCGGCGGCGCCGGCTTCCATCAGCGCTAACGAGGCTTCGTGGCTGACGGTGTTGCCGACGATGACGGGCACCGCGCAGCAGCCGCAAAACGCGGCCAGATCCAGACTCCAGCCGGACCTCGAGCGGTGATAGGCCGAGGTGACGGTGGACTGGACGATGACGGCGTCGGCGCCTTCTTCTACCGCGGCGGTCAGCAGCCACTCGGCATTCGCGGGGGTGGCTGAGACGGCGAGCCTGGCTCCTAAGGCCTTGGCTTTGTGGACGGCGGCACGCACGAAGTTCTCGTCGATCGGATGCGCATACAACTCCTGAAGCAGGGCCGGCGCTTCGTCGGGAGTCGCGTCGGCGATGCGGCAGTAGATCAGCGCGGGATCGGCGTAGCGGCCGTGCAGTCCTTCCAGATTGAGCACGGCCAGGCCGCCCTGCCGGTGGAATTCCGCGGCGAAGGGAGGATCGACCACGCCATCCATGGCGGCGGCGAGCACCGGCGTGTCGAAGCGCAGGCGGGGACTGAGCTCCCAGGTTGGGTCGCACATGTCGAGGTCGACGGTCTCCATGCCGGGCACCAGGGCAACGTCGTCGAAGCCATAGGTGAACGGCAGGTCGATGGCTTCGGTGCGAGTGGCGGTTTCAAGCATGGACGCCTCCTACTTTCGATTGAGATAGAACTGATTGAACTGCCCGCGGCAGCAGACGATGCTCCACGGCCTTGATGCGTCGATAGAGGGAGTCCTCGGTATCGCCGGGAGCGATGGAGACTTCTTCACGGGCGACCACGGGTCCGGAGTCGACCTCGGCTGTCACCAGGTGCACGGAGACGCCAGTGCGGTCGAGCTGGAGATCGATGGCGTCGCGTACCGCGTGTTGTCCTCGCAACGTGGGGATTTGCTGCTCGCCGTTGAGCGGCAGCAATGCGGGGTGGACGTTCAGTACGGGGAACCGGCAGCCGTCCAGGAAGTTTGGCGAGAGGATGAGCATCCAGCCGGCGAGCACCACAAGATCGACATCGTAGGACTGCAGCAGACCCAGCACCTGCTCTTCGTGCAGGCGGCGGGCTTCCTTGTTCTTGCGGTCGGTTAGGGGCAAAGCGTAGGCGGGGATGCCGGCGCCTCGGGCGCGCGCGAGGGCGCGGGCTCCGACGCGGTGGCTGACCACGACGACGATCTCGGCGCCGAGGGTTTCGTTGGTGCGTGCGTCCAGGAGGGCTTGCAGGTTGCTACCTTCACCGGAGACCAAGACGGCGATCCGCGGGGATGATGCCTCCTCCGAGACGTGTCGCGCGCCTGCAGGCACCGTCGTAGGGGCGAGCTGCGGTCGCCCGCGCCCCGCAGGGCGCTCCACGGGCAACGCGCGGGAGGATGCCGGCGACAACCAGCCCGTCGAACGCATCTTGTCCGGGGCATCATGCCCCCCGATGTCGGTGCGGTACTGCATGCCTTCGAAGCGGAGCTGGGAGGAGTAGGCACGGCTGCGGGCGCCTTCGTAGGTGTCTCCGTGGCCGACGACGGAGAGGACCCGGCCACCGGAGGTGACGACTTCGCCTTCGGGGTCGAGCGA
>DHWR01000230.1:5261-10140 GCA_002413265.1 Chloroflexi bacterium UBA5177
GGGCGGTCGGCGGCAGGGTACCTTCTGCGGCTGCGAGCAGCCACGGCAGCAGGTCCTCACGCATCAGCGGCAGGATGGCCTGGGTCTCGGGGTCGCCGAAGCGGCAGTTGTACTCGAGGACGCGGGGCCCATCGGGAGTGAGCATGAGCCCGGCGAAGAGCAGGCCGCGATAGGGCATTCCCATCTCATAGAGGGTCGACACGATGGGACTGACGGTCAGGTCTAGGAGGGCCTCACGATCCTGCTTGTCGAGGAAGGGGACGGGGGCGTAGGCGCCCATGCCGCCGGTGTTGGGGCCTAGATCGCGGTCGAGGAGTCGCTTGTGGTCCTGGGCGATGGGAAGGGCCCGGGCGCGCTCGCCGTCGACGAAGGCGAGGAGGGAGACTTCGACGCCGGTGAGAACTTCTTCGATGAGCAGCGCGGCTCCAGCTTCGCCAAAGACGCGCGTCTCCAGTGCGTCGCGGGCGGCCCGCCGAGCTTCCTCGGAGGTCTCGCAGACGGTGACCCCTTTGCCGGAGGCCAGGCCGTCGGCTTTCACCACCAGTGGTCCGGGGTTTTCGTAGATATAGGCGAGCGCGGAACGCAGGTCATCGAAGAGGCCGTAGCGGGCGGTGGGGACGCCAGCCCGAGACATCACTTCTTTGGCGAACGACTTGCTCCACTCGATACGCGCGGCCTGCCGGTCGGGACCGAAAACCGTGCGGCCTTCGGAGCGCAACCGGTCGGCGAGCCCCATGGCCAGCGGAGCTTCGGGCCCGATGACGGTGAGATCGATGACGCGGTCGCGGACCAGCTCGCAGAGCCCGTCGAGGTCAGTTGCTGCGATCGCAATGTTCTCGGCCACGAGGGCGGTCCCGGGATTGCCGGGGGCGACGAAGATTCGGTCGACGAGCGGCGACTGCGCGAGCTTCCAGGCGAGGGCGTGCTCACGTGCGCCGGATCCGACGACGAGAACGGAGGTCATCGGGCCATCTCCATTTCCTCCGCTTCTGCTCTTGCTGGCAACGCGGCCTGCACGGCGGGAGGATAGCGGCCGGTGAAGCAGGCGAGGCAGGTGTCGTCTCGGGTCCCGCGGATGGCTCTGAGGAGGCCATCGACGCTGATATGGCGAAGCGAGTCGGCTGTGGTGTGGGCAGCCAGCTCGTCTTCTCCCATGCGGTTGGCGATCAGCTCGTCTTTGCGGGCCATGTCGACGCCGAGATAGCAGGGATCGGTCAGAGGAGGGGAGGCCACGCGCACGTGGACCTCGGAGGCTCCGGCTTCGCGCACCAGAGCGACGATCGGCCGCAGGGTGTTGCCGCGCACGATGCTGTCGTCCACCAGGGCGATGCGCTTCCCCTTCAGGGGCAGGGCGCCGAACTTCATGCGGATGAGGCGTTCGCGCTCGGCCTGGGCGGGCTGAATAAAAGTACGGCCCACGTAGCGGTTCTTGATCAGGCCCTCACCGAAGGGGATGCCGGTGGAGGTGGAGAAGCCGAGGGCCGCGCTGGTCCCGGAATCGGGGACGCCGATGACGAGATCGGCCGGCGCTGGATGCTCGCGGCCGAGCTCCTCGCCGATGGCACGGCGTACCGCATGCACGGCGCGGCCGGCGAACAGGGTGTCGGGCCGCGCGATGTAGATGTGCTCGAAGGCGCAGAAGGCATGACGGGCAGGAGTGAGCCAGCCGCCGGGGATGGGTCCGTCCTGTCCGATCTCCACGACCTCTCCAGGCTGCACGTCTCGGACGGGGATGCCACCGAGCAGAGAGAAGGCGCAGGACTCGGAAGCGAGGACCCAGCCCTCGGCGATGCGTCCCATGGCCAGCGGCCGGTTCCCCATGGGATCGCGAACTCCAATGAGTCTGTCACCGGCAAGCAGGACGAGGGAGTAGGATCCGATCACGCGATCCGCCATCCACTGGAGTCTTTCGATCCAGCTGTCTCCCGGGGCTACGGAAAGCAGCAGTGCGAGGACCTCGCTGTCGGAGTCGCTGTGGAGGGTGAGGTTGAAGCTATCGGCGAGCCAGCCGCGGAGTATCGGCGCGTTGAGGATATTGCCGTTGTGGGCCAGGACGAGGGGACCGAAGCGGGAGGCGACCTCGAAGGGCCCGGCGTTCACGGCGGTGGAAGAGCCGGTTGTGGAGTAGCGATTGTGGCCGATGGCCCAGGAGCCGGGGAGTGAGGGGTCGCAGGCAAAGACGCTTTCCACCAGCCCCATGGCTTTGTGCAAATGCACGGCGCCGTCAAAGGTGGCCACGCCGGCGCTTTCCTGGCCGCGGTGCTGCAGGGCGTGCAGGCCGAGCACGGCCAGCTTGCCGGCTTCGGGTGCATGGACGGCGATGACCCCGCACTCGTCTTTTACCTTCTGTTGGCTGGTATCCAGGCCGTCCTTGTGCGTCAAGTGCGAGCTCCGAATTGCTCGGCGCGTTCGGCCACCTCTACGTATCGGCGTCTCACATCGGCTAGGCCTTCATCGCTCGATGACTTCAGGTTTCGATAGACCTGCTTGTCGAGCATGGCTTCGCGGCGCCCGCCGGGCCAGAGACGCCAGGAGTCGTTGTCGATGACGTCGGCGAGCAGGAGCCCATCGAGTGTTCTGCCCAGCTCGATCTTGAGATCGACGAGCTGGATGTCTTGCTGAGCCCAGGCTCCTTCGAGAAGAAGGAAGACCTCACAGGTCATCGCGAGGGCTTCTTCGGCTTCCTCTGCGGTGCATATTTTGTCTTCCACTGCCTGGTCGACCGTGATGAGCGGGTCGTGCTTGGCATCGTCTTTGAGGAACATCTCGAGGAGGACGGGTTCAAAGCGAGTGCCTTCGGCGATGGCGGTGCGGCGGACGTAGGAGCCCGTGGCCAGGCGGCGAGCTACCCATTCGATGGGGATCATCTCGGCACGGCGCACCAGCATGGTTCGCTCGTCCAGAGTTTCCAGATAGTGGGTCTTCAAACCGCGGGATTGGAGATAACTGAAGACTGCTGAGGTGGTGCGGCAGCTGAGGACGCCCTTGCCCTCGATAACATCCCGCTTGGCACCGTCTCCTGCCGTGATTGAGTCCTTGTGGACCATATATGCGTTCTGATCGGCGGGAAGCGAATGGACCGTTTCCTGCCCCGGCACCTCATAGATGACCTTGGTTTTGCCTTCGGCCAGGCATTTCCCATATGGAATCTCAGCGATCATCACCAAACCGCACCCTCCTCTCACTTGTCGACTTTGAAATGGTTCCCAGTTCGAACCACTCACCTGATAGGGATGTTTGCGGATCGCAGACGGCGATCAGTCCGATGCCCATGTTGAATACCTCGCGCATCTCGTTCCAGGGCACGCCACGTCCATGTAGGAGCGTGTAGATGGGCGGCAGGTCCGGTGGCAGGGTCAGCTCCGCCACCAGGCCGTCGGGCACGATCCTGGATAGATTGCCTTCGATGCCGCCGCCCGTGATATGGGCGAGACCGTGGACGTTGGCGCCGGCCAGCGCCTCGCGGATCGGGTCTAGGTAGCAGCGGTGCGGCTCGAGCAGCTCGTCGCCGAGGGAGCGGCCCAGCACCAGGTCGTAGGTGGCGTACTCCGCGGCGGAGAAGACGCGCTGTACCAGGGAATATCCATTGGTATGCAGGCCGGAGGCCGGGAGGCCAAGGATCACGTCGCCTTCCCGGATTGCGGTGCCGTCGACGATCTCGTCACTTTCGACTACGCCGACAACGGCACCGGCGATGTCGAAATGCCCGGGAGCGTAGACGCTGGGCATCTCGGCGGTTTCGCCACCGGCGAGCCGGACTCCTTGAGCTTCGCAGGCAGACGCGATGGAGGCCACGAGGTGCTCGACTAGGTCGGGCTCGAGGGAGTGGAAGGCGAGATAGTCCATGAAGAACAGCGGCCGGGCGCCGTGGACCGCGATGTCGTTCAGGCAGTGATGGACGATGTCCTGCCCCAGGCCATCCAGGGCATTGAGCTGAGCGGCGAGCTTGACCTTGGTGCCGATGCCGTCGATGGATGAGACGAGCACTGGCGATCGATAGGTTTTGAGCTCGGGGACGGGGACGAAGCCGCCGAAGAGGGCTGAGCCGAGACGGTTGGCGATGCGTTCGGTCACCTGCTCGGCGACCTCGAGGTGCACGCCGGCGTCCGCGTATCGGATGCTCACAGCGCCCTCACGTGGGATGCGGCGTTCTGGAAGATGCGCAGTCCGGGTGGGATTTCGGGTGCATGGCGGGCAGGGTGCTGCCAGCCGAGGACGGCACGTTCGGGATGCGGCATCAGGCCGAAGACGGTGCCGGCCTCGTTGCAGACGCCGGCGATGTGCGCGGCCGACCCGTTGGGATCGTCGACATAGCGGAGGGGTGCGCGGGCCAGGATGGTGTCGAGCGAGCCTTCGGGAACGACGGTGCAGCCCTCGCCATGAGCGACGGGGAGCTGGAGGTTCTCGACGTCGCGGAGAAAGATGCATGTGCTGGGCTCGACTGCCAACCGAACCCAACGGCACTCGAAGCGGCCGCCGGAGTTGGGGGCCAGCGCGACGGGTCCTAGCAGGCCGAGCCGAACGAGGACCTGGAAGCCATTGCAGATGCCAAGCACGGGCCGGCCGTCGGCGATGAAGCTCTCGATATCTGGGAGAAGGCGATGGCGAAGCACGGTGGCGAGCATCGAGCCCGCCCCGAGATGGTCGCCGTAGGAGAAGCCGCCGGGAAGCACGAGGAACCCGAAGTCGTCGAGCCGGCGCTGCCCGGAGAGGAGCTCGTTGAGATGAACGAGCTCCGGCTCCACGCCACCCAAGCGGCAGGCTTCGACGGTTTCCCGGTCGCAGTTGGTGCCGGGAGCGGTGAGGATGAGTGCGCGGGGCTTTGAATGTCCTACCTGGATGGTAAGCGTGGAGCGCGACAGGGCCGTGTCGCTGTGAC
>DHWR01000230.1:10286-18282 GCA_002413265.1 Chloroflexi bacterium UBA5177
CCCTGACCTACGGAGGTTGGGAAGGGTGGGAGCAGGCCAGGCGGGATCGGAGTGGCGGACCGTGGTGCGAGCGCATGAGTCTTGCGCCAGGCATGCTCGATCTTTTCGAGAGGAAGCTTGACGAGGAACCTGCCGCCTCCGCGAATGCGCAGGACCTGGCCTTGGACGACGGCGCCGAGGCGGCCAAAGGGGAGGCCTCGCATCATGCGTTCGAACTTGCGATGGCGCCCGAGCGGGACCTCGACCAGGAAGCGGCCGGGGGTTTCGCCGAACAGCAGAGCCTCGGGGGCCGAGGTGCTGGAGGGCATGCGATCGACGTCGATCTCGAGGCCGCGGCCGCCGGCAATGGCCATCTCGGCGGCCGCTACGGCCAGGCCACCCTCCGAGAGATCGTGGCAGCTGAGGACCAAGTTGCGGCGGATGCAACGGGAGAGCCGGCGCATGACTCGTGGCGTTTCGACCCGAGTTCTGGACAGCATGCCCGCGTCGTTCCCAAGGAGGGAGAGGAGATGAGAGCCGCCCATATAAGCATCGGTCGCCCCGATGATATACATGGAGCTGCCGGGGGCCTTGAGATCCATGGAGATGCATCTGCGGATGTCGGTCACGGTGCCGATGGCGGAGACCAGCAGCGTTCCGGGGATGGAGTGGCTCTCGCCGCCGGCGACGCTGGTGTTTCGCAGGCTGTCCTTGCCGCATATAAAAGGAGTGCGATAGCGAAGGGCGGCATCCCGGCATCCCTGAGCTGCTCTGGTCAGGGAGCCGAGCTCTTGGGGGTCGTCAATATCACCCCAACAGAAGTTGTCGAGCAGGGCAACGCGATCTATCGAGCCACCAGCGGCGACGACGTTGCGCAATGCCTCGTCGACGGCAAGGAAGGCCATCTCGTAGGGATCGATCTTGGTGGCTAGCGGGTTCATGCCGTGGGTGATGACAGCACCGCGCCAGGAGTCGGGCAGAGGTTTCAGGACCGCGGCGTCTGAAGGGCCGGAGCAGCCGACCAGGGGCTTCAACGCAGTGGCGCCGCCGACCTCGTGGTCGTAGCGGCGGATGACGTCTTCCTTGCTGGCGATGTTGGGATGGGAGAGGAGGCGGAGCAGCCAGTCTTCGGCTTCCCGAGCAGCGCCTGGGCGATGGATGGCGCGAGCCGGAGAGGCCCAGCGGGCGCTGAGGGTGCGCGCTGGGCGGCCGTCGTGCATGAAGTCCATGGCGAGCTCGGCTACTACCGAGTCTCCGAAGCGCAGCTTCATCAGACCGTCATCACGGAAGATGCCGAGGACCGAGGCTTCGACCCCATAGGCGCTGCAGCACTCGACGAGGCGCGGCACATTCTCGCGATCGACCGCGAGCACCATGCGCTCCTGGGCCTCCGAGAGCCAGATCTCCCAGGGTGCCAGACCCTCGTACTTCAAGGGGACGAGCGCGAGATCGATCTCGAGACCCAGCTCGGCAGCCATCTCTCCGGCGGCGGAGCACAGGCCTCCGGCCCCGCAGTCTGTGATCGCGTGGTAGAGCTGTTCATCGCGCAGGATGGGAATGACGTCGCGCAGCTTCTTCTCCACTATGGGGGAGCCGATCTGAACGGTACTGGAGGCGACGGTTTCCCGCTCCAGGGTTGCGGAGGACATGGTCGCGCCGTGGAGTCCATCGCGGCCGGTGCGTCCGCCGAGCAGGACGATAGCGTCGCCCGGCCGGGGATTTCGGGGATGACTGCCGTGGGGCAGAATACCCGCGGTACCGCAGAAGACGAGCGGATTGGCGGTGAAACCGGGGTGGAAGAATATGGTCCCGCCGACGGTGGGGATGCCCATGTTGTTGCCGTAATCACCGACACCACGCACGACCTCCCGATAGGTACGTGTCGGGTGGAAGCTGCCGGGAGGCACGTCCTCCTGAGCCAGGTCTGGAGGTCCGAAGCAGAGGACGTCGGTGTTGGCGATGGGCTCGGCGGAGACGGCGAGCACGTCGCGAATGACGCCCCCGACGCCCGTGTGTGCGCCGCCGTAGGGCTCGAGCGCGGTCGGATGATTGTGGGTCTCGACCTTGAAGGCGAGATCGTGGCGACTGTCGAGGGCGATGATTCCAGCGTTGTCAACGAAGGCGGAACGGACCCAGGGGCGCGCCAGTCGCGCGGTGGGTTCTGCTAAACAGGTTCGGAGCAGGCCAGTGATGGTCTCTGGGTGGCCGTCGTGGTTGAGGTGGATGGTGGATTTGAAGGTCTTGTGGGAGCAGTGCTCCGACCAGGTCAGAGCGATGGACTGGAGCTCGACGTCGGTGGGAGCTCGACCCAGCTTTTCGAAGTACTGCTGGATGGCTCGCATCTCGATATCGTCCAGTGCGAGCCCGTGTTCGCGAGAGAGGGCTCGCAGCCAGGGACTCCCAAGGAAGCGGATCTCGATAGCTTTGCTCTGTTCAGTTGATATCCCGTCGGCGTCAAGATCCGCCGAGGAGAGGGGGTGTCCATCCCAGTGGAAGGTATGGATGAGCGGGTTGCCAACGAGCTTCTCGACTGGACCGCGCAATTCGTGCGGGACCGCGTCGGCGAAGCGGTATCGCATTCCGGCATGGCAGGTGACGCCTTCGAGCCCGGTGAGCGCAAGTGCCTGGGCGGCGGCTTCGCCCTCGGCGTCGGTGACGCCGGGGAGGCAAAAGACGTCCAGGTAGGGTGTCGTGTGGCTGTCGGCGGGAGCTAAGGACTCCAGCAGGGGGTCGAGCAGCGCCTGGGCCTGAGCCTCACCGAGGTCGGATATGCCCCGCAAAAGAAGAAGCCTGCTCCGTCCGAGCAGGCTGACCGAGATTTGACGCAGCTCCTCGTGCATCGGGGGCCGGCCGGCGACCCGCGCGACTATCTCGAGGGCGAGAAGCTCACCCGCTTCCTGCCTATCGAGAAGTACCTGCACGTTTCCTCCAATGTCGAGACTGTTCAGCCCTCGTCCATCGATGAGGAAACCTATCCGCCGGGGCTTTTGTCCCTTCGGTGTGATGGTGCGAAACCACCCGCATCGCTTGGACCAGCCGCCACAAATGGAGGGTGACGCGGAACCCTAGATGCGCTTTCCTCGTAGCCTATGACAGTTTCCGGCTGCCTGGTAGAGACTCCCGAGCCATATTCCCGGGCTTATACGAGTGGCTATTCGGTTGTGGCTAAGTGTACCCAAGGGAAGAGGGGGATTACCACCTGTAGTGGTGGGAATGAGAAGGGGAAGGCTAGATGTTGTGCCTAACCGAATCAGCCGCTGGAGTGGGATGCGGAGTGCGCAGGGCGCGTGGAATGGGGATCGGATCGCGTGGTTAGCCCCTAATTAGGGCTGACGGCACAGTTCCGTGGTGAGCCTTGTCAAGTGAGTTCTGGTGTAGTAGGGTGAGGGCGCTGAAAGGCGGGGAGAGTGACTGACATTTCTACTGCGCTGGCCGAGATTCGATACAGTCCCGACATTGATTTGCCCAGGGTCAGCGGGTCGCTGGAGCGATTCGGGGTAAGGTTCCAGCCTCTTGAGGGACCTGAAAAGCACGGCTCCGTGAACACTCCGGTCATATATCTGGTAGCCGCATCATGGTGGATCGCTCTGCCCGACGACCGGCGGCGAACCTTTGTGGTCGCGATGCAGCGGCCAGGCAGCGCCGTCATCGTCACGGGCGAAGAGGAATCCGAGCTCCCTCCTGATCTGGACGGGCCTGACGCCATTACGGTGCGGCTCGAGGAGCCGGTGACTGCGTCCGCCCTGCGCGGCGTGGTGGAGACGGCCTTGCGCGCCATCGAGCTGCGTCTCAAGCTGGCGGAGGCGCACCGCGAATTGGAGCGCAGGACTCAGCAGATGGAGGAGGTTCATCGGGTCGGGATCGCATTGTCGGCGGAGAAGGATCTGGCGACGCTGCAGCACCTCATCTTGCGGACCAGCCGCGAGGCGACGTCGGCCGACGCGGGGACCCTGTATCTCATCGAGGAGGACGAGAACAAGGAAAAGTCGCTCGTCTTCCAGTACAGCCAGAACGACTCGGTGGACGCGCCCTACCAACGCCAGGTCATGCCTATGAGTACGGCGAGCGTTTCCGGATACGTGGCGGTGACGTGGCAGATTCAGCGAATCGACGATGTCTACGACCTCCCGGCCGACGCTCCCTATTCCTTTAACAAGTGGTTCGACGAAACGTTTGGCTATCGGACCACCTCCGTGTTGGCCGTGCCGATGGAGAACCACGAGGGTAACGTCGTCGGCGTCATCCAGCTGCTCAATCGCAAGCGGGACTTCGCAACGACGCTCACTCCGGAGAACGCGGCTCGGGAGGTCCAGCCGTTCACGGCGGAGGACGAGCAGGTGCTCTCTTCCTTCGCCAGCCAGGCGGCGGTGGCACTCGAGAACCAGATGCTGCTGGAGAACATCCAGCGTCTGTTCGCCGGATTCGTTCGCGCATCGGTGACCGCGATCGAAGCTCGAGACCCCACCACCTTCGGTCACTCCGATCGAGTGGCGAGGCTGACAGTCGGGCTGGCGGAAGCGATCAACGAGGTGCAGCGTGACCGCTGGCGTGACGTGCACTTCTCAGTCGAACAGCTCAAGGAGCTGGAGTACGCGGGACTCCTGCATGACTTCGGCAAGGTCGGCGTACGCGAACACGTGCTGGTAAAGGCGAAGAAGCTCTACGACTGGAAGCTGCAGGAGGTTCAAAGCCGCTTTCGGATCGCACGTCAGCAGATAGAGAACAGGTCCCTAAACGATCGGCTGGATTTCGTCTTGGAGAACGGCCGGGACCGGTACCGCGCGCAGGAGCCAATCCTGCTGGAGGAGTGCGACGCCGCGCTTTCCGATCTCGACAGTGCGCTTCAAGTCGTAATCGCGGCGAACGAGCCGAGCGTGCTGGAGGAGGAGCGCCTGCAGTGGCTGATCCAGGTAGCCGAGCGAACGGTGGTGATGCCGGACGGCATGATCATGCCCCTGATCGACGATGACGACATGGTCAACGTCTCGATTCGAAAGGGAACGCTGAACGAGGAGGAGCGGAAGGAGATCGAGTCGCACGTCACGCACAGCTTCAATTTTCTTAGTCAGATTCCATGGACCAAGGATCTACAAGGGATCCCGAACATCGCCTACGCGCATCACGAGAAGCTGAATGGACGCGGGTATCCGCGGCATCTTCAGGCGGCTGAGATTCCCATTCAAGCAAAGATGATGACGGTATCCGACATTTTCGATGCCCTAACGGCTTCGGATCGCCCGTACAAGGCGGCGGTGCCGCTGGCACGCGCGCTCGACATTCTCGGCTATGAAGTGAAAGACGGTGGGCTCGATCGTGAGATCCTCGATCTCTTCATCGAGAAAGAGGTCTATCGACGGGTGCTCAGCACGGATGCTCTCGAGTTCGGAAGAGCGGCTTCGGCGAACTAGCTCGACTTCGCTTCCTGCTCCGCCAGCTTCTTCACATTGATCAGGGTCTGGTCCATGCCCGTCGGGACGCGCTTCTTGGGCTTCGTGAAGAGGAAGCCAAGGCGCTGGATCCAGCCCATAACTCCGCGGGCGCGAGCTACGCGGACCTGGTGCTCGAGAATGGTGCCCTCGCCATCGGGAGCGAGACGGAATGACCAACGGTGTCGTGGGACGCGCTCGCCGACGGGTTTCGACCCCCAGACTATGAGCTCTTCGGGCTGGAAGACAGCGATCTCGGTCTCGGCCTTGTAGGGCATCGTGATCTTCTCGGAGGACTGGTATTTGGTACCCGGCCCTATAGGTCCCTCAGTTGTTTTGCTGATCGAGCGGATGGCGCCGGAGCCGGCCCACTCCGGCGAGCGAGCTAGATCCGACACGATCGCGAAGACCCGCTTCGGTGGGGCGTTTATGCGAATGCTGGAGCCGTAGGAGAGAAGCTCGGCGCCTTCTTGGAGACCTGGAGATTGGGTGTCGGTCATGTTTTGGGTCCTTGAAAAACGGTAGCACGCGAAGTTTGGCGGGGAGGACGGACGCAGGTCGCGATGTATAATCTGTAGCACTACTAATCATTGTGAGATGTAGATGGTTGAGGAGAAGCGGGGCGAGTCCGCGACCCGTGTTTCTAGGGAAGAGATGGCGGAGCGGCTGATTGCGGCGCGGGAGCGTTTGGCGAGGTGGGCGGCGCGGGACTTCAAGCGCCGACAAACGCCATTGAAGCTGACGCAGACCCAGTTCGCCATCCTACAGAAAGTCGATCACGCGGAGGGTCTTAATATGTCCGCGCTGGCCGAGGCTCTCGAGCTTTCGGTGCCGACGATCGTGAGGGCGGTTGACGCGCTCGAACGCAAGGGTTTGGTCACACGGCAGCGAAGCTCGCGCGATCATCGGGAGGTCTGCATCTTGGTTACCGCAGAGGGCCTTCGAGCTCACGAGGAGACCCGACGCCTCCGACACGAGCGGCTGGTCCCGATCTTGACGTGCCTCTCGGACAACGAGGTCGAAGGCTTGGTGGCCGGATACGAAGCTCTGGTCCGAGCCCTGCCAGATTCCGACCCTGCATACACGCGGGCCTGTTAAGCACCCGGACTATTTTTTGAGGACCATACCCAACAGATGACGGCTGAGCAATCCGCCCCGTACGACCTCCCAACATCGGGCTCCGCACACATCCTTCACGGCTCGCAGCGCTACGAGGTGCTGGGCGCGGTGATGGTCGTGATGTTCTTCTCATCCATGGCGCAGACCGTGGTGAGCACCGCGCTGCCGAATATCATCAGCGACTTGCACGGTCTGCCACTCTACGCGTGGGTGTTCACAGCCTTCATTCTGGCGTCGGCGATCGTCATTCCGGTGTACGGAAAGCTCTCGGATGTCTTCGGGCGCAAGCCTCTGTACGTGGTCGCCATCGCGTTGTACATCGTGGGCAACACAATCGCCGGCTTTGCCCAGAGCATGGAGGTTCTGGTAGCAGCGCGCGCCATAGCGGGAATGGGCGCGGGAGGGCTTCAGGCGCTATCTCAGATAACCATCGGCGACATCTTCACGCCCCAGGAGCGCGGCAAGTGGATCGGGGTGATCATGTCGGTCTTCGGCCTGGCGTCGATTATCGGACCGACGCTGGGAGGGTGGCTGACCGATCAGTTCTCCTGGCGCTGGGTTTTCTGGATCAACATTCCGTTTGCCGTGATTCCGCTGGTTGCCCTGCTGTACGCGCTCCCTTCGATCCGGGTGCCCGGCAAGGTGAAAATCGACTACGCGGGTATGGTGCTGCTGGTTATCGGCTTGCTGCCGTTGCTGCTGGCAATTACCTGGCTCGGCGAGAGCATGCCGTGGACGTCGCCCCGGGTGCTGGCGGCCTTCGGTGTCGGAGTCCTCGGGCTGGTTCTGTTTGTTTGGCAGGAGCTGCATACCAGCGAGCCGATCATAGCGCCTGCATTCTTCAAGAACAGCATCTTCATCACATCCATGGCCGCTACCTTCTGCGTGGCACTTGGCATGTACGGCTCGATCATGTTCGTCCCGCTCTTCGTGCAGGGAGTGGTGGGGACGAGCGCGCAGGACTCCGGCGTGGTACTCGCCCCGATGATGGTCGGCTTCGTGGTGGGGAGCACGGTCAGCGGACAGCTGGTTTCGCGGACCGGGAGGTACCGACTGCTCGCGCTTGGTGGTCTTGCCATAGCGTGCGTCGGGCTGTTTCTGTTCGGACTTTTGACCGTCCACAGCTCCAATCTCGACGTGGTGCGAAACATGGTGATCTTGGGTGTGGGTATCGGATCCACCATGCCCCTATTCACGATCGCCGTTCAGAACGCGTTCCCGCACAACGTGCTCGGCCAGGTGACCAGCACGCGCCAGTTCTTTCTGTCGCTCGGAGGGGCGGTGGGAGTGCCGATCATGGGAGCGCTGCTGAATAGTGGCTTCAGATCGAATTTCCAGGCACACCTGTCGACCCCGCTCCGCACGTTTATGACCAAGCAGCACCTGTCGAACATCGACCCCAACGCGCTGATCTCGGCCGAAGCGCAGACGGCGATTCGCTCGCAGTTCGCCCACGTCGGCTCAAGGGGCGT
>DHWR01000192.1:0-145 GCA_002413265.1 Chloroflexi bacterium UBA5177
ATGGCGCAGCTGAAGCTGTAGGCAGGCGAGGGCCCGACTCCGGAGCCCTTGTAATCGCCGGCCAGCTTCGGCGGGGTGTAGGACCCGACGGAGGCCAGCGCACCGTGCTTCTCCTCGGCGAGCTGCACGGCCGCGACAAATGAGA
>DHWR01000192.1:515-1698 GCA_002413265.1 Chloroflexi bacterium UBA5177
ACGCGGCTGGAATAGGAGCCGAGATCGATCGGCGCGAGCGCCGTATCGCCTGTTACCAGATGGATATCGGAGACCTCGACACCGAGCTCCTCGGCGACGACGTAGGCCAGCATCGAGTCGGAATCCTGTCCAATGTCGGCGGTGTTGCAGTAGACGGTGACGCCGCCGCCCCGGTCCACCTTGATCTGAGCGGCTGAGTGGGGCAGCGGGTTCCAGTAGATGGGAAGGCCGGCGCCGCTGAGGTAGACGCTGCAGGCCAGGCCGATGCCCGTCCCGACAGGCAGCTTGCCGTATTTCTCGTGAAAATCCGTGTGGGCCACCGCTTTGTCGATAGCCTCCTGCAGCCCGCAGCTGGTAACTCGCAGGTGGTTGACCGTCCACGAGTTGGGCTCGACCGAATTCTTCTTTCGCATCTCGGCGGGATCGAGCTCCAGGGCCTCGGCAATCTTGTCCAGCTGGCACTCGATAGCGAAACGCGGCTGCACCGTTCCGTGCCCGCGCTTGGGGCCGCAGGGCGGCTTGTTGGTGAAGACTCGGCGACCCTCGAAGCGATACCTGGGGACTTTATAGGGAAGGGTGTTGAGCGCGCCGGTGTAGTAGGTGGTGGCGACGCCGTAGGAGCCGTAGGCGCCGCCGTCGAGCGTCGAGCGAAACTCCATGGCAGTGATGGCGCCGTCCTTCTTCACGCCGGTGCGGATCCACATCTTCACCGGGTGCCGGCCGCGGTGGCAGTAAAAGACCTCTTCGCGGCTGAGACCGATGAGCACCGGGCGGCCTGAAAGTCTGGACAGAACGGGCGCGACCACCTCATGCGAGAAGGCTTCGCTCTTGCCGCCGAAGCCGCCACCGACGGGAGGCACGATGATCCTGATCCGGCTCGGCGGCAGCTGCAGAGCTTTGGAAAGCTCGCGATGCAGGTAGTGGGGCGTCTGCGTCGAGGACCAGACGGTGAGCTTGCCGTTGGCCTCCCAATTGGCCAGCACCGCGTGATTCTCCATCGGCACATGGGTGTTGCCCTCGAACCAGAACTCGTCCTCCCGGACGTACTCTGCCTGAGAAAACCCCTCGACCAGATCTCCGAACTCGAGCTCCACGTCTTTCTGGACATTGGCTCGCTTGGTCCAGTCGTGGATCTTCTCCCCTTCGGGATCCAGCGCCTCCTCGATAGACATGATCGGCTGCA
>DHWR01000192.1:1942-2368 GCA_002413265.1 Chloroflexi bacterium UBA5177
CGACCGCGGCCACCGCCTCGCCCATATAACGGACTTTGTCGATGGCGAGAGCCGTCTCGTCCTGGCTGGAAGGCAGGATCCCGTACTTGATGGGGAAGTCCTTGCCGGTCACGACAGCAAACACGCCCGGCAGCGCCGCGGCGCGAGTGGTGTCCAGATGGAGGATACGGGCGTGAGGATAGGGACTGCGGAGCAAGCGCCCGAAGATCATGCGCGGGAGTTTGATGTCGTCGGTGTACTTTGCCTGGCCGGTCAGCTTCGCGTGCCAGTCGTACTTGAGGTTGCGTTTGCCGATGACCGAGAAGTCGGTCATCCCGTGGCCTCCCGTTCCTCTTCGTGCCGCCGAAGCTCGCGTGCCGCGATCTCCACGGCCTCAAATATTTTGGTGTATCCGGTGCAGCGACAGAGGTTGCCGGCCAGCGCCTG
>DHWR01000192.1:2556-5608 GCA_002413265.1 Chloroflexi bacterium UBA5177
TACCCGGTGCAGCGGCAGAGATTCCCGGCCAGCGCCTGCTCGATCTCGCCTCGGCTCGGCTCAAGCGTCTCATGCAGCAGCGCAGTACCGCTGATCAGCATGCCGGGCGTGCAGTAGCCGCACTGCGCGCCGCCGGTTCGCGCGAAGGCTCGCTGCAGGGCGCCGGGCTGGGTGCGATCGGCCAGACCCTCTACGGTTATGACGTCTCTGTCGCCGGCTTCCACGGCCAGATAGAGGCAGGACATCACCGGCTCGCCGTCGATCAGGACGGAGCAGGCGCCGCACTCGCCCAGCTCGCAGCCGTGCTTGGTCCCCGTCAGATCCATGTCTTCGCGGAGCACCTCGAGCAGGGTCTTGTACGGCTCGAAGGCTACGTGATGCGTCTCTCCGTTCACCCGCAGCTCGTGCAGCTCCTTCATGACGCGTTCCTCTCTGCCGGCTCGCCCTCGTTTTCCAGCTGCCGGCGGATCTCCGCCGCCGCGTCGCGCAGGGCGGATCCCAGCGATTCCATCCGCGAGTCGTCGATGGTCGCGTCGATGCCCACCGCCCAGAGGAGATAGGTGCTGGCTGACCAAGGAATTGCCGAGGCGACGGCAGCGATGCCGGGAAGATACTCGCCGCGCTCCGAGGCAAAACCCTGCTCGGATGCAGTTTGCACCTCGCGGAGGTAGCTGGCAACGTCGGTCACAGAGCGCTCCGTGTAGCGGTGGGGCTGGTGTGACGAAAGGAACGAACGGGCTTCCGATTTCGACAGAGTCGTGAGATAGGCCTTGCCGAGAGCGCCTGCCATCAAAGGGACCGTGGAGCCGACCGGCGCCGAGAGGCTCAGGGAGCGCTCGCTTTCGGTTCGCGCCAGGATGTGGACGCGCGTGCCCTCAACTCGCCCAAACAATGCGGTTTCCGCGAGCTGGGCCGACATGCCGGCGAGAACCCGCTCGGCCACGGTTTGCATTCGCTGGTCACGGGCCCGAGCGCCGAGATGAGCCAATCGACCTCCTAGCCGGTAGCCCTTGAGGGACGGAGTCAGGAGCCCTTCGGCGACCAAAGCGGTGACTAGCGCGTGCGCGGAGCTCTTGCTCAGCAACGCCTGTCGGGCGATCTGGGAGACTCCCACGGGCGACTCCGCGGCCGCCACGACGTCGAGAATACGGGCAGCACGGGCGATGGCAGGAGCAGGTAATCTTGCTGGGCTGTTCACGTCACGGAACGCTACGTTCTGCATACTGAACATTATGCATCTGGAGCGCCGGCCGCGGCCAGCCTGTGCGGCTGGAATCGGCCAAGCTGATAGCCTGAATCTGCCTGATTTCCGGTTCGGAGCCTCCGTGCGTCGTTTCACGCTGGCCGACGGGCTCGTCTTCACGACCATCATGATCTGGGCGCTGAACGTCACGGTCGTCAAGCTGCTCCTCGACCACTTTGATCCCGTGGCGCTGGCCGTGGTTCGGTTCACCGTGACCACCAGCGTCTTCGCCCTCATCGTCCCCTTGCGTGAGGGCTCCGTCAGCATCTCCCGGCGTCACCTTGCCTTGATGATCGCGGCTGGTTTGTGCGGCATCTGGCTGAATCAAGTCGCGTTCACCTACGGACTAGAGAACGCGACGGCCGCCACCATTACCTTGCTCCTCACCACCATTCCGGTCTTCGCCGGAATCGGTTCGATGCTGCTGGGCTGGGAGCGCCCCGGGTGGCGGCACTGGGCCGGAGTCATGATCGGCTTCGGCGGCGTGGTGGTCATCGTCCTCAGCACGCCGCAGACCGCCGGCCACACGTCAAACTTTCTGGGAGAATTTCTAGGCTTGCTGACCGCCGCCTCGTGGGCGGCTTACTCCTTGATGCTGCGGCCGCTGATGCAGGTCTACTCGCCGTTCCGGATCTCGCTCTACGTCGCCGGCGTCGGACTGCTCGCGCTGCTGCCACTCGGGCTGCGCCAGCTGTCGCTCTCGCATCTCGAGGCCCTATCGATCGGCGACTGGGGCTTGGTGCTGTATTCGTCGCTGGGTGCGATCGTGCTGACCAACATCTTCTGGTACACGGGAATCCACCGGCTCGGTCCGGCTCGTACCACGGTCTATTCGTATCTACAGCCGGTGGTCGGCGTGATCTTTGCGCTGATCATCCTCAAGGAGCCGGTGGCGCTGCTTCAGCTGGCCGGTGGCGCGATCGTGCTGGCCGGCATCATATTCGGCCGAGAGACTACCCCGGAGCCGGCACGGGGCAGCTAGCGGTCTGCCTCGCCGTGCACGAACTGCTGCCGCACCTCGGGATCGCCGATCTCTTCGACCTGCACGTTGAGGGTACGAATATTCTCGGCGGCCTTCTCGATGGGCGGGGCGCGGTGCATTCGTAGCACGTCGGGATGGTCTGGATGCATCATCGTATAGCGTCCACAGGCCTTGCAGAACAGTTCGGCCACGGGGACGGGATCCAGCCAATCGGTCATGCGCTCATTGGCAGGTAGGACGCCGACGATCCTGTAGTCCTCGTAGGTTTCGTTGCAAAACGGACAGGATGCCATCTCTCTTCTCCCTACTTCTGTTTGCGTCCCGAGTCTCGCTGATTGTCCCAGATGCGGAGCAGGACGAGGCCGGCCGCGCCGATGGCGGCGAGAGCGATACCGAGCTCGATGATCGTCTTTACCATGCGATCCTCACCAGGCTGCTTGAAGAACCCGCAGCACTTCCGGTCTCCCGCCGCTCAGCTCGTCCAGGTCGGACTCGGGCACGCCGAGGTCGCGCAGGCGCTGCGGCAACTCCATACTACCCACGAAATCAAAGACTGCGGGAGCCGCTCGACCGGCCGCTTCCTGAACGTCCGAGGCTCGCGTAGCAACGCCTGCCGCGCAGGCGATGAGAGCCTGCTGATCCAAGGTGGTGGGAAGGATGGCCTCCATGACCTTGGGAAGCAGCACGGCCGAGGTGTGGCCGTGCGGGACGTCGTAGCGCGGGCCTATCTGCCTGCCCAGCACGTGACTCAGACCGAGAGTGATATTGGCCACGCCGAAGAACGAGAGCCAGGCTGCCAGCTGGCATTGCTGGCGAGCGTACAGATT
>DHWR01000192.1:5766-7051 GCA_002413265.1 Chloroflexi bacterium UBA5177
CCGGGCCATGATCTGGCGCATACACGGTCTCGACGGCGTGGTCCAGCGCTCGAACGCCGCTTGAGAGCCACAGCCAGGCGGGCGTGTGAACCGTCAGCTCGGCGTCGAGGATGGCGACGCGAGGGGTGACGAAGGGATTGCTGCCTCCCGCCTTGACCTTCGTCGCCTCGTCGGTAACCCCGAAGAGAGGAGAGAACTCGGAGGCGGAGAGGGTGGTGGGCAGCGCGATGTGAGGAAGGAAATGGCCGGTGTCTCGGGCCGCAGCGAGTACCGCAGCCTTGGTGGCGTCGATCACCGAGCCACCGCCGAGCGAGACCACCATATCGGCTTCCGTGTCCTCGAGTCTCTTGGAGAGCGCCGATACTACTCCGGACGGCGTGTGCTGGCGGATCTTCGAAAACGAGCCAACGAAGCGTTTTCCGAGGAGGTTTTCGACGCGTTGCAGCAGATCCGTCTTCTCGGCGATGGAGGAGGTCGAGGCAACGAAGACCTTTTGAGCATCGAGCCTCTCGACCTCATCGGTGAGCCGGCTGACGGTTCCCGGCCCGTAGATGACCTTGTCGATGGGGAGGAAGAGGTAGGAGCCGTGGGGTGGGATCGGGGTCATGTATTGGCCTCCAGCCCATGGTATTCGGGAGCGGATGAGGCAACGTTTTCGGACGTTCACCGCGGGCGACCGCAGCTCGCCCGCGGTGGCCATCGGAGATGTGCACTGGCTATCGGAGACGCTCGGTCAATCGATGGCGCTACCATGGCTGCCATGGATGACCCAAGACACGCATCTGGGCGTTCCACCCGTCTTGCAGGCTACGACTACGCTTCCAATGGCGCGTACATGGTCACAATCTGCACTCGTGGGCGTCACCCCATCTTCGGGCGAATCATCGATCGTGAAATGCACACATCCGGCGATCGGTGCAATCGTGCAAGAGGAATGGAAGAGGACGGCGCAGCTGAGAAGCGGCGTAATGCTCGACGCTTTCGTGCTGATGCCAAACCATTTGCATGGCATCGTTATCCTCAACCTTCAGAATGACCTCGCTGGAGGCGGCATGCAGCGAACAAGAGGTCTTGCGGTGCCATCAAGGGGCATCGGCGCGATCATGTCTGGGTTCAAAGCAGCGGTCTCGTCTGCCATTGCCAATCAAGAACTGGGCGTATCCGGACCGGTGTGGCAGCGGGGCTTTCATGATCGGATCATTCGGGACGAGAGGGAACTGCAGCAGTTCCGAGAGTACATCGCGAACAATGCCTGTCTCTTATACACATCTGACGCTGCCGACGA
>DHWR01000038.1 GCA_002413265.1 Chloroflexi bacterium UBA5177
ACCGGGAGCACGTCATGGACGCTTGGGTCACGAGGTTGAAGACCGCGTACGAGTCCGGTTACTACCGGACTCGTACGCGGTCTTCAACCTCGCCACCCAAGCGTCCGTGTCGTGCTCCCGATCTGCCGCGACCCTTGCTTCTTCTGATCGCCTTGCAGAATGCGTGCCATCCCCGGAGGACGTGCCCGAGCACGGCGGACGAGAAGCGGGGAAGCGCGCGACGGTCAGCGGGCTGCTGAAATCCGTTGACTGCTACGGAGTGGAGGCTGCAACTTTCGCGGCAGCCTCAACGGACCTCGTCTCCTCGCGAACGGCTCTTACGAATCTGTCGACTGCCTCCATGCCTTCCTCTTCAGAAGTTACAAGCGCGGGAAGAAGACGGATCGTACTTCGCCCGGAGCCCAGAACCCAGAGCTTCTGCTTGAAGACGCAGTTACGAACGATTCGGTCACGAAGGCCGGGGTTGTACGCTTTCGTGCGCCGGTCGTCGACGAACTCAATGCCTTGCATGAAGCCCCTGCCACGAACCTCGCCAACCTGCTCGCAGGCGGCAAGCTCGCTTCTCAGCCTGTCCATCATGGCTTGTCCCAATTTCGCGGCATTTTGGATGAGATGATTTTCCTCAATGAAGCGGAGGACGAATAGCGAGAGCAGAGCCTGACGCGGCTCGGCCGCAAAAGTCTCTGAATGTCGCGAGGGCTTCTCGAACATTGGTGCTCGACCAATCGTGGCGCCGAGCGGGTAACCGCCCCCAAGAGATTTGGCGACACAGATCATGTCGGGAGCAACGTCCGCGTGTTCGATTGCCCACCATCGTCCGGTGCGGCCCATGCCGGACTGCACCTCGTCCGCTATCAAGACGGCGCCAAGCTCGTCAGCAGTTTCTCGAAGGCCCTGCAGAAACTCTACGGGCGGCACGATTATTCCGCCTTCGCCCCCCAAAGACTCCACAACGATGCCTGCGATGTCTGTTCCTTCGTCCTGTATTGCGCCCCGAAGATAGTCAAGGGAGTATCGAGCGCACGCCTGCGGATCTTCCCCAATGGGACAACGAAACGGATACGCGTAGGGGGCCCGGACGACAGCCAACGCCTGTGGGTACCCTTCTCGCTGCACGGCTTTGCTGGCGGTCAAGGCGAGGGCGTAACCCGTTCGGCCGTGAAACGCGGGACGAAATGCGACGAACCGCTGACGGCCGGTCTGATCCATTGCCGCCTTTACCGCTGTCTCCACCGCTCGAGCGCCGCTGGTCGTGAAGAAGACCTCCTTCGCGAAGTCGCCCGGAGCCGTGGCGGCGAGTCGCTCCGCCAGCAAGATGTGAGGCACGTTGTCAAAATCGTGCCCCGGCAGCTCCTCGATCACGTCCGAGATTCGTTGTTCGAACTCTCGGATGCCCTCGGGTCGAAAACCCAGCGCGCGCACGGCAACCCCGGACGTCATGTCCAGGTACTCGTTTCCCTCTAGGTCGTGGAGCCAGACACCTTTGCCTCGCGTATGGTCGACTACCGGATAAACATCACGGTCCTGGGTCGACACCGCGAGCGACCTCTGAGCCCGCTCAATCCAATACAGACTCGAGTGCGGGACGTCTTGCAATCCGGGAACGAGCCACTGCAAAAGGTCAATCTGGTCTCTGTTCATTCACGCTCTCCTTGACTCTGGGCAAAGAGGTACGACATCAGCGCCTTCTGGACGTGCAGTCGGTTCTCGGCTTCATCCAAAATGACCGAATTGGGGCCGTATGCGACATCGGCCGTGACCTCTTCACCTATGTGGGCCGGGAGGCAGTGCATGAAAACAAATTCGGGTTTCGCCAGGGCCACCAGATCCGCTGAGACCCGGTACGGGACCAGTGTGGAAGTTCTTTCCTGGCGGTCGTCCTCACGACCCATCGATACCCAGACGTCCGTGTATACCACGTCGGCGTCCGTGACCGCTTCGCGTGGGTCTGACGTAACTTGTACGCTTCCTCCCGAAGCCTGAGCCTTTTCTCTCGCCAGAGAGACGTATGTTTCCTGGGGCCAGAGCTCCGGAGGTGATGCCACCGCCACGTGCGCTCCGAGCATGGCCCCGGCGAGCATCAGGGAATGCGTCACGTTGTTGTCACCATCACCCACATACGCGATCTTGGAGCCGGACACAGTCCCTCTCCGTTCCCACAACGTGAAGAGGTCAGCCATACTCTGACACGGGTGTTCTTCATCACTCAGACCGTTGATCACAGGTATCGTCGCATCCATCGCAAGCTGGAACACGGTCGCATGAGAATTCACTCGCGCCATCATTAGATCCGCGTATCGAGAGACGACTCGCGCGGTGTCCGCGATCGACTCTCCACGCGAGAGCTGGGAGGAGTCGCGATCCAGATACACGGCGTGACCGCCGAGCTGCGTCATTCCGATCTCAAATGAAAGACGCGTGCGCGTGGAAGTCTTCTCGAAGAACATGACCAGCGTGCGCCCCGACAGCTCTCCGCTGACCAACGGGCCCGCTTTCATTCGGGCGCTCAGCTCGAAGACTCCGAGAACTTCTTCCGGCGACAGGTCAGTCTGACTCACAAAGTGACGAGCCATCCGATCCCTTCTTCGCCTCTCTGCGAGCGGCCTGGCTGGCGGCAAATGTCGCCGATTATATCACCGAAATTGCCCGTCCCGACGGGACATATACAATGTGACCTACTTCCGTGGGTCAAGGAGCAACGTGTCAGATTTTCTGGTTGTCGCTTTCGGCGGAAATGCCATTGCTCCTTCTGGGGGGCGAGGAAGTTTGGAGCAGCAGCGAGAAAACGTGCGACGTATGAGCGCCCAAATGGGAGAGCTCATTCTCGAGGGTCACCAGGTCGTGGTGACTCACGGTAACGGCCCACAGGTGGGCGAGATCATGCTAAAAGCGGATCTCGCTCGTGATACGGTACAGCCCATATCCCTCGACCTAGCCGGCGCCATGTCGCAAGGCCAAATCGGCTACCTGCTCCAGCAGGAGATCGGGAACTTCCTAGTGATGGCCGGCCGTCAGGCACAGGTTTGCTCACTGGTGACCCAGGTCATCGTCGATCCGGCAGATCGAGCGTTCCAGGTGCCAACCAAGCCGATCGGCCGTTTCTATTCAAAGGAAGAGGCGGACAAGCTCAGCGCGGAACGAGGCTGGCAGATGGTGGAGGATGCAGGCAGAGGTTACCGGCGCGTCGTGCCGTCCCCGACGCCTCAGACCATCGTGGAGTGGCCATCGGTCAGGAGTCTCGTGGCATCCGGCACCCTGGTCATTGCGGCTGGCGGGGGTGGAATACCGGTTGTGCAGGAGGCGGACGGGACTCTTCGCGGAGTTGACGCCGTGATTGACAAGGACCTGGCCGCCCAGCGACTTGCCTCTCTCGTTGGTGCCCGCACTCTCTGCCTGCTGACGGAGGTAGAAAACGTTGCGGTTGACTTCGGGACAGCGAAGCAGCGGCCCCTCGGCCTTGCATCTGTTGAAGAGCTGGAGCGATACGACGCGGATGACCAGTTCCCGCCCGGCAGCATGGGCCCGAAAATTCGGGCGGCAATCGAATTCGTGGGGCAAGGTGGCGAGCGCGCAATCATCACCTCACCTGGCCGTTTGATCGAGGCAGTAGGGGATCGCACGGTCGGGACTCAGGTTGTGGCGACCGCCGACACGGCGACCGCCGACACGGCGTCCGTGGCCCCGGCATCGGGCCGAAGAGTCCGGCGTTGACTTCGCTTTCTTCTATCCAGATCCAGGAAATAATCCCACACCGTTATCCCTTTCTGCTGGTCGATCGAATCGTCGAGCTCGAGGAGGGAAAACGGGCAGTCGGCATCAAGGCCGTGTCAATCGGGGAGCCGTTCTTCACCGGACACTTTCCCGACTTTCCAGTGATGCCCGGCGTGCTCATCGCCGAAGCGCTGGCTCAGGTTGGCGCGGTGGCCGTGATGCAAGCGCCCGGTTTCCGAGATCGAATACCGTTTCTAGCGGGCCTGGACGGCTTCCGCTTCCGGCGCCAGGTGGTTCCCGGAGACGTACTGCGTCTCGAAGTCGTCATGACCCAGCTGGGCAGCCGCGCGGGGAAGGGACATGGCATTGCAAAGGTCGAAGACAAAGTCGTGGCCGAAGGTGACATAACGTTCGTCATTGGAACCAGAAGCTGAGTTAGGGAGCTTGAATCCGTCCGCATGGATCCGGTCGCTCGCTCGCACTTCGATCCATCGCTTCCTTCATCTGTTGATTGGGTCGGTCGGGATGGTTGCCATGCTTGGCAACCGTCGACGCGAAGAACCGGCCGGCTCAGTCCGCTCCATCCTCATCGTAAGGCTCGACCTGCTTGGAGACGTCGTCTTCACGCTGCCGCTGGTTCGCGGACTTCGCCAAGCGTACCCTGACGCTCGCGTCGTTCTCGTCACACTTCCGTATACCGCTTCAACTGCCGAAGCGGACGGAGTGGCCGACGAGGTGATCACTCTCGATAGCAATAGGGTTCGGCGCCCCCCGGGGATGATCGATCCTCGAACCTGGCTCGGTTATATACATGTCATCCGTCGAATCCGAGCACTGCAGCCAGATCTTGCAATCAGTGTGGCGGGGAAGACGGCCAGTCTGGTGACCTTCCTCTCAGGCGCAGCTCGTTCCACGGGCTATGAGGGGGAAGCGTATCGCTTCATGCTCTCGGATCCCGTCGCTGGCGGTCGGTACGAAGAGCGTGTGCATGAAGTCGAATACGTTCGCCGTCTTGCGCGCTACAGCGGCGCCGCCAATTCGCCGCGCCAGCTATCAGTCCAAGTGACGGACAGAGATGTCCGGTCAATGGAGGCCAAGCTCGGATCTCTTCGCCTGGCGCCGAACGGTGCCCTTGTGGTGGTGCACGCCGGGTCGATCAACGGATCGGCCAAGCGCTGGCCTTCCTCGAACTGGGCTGAGTTCGTGGACGCCGTCACCGCTCGGACGGGAGCTACCGTGGTCCTTGCCGGTGCTGAGTCCGACAAGGCTCTTTCCGAGGAGGTGTTGAACGGAGCCAGAGGTCGTGTTCGTTCGCTGGTTGGCGAAACGACTGTTGGCGAGCTGGTAGCGCTGATCGCTCGTGCCGATTTGGTGGCGAGCGGCGACAGCGGACCGCTGCACCTGGCGGTGGCTCTTGGGCGTCCCCTGGTGGCCGCATACGGGCCGACAGACCCGTACGGCCACGGGCCCTATCACCCCTCTGCTCCCGTGCGAATCCATCGGAAGGATCTCCCATGCAGTCCCTGCTACTCGATGGCCGCGGTTGCCGATTGCCCTTTGGGAGACGCGCTTTGCATGAAGCTCATAACCGTTGAAGAAATGGTGCAGAGCGTGGTCGATCTGCTGGATGGGGCTGCGTAGCGAACCGGCTATCCGGAAGCGAAGACCAGCTTCTGGTGCCTCAGCAAGATGCTCTGCAGAATTCCAAGAGATGCCAGCGTCGTTATGAGTGAGCTGCCGCCGTAGCTGAGGAGTGGAAGAGGTATCCCGGTGACGGGCATGAGCCCGACGTTCATTCCGATGTTCACGAACACTTCAAACATCAGCATGGACAGCACGCCGGTTGCCAGCAGGCGCCCAAACACGTCGCCCGCCATGAAAGACACGCGCGCGATCCTCATGAGCAACATGACGAAGATTGCTAGCAGGCACAGCACTCCCAGGAAGCCGATCTGCTCTGCGATAACCGAGAAGATGAAGTCCTTGTCTTCCACTCGAAGGAGGCCGAGCTGGCTCTGCGTACCCTGCTGGAACCACTGGCCAAGAAGTCCTCCAGAACCCACGGTGATGAGGGAGTGGATGACGTTGTAGCCGGCGCCAAGAGGGTCTTGCTGCGGATTGAGAAAGATAAGGAAGCGCTGTCTCTTATACACATCTGACGCTGC